>MWEM01000028.1 GCA_002071085.1 Thermotogota bacterium ADurb.Bin062 | reverse complement strand
AAGGCGTTGTGAACGCCTGGGAACGCCAAACTTTAGTTCAGCACGTTTTTTATATTTTCACAGGGAGCGTTCCCGTGCGCAGCATCGCGGGGCCCCGTTAGTTACCCCGCGATAACACAAACGGGCATCGCGGCGTAAGCGTCTCTTCTTTTTGCGACGGCGCGATACGCTTTTGTGCGAGGGCATCGCGGCGTAAGCGCTCCTTCTTTTCGCGACGGCGCGATACCCTTTTCGTTAATTCCGAAGATAAAAAAACGGGTTCGCACGGAGGGCACAGAGAACACAGAGAAAAGATTCTTGGGAAAGTCTTGGGAAGGCGTTGTGAACGCCTGGGAACGCCAAACTTTAGTTCAGCACGTTTTTTATATTTTCACAGGGAGCGTTCCCGAACGCAGCATCGCGAGACTTCGTGGGCTTCCGAAGTCAGCCCGCTGGTTACCCCGCGATAACATAAACGGGCATCGCGGCGTAAGCGCTCCTTCTTTTCGCGACGGCGCGATACCCTTTTCATTCATTCCAAAGAAAAAAAACGGGTTCGCACGGAGGGCACAGAGAACACAGAGAAAAGATTCTTGGGAAAGTCTTGGGAAGGCGTTGTGAACGCCTGGGAACGCCAAACTTTAGTTCAGCACGTTTTTTATATTTTCACAGGGAGCGTTCCCGTGCGCAGCATCGCGGGGCCCCGTTAGTTACCCCGCGATAAACCTATTGGTTATATCACCCCATAACCTGACCCGCACAGGTTCTTTCGAGGGCAAACGGGAGTAGCGACTCTTTTTCTAGAGAAACCGTAGCGTCTGCGTGTTATGTGTGTGTTGTGATTTCTTACGATAAAGCGCTATTTTGAAAAGGACGTTTCAGCTCTGAATCGTTTGCAGAATCTTTTTCAACCTATTTACCGTTTCTTCGAAGATCGCCTTATCGGCGACCTCTTGCTGAAGGAAACCGTTGATCGTGGAGATATACTTTTTCGCTTGGTCGATCTTGATGTCGCTGCCGTCTTTGTAGGCGCCGACGTCGATGAGGTCTTTGGCAGCGTAATAGGTGGAGATCAGGTCTTTCAATGCCCGTGAGGCCTTCAGGTGCTCCTTGTCAGCTACTTCCGGCATCAAACGGCTGATACTGGCCAACACGTCGATAGCCGGGAAATGATTGCCTTCCGCGAGTTTCCGGGACAAGATGATATGCCCGTCAACGATCCCACGGACGGTGTCCGAAATGGGTTCGTTGAAATCGTCGCCTTCCACTAAAACCGTGTAGATACCGGTAATGCTCCCTTTATCCGAGTTTCCCGCCCTCTCCAGCACTTTCGGCAATCCGGCGAAAACGCTTGGCGGGTAACCCCTCGTGGTGGGGGGCTCTCCGATAGCCAAACCCAACTCCCGCTGCGCCATCGACCAGCGGGTAAGGGAATCGACCATAAGCATCACGTTCAAACCCCGGTCTCTAAAGTATTCGGCGATGGAGGTGCTCGTGTAAAGCGCCTTCACCCTCATTAACGCCGGCTGGTCCGAAGTAGAGACGACCACCGCGCTGCGGCGCAACCCCTCTTCTCCCAAGTCCCTTTCAAGAAATTCTCGGACTTCCCGGCCTCTTTCACCGATCAGGCCGATCACGTTGACATCGGCACGCGTGTTGCGGGCGATCATCCCCATCGTCGTCGATTTTCCGACGCCACTTCCGGAGAATATCCCTATGCGCTGACCTCGTCCTAGCGTGGTGAACGCATCGATTGCGCGCACGCCGACCGGTAACGATTCTTTGATCCTGGCACGGACGAGCGGGTTCGGCGGCGAATTGTTGAGAGATACGTAACCTTT
The DNA here is from genome assembly GCA_002071085.1 of Thermotogota bacterium ADurb.Bin062. Classification (GTDB taxonomy): domain Bacteria; phylum Thermotogota; class Thermotogae; order MWEM01; family MWEM01; genus MWEM01. The sequence goes on along the minus strand of MWEM01000028.1, from coordinate 32,425 downwards.
CGGAAAGAAGGGTTTTCCATCGATCGGTTGGCCGATACCGTCGAAGACCCTGGACAGCATGTCGTCGCCGACTCCCACATCCAGCGTCCGTTTCGTACCGGCAACCGGACAGCCGAGTGAAACCCCCTCGAAGTCTTCCAACGGCATCAGGATGATCCGGTTGTCTTTGAACCCCACGACTTCACAGAGGATTCGCTCTCCATTTAGGTTCTTGATGACGCAGACTTCGCCTAGGAACACCTCCGGACCGGCGGATTCGATCGTCAGCCCGATGATTTTCTCCACCTTTCCGTTCAGTGTGATAAAGTCCGTCTGCCGCATAGTTTCTTGAAGCCACTGGATCGGAGCGAAGACTTCGGGGTTCAAGGGCTATCGCTCACAAGCGCCTGCGAGACGATCTCTTGGAAGAGCTGATACTGACTTTCGATCGTCGCATCCAGGGTGCCGAAGTCCGTGTCGACGAGGATACCTCCAGGCGCGATCTTCGGATCGGGGCGCAGCTCGACATCCGGAATGATAGCTTTCACGCTCTGTAACAGCGTTGGTGAGAAGAATTCCAAGTTCTTCGGATTGAGGCGCATCACGACTTTTTTATAGTCCAGGGCGCGGTGTACCAGCTCTCGAATCTTCCGTTCAAACACCTCGGCTTCTCTGTCTTCGAGGACGATGAACAGCATCTTTTCCACGACGGTTTTGGCCAAGAGAAGAATCTGCTGGGAACCGAGGGCGATGAATTCGTCTTTATTCTTTTGAAGGCTTTGCTGCAAAGCCTGAACGGAACGTATCGCGCTCTCGTATTGCGCCTTCCATTTATTCTCTATCTCTCGCTCTTTGCTGATGAGCAGTTGGTCCATCTCCACTTTCTTTTGTTCGGCTTGTTTTTGCGCTGCGACGGTCAAAGCCTGCGCTTCGCTGCGGATTTGCTCGGCCTGTCTCCTTGCGTCCTCGATGATAGACCTCGCCCTTTCTCGGGCCAAAGTCACTTCCGGATGCATCTCGATCAGTTCTTCCCGGGGTTTTTCTTCGCTACCGTCCGCGAGTTTATCGGCCTTTTCATCCGCCTGAGCGGGTTCGCCCGAGTTGATCTTTCTCCTCTCTTTTTCATCGATAGTGACGAGGGTTCGCTTGATCAGGTTATACAATGAGCTCCTCTCCTCCGCCGCGGGCAATGAAAATCTCGCCGCTCTCTTCCAGCCTGCGGATCACATTCACGATCTTTTGTTGCGCTTCCTCCACGTCTACCACCCGCAAGGGGCCCAAAAACTCTATCTCTTCCTTCAACAGCTGCCCGGCCCGCTTCGAAAGGTTGCTCACGATCTTGTTCAAAATCTCCTCCGATGCCCCTTTCAAAGCCCGGCTCAAATCTTTCGTATCCACCTCGCGGAGAACCATTTGCATCGATCTGTCGTCGAGTTTCACCACGTCTTCAAACACGAACATATGCCGCCGGATCTCTTCCGACAGCTCAGGATCCGTTTCGGAAAGCTTGTCCAGTATCTCCTTCTCGGTCGTGCGATCCAGACTGTTCATAAACTCGACAACCGTATCCAACCCGCCCACTTGAGCGAAATCTTGGGTCACGAAGGTCGATACCTTTCGCTCGAGCACGCGCTCCACTTCGCGCACCACCTCCGGGTTTGCTTTGTCGAGCATGGCGATCCGTTTCACCACCTCGGCTTTCAGCCCCTCCGGAAGGGATCCGATCACTTGGGCCGCCTGTTTCGGGAGCAAGTAGCATAAGATCAACGCTATCGTCTGCGGGTGTTCGTTCTGCAAGACGTTCACCAGCTGCATCGGGTCCGTCTTCTTCAAAAAGTCGAAGGGCTTCACTTGGAGGTTGGAGGTCAATCGCTCGAGGATCTCCAACGCCTTTTCGACGCCGACCGCTTTTTCCAACATATCCCGCGCATACTCGATGCCCCCGGAGGCCATAAACTCCCGAGCGCGAAAGTTGGTGACGAACTCGGTGAGCACAGATTTCTTCTCGTTGTCGTTGACTTTCTCCAGTTTCGCCAGCTCCAGAGTCAAACGTTCGATGTCTTCGTCGCTCATATGCTTCAAAATCCTCGAAGCTTTCTCCGTGCCGAGCGTCAACAATAGAACCGATGCTTTCCGAACTCCTGAATACCCACTTTCTGCCATACTCTCTCCCTCGATCCCGGTGGGCCGCTTTCCTTTTAGAGGGCCCGAACTCGCCTTCCGATTCCGCGAACGCCGAGGAACCAACCGTAAGGCATTATAGCACGAATTATAGAGCGGGCGGACGGTTTTTCCCATCGTTCGCCCTATAGTCACCGAACTTTTTCTATTCCTTAAAGATCAGCGGAGTTTAGGATTCTTATGTCTAGGTTTCTGCGAGAAAGGCCTTCATCACGCGTAACGCTCGCTCCGATTTCAAAGCTCGTATTTCCTTTTTCTTGCCCTTAACAGGCGGGAGAATTCCAAAATTCGCATACATAGGGCGGAGTGGATCGGCTTTGGTAATATACGCGTTCAGGGCGCCGACCATGGTTTCTATGGGATATTCTAAAAGCGACTGTCCACGGATCCGCCGCAAGATTTGTCCCGCTACGATCCGCCCGCTGACCGCGCTTTCCATATATCCCTCCACACCACTCATTTGCCCCGCCACGAACAAGTTCGCACACGTTTTCGATTCCAAATGGGCATCGAACAATCTCGGAGTATTGAGGTAGGTGTTCCGATGCATGACTCCGTAACGGACGATCTCCACCTCTCGAAGAGCAGGAATCAGCCTAAGCAACCGCTTTTGCTCCCCCCAGCTCAAACGCGTCTGAAAACCGACCAGGTTGTATAGATTTTTCGCCGCGTTCTCTTGCCGTAATTGTATCACGGCATAGGGTTCTCGGTTCGTTTTCGGATCGATCAAACCGACCGGTTTCATAGGCCCGTATCGCAAGGCGTCGTATCCGGTGCGCGCGATCTCTTCGATCGGCTGGCACCGTTCGAAAAGGTATTTCCGTTCAAAATCGGGAACATCTAGGGTCCGCGCTTCGACCAAGGTACGAAAAAAGCGCGCATAGAGGGCTTCGTCTAGGGGAAGGTTGATATAGGACCCCTCTTCTCCTTCCTGGTACCGATTGGCCCGAAAAGTATGCGAGAAGTCTATCGTTTCGCTATCCACGATAGGCGCGACGGCGTCGAAGAAAAAGAGTTCGGAAGTCTTCAAAAACCGGGAGATGGACCCCATGAGCCCATCGGAAGTGGCCGGGCCGGCGCAAAGCGCCACGGCCGTTCGCTCGTAATTCTCATCGTCGAGTCCGGTGTATTCCTCCCGAACCACCCGAATCGTAGAGTCGGCGATACGTCTACCGACCATTTCCGAAAACCGTTCCCGGTCGACCGCCAAGGCCGAGCCAGCGGGCAAGCGACACGCTTCGGCGATCTCCAACAGATGGCTCTTTAAAAGCCTCATCTCTTCTTTGAGCAAACCGGAGGCGGTGTTTGGGTCGGTCGATTTGAGAGAATTGGAGCAAACCAACTCGGCGAGCTTCCCCGTTTGGTGGACCGGAGTGGGACAGGTCGGCCTCATCTCGTAAAGCGTCACCGGGACATCGTGATCGGCTAGGTATAACGCCGCTTCGCATCCGGCCAACCCTCCTCCGATGATCTTAACCGCTTCGATCATCATCGCCTACGGTCGGAATCGTTTTTTCATCGTCAACCGGTTGCCGCTACCGTCTTCACGCGGAGAATAGGTAACCTCATCCATCAGGCTTTTTATGATGTAGACGCCCAGTCCATGATCCTTCAGGTCGTCCAGGTCACGCGAGAGCATCTTCTCAGGAGAAACAGTCTTTCCCGAATCCTCCAGCAGGAAGGTGCACGCTCGTTCTTCCGGCTCCCATAGGATCGTCAAATAGACGGTTTGCGTGGGTTCAAACCGATAAGTGTGTTTTATGACGTTGACAACGGCTTCGCTGAGGGCGAGTTCGGTATCGAAGACTTGCGTGGCGTTGATTTCCTTCGATCTGAGAAAAGACCTCAGCGCTCCTCGGATCACACGGACATGGTCGATGATCGCATTAAACTCGATAGATAGACGCTCCGTCAAATCTCTCCCCCATCAGACCCCAAATTGCGGTAAACGTTAAAAATATATTCCTGGGCATATCCTGAGTATTCTCCAAACACGTTTTGTCCCCACGACGTCAACCGATCCGGAGCGCCCTCGACGTGAAACACCTCTTTAATCCATCGAGAGATCCAGATGTCCACCGGAAACGCTCTCATCACTGAATACCCGAACAAGAGGATACAGTGGGCCACCTTGTAGCCGACTCCGGGAAAGGAAAGCAAAAACGAGAGCTGCCGATCGTACGTCTCCGTTCGAATCGAACGGAAATCCGACTCTCGAAATCTTCTAACCATTTCGCACAACCACGCGCTGCGATACCCAAATCCGAGACGCTTGAAATCTTCTTCGCATAAGGTCGCTAACGACTCTCTCTTCGGAAACCTGTAATAGGACTCTCCTTCATAGCGGACCTCATTTTGAGGAAACAACCGACAGAGCGCGTCCAACTTCCGTTCTAAGGCTGGGATATTCGTTTGCGAGGACAGCAAAAAGCTCACCGCAACCTCCCACACGTCTTGCCGGAGAATACGTAAACCGAGGCTTTTCGAAAATATATCATCGAATTTTCCTACGAACCAATTATACCCTTTTTCTCGCAGGTTCGTCAGAATAGACTCTCGAATCGCGCTCAAAGAGTCATAGAGACCGAAATAGCGCTCTATTCGGCGACGGCTTTCCCCTTCCGAGTCCGCGCCGGTTCGCTCTGTGTCACCCGAAATCCGTAACGCCCGGATGGTTTGGCTCGACTCCTCGTATTCGATCCTGTAAAGATGGCCTTCGATAAACCCAAACCAATGATTCCCGAGTTTTTTCCACCGGAACACCTGCCCGCAGTTCAGGCAATAATCGAGATGAAAGGGGACCTGTATCTTCCAGCTCTCTTGTCGTTCCGTTTTCATCATCCCGCTCGGGTAGAACCCGATGGCCCATTGGAATTCGCGCCTTGCGCGGAATAGGGACAACCGCAGTAGGTTTGACGGTAAAGACCCAACTCGCGGGAGTGTCGTACGCTCTCGTCGAACCCCCCCGCCCTTCGGAAGGGTTCATAGTAAAATTGGACCGATGTCTCTTTGCCGATCCGATATCCCAAAGACTCTATCATTCTCAGGTCCTTCTTTCGGCTGGTGAACAGAGACGTCGAGAACCATCCGAACCCAAGCGCTTTCGCGAAAACCGCTGTTTGCCTTAAATTGTGAGCAATGCACAGTTGGCACCGCTCCCCACCTTCGTCTACGTTTTCGTAACCGCGGGTCAACGCCTTCCAGCTTTCCCAATCGTATGGGCCCTCGTGAAGCGAGAAGCTCCACGCCTCTGCGAGATCCCGGGCTGCGGAACACCTCTTACGATACTCTTCCTCGGGAAAGATGTTCGGATTGTAGAAAAGCCCTTCGACCTCGAATCGTTCTTTGAGCTTGACGAACGCGACCGTCGCGTCGGGCGCGCAACAGATATGCAGGAGTAATCGTTGCGGTTTCACGGCGTAGCTCTATCGCTTAGAATCGATCAAGATGGTAACGGGGCCATCGTTCAAGAGGTCGATCGCCATCATCGCGCCGAAAACGCCCATACTGACCGGGACCCCGAGTTCGGCGATCCTTCTCCCACAGGCCTCGTAAAACACCTTCGCCTTTTCGGGTTTCGCGGCTTCGGAAAAGGAGGGCCTTCTCCCCTTCTGAGCGTCTCCATACAGGGTGAACTGGGAGACGAGGAGGATGGAGCCGCCCGTATCTTTCACCGAAAGGTTCATCTTTTCGTTTTCGTCTTCGAAGATTCTCAAATTCACGATCTTTTCCGCCATCCATTCCAGATCGGCGATTTCGTCGGACTCTCCGACGCCGAGAAAGACCAACAAACCCGGGCCTATCTCGGAGATCAATAGGCCATCCACTGTCACAGATGCGCGTTTTACGCGCTGCAAGACTGTTTTCATCCCTCTCCCCTGGTCCGATAAACGTTGACAATACCGTTTTGTTTTCTCCAATATTCCAGCATCTCCTCGAGCTGCGTCAAGGATTTGACGAAGATCGAAAGGCGGTAGGTCATATGCTTGATCACGTCCAATTTCGTGTTAACCTCCGTGATATGGTAGTTCCTCTCTTTAGCCGATTGGCAGATGTTTTTCAAGAGATTGCCCGAATGGTCATTGGTCTCCAAAATAACGTGGGTCATAAACCGCTCCTGATCCGTGTTGCCCCATTGTACGGATACCAATTCTCCCTTCATAATGTTTTCGGCGTTAGGGCAGTCTTTCTGATGAATCGTGATCCCTTTCTTGCTTATGACGCCAACAATCGGGTCTCCGGGAACGGGAAGGCAGCATTTCGCCATCTTCACCTCGATCCCGAGCTGACCGTCAACTACGATAGTGGTAGACTGCACCTGTTTCTTGTCTGGTGGTCCCATAACTGGAGGGGGTTCTATCGGCTGAGGTTGGAATAAAACTACGATATCCTCCGCGTTATGCTCCTTTTCTCCGATTCTCAGCAGGATATCCCTGTCGCTCACTTGCCTATCGATACCGAGGTATTGCTTGAGCTCATCGGATTCGAGGAGGTCCTCCATCGATCTCTGCAGTTTTTTTGCGACCTGCCGAAGAAGGTTCTTGCCTTCTTCGATCAACACCTGGGCATCCTTTTCCTTGAAAAAGCGCCGGATCTTCGCGCGGGTGCTCGACGATTTTGCATATTTTAGCCAATCCAAGCTAGGGCCTGGGTTGTTTTTATTGACGATGACCTCGACGACATCACCGTTCTGAAGTTCGTAACCTATTGGGACAATCTTTCCGTTCACCTTCGCGCCCGCATAGTGATGGCCCACCTCGGTGTGGACCGAATAGGCGAAGTCGATCGTGGTCGCGCCCTTCTGCATATGCTTCAGCTCGCCTTTGGGAGTGAAAATATAGACCTCTTCGAGCTGTATCTCTTTTTGGAATTCGTTCAGGCCGGTAACACCCTGCTCATAGTCTTGGTGCCACTCCTGTAGCTTCTTCAGCCAAGTCTGCTGGTGCTTCTGCATCTTCCCTTCTTTGTATATCCAATGGGCGGCTAAACCAAACTCCGCTTCGTTGTGCATCTCTTTGTCCCTGATTTGTATTTCGAGCGGTTCTCCTCGATGCGTAATGACCGTCGTGTGCAAAGAGCGATACCCGTTCGATTTCGGCGTGGCGATGTAGTCCTTCACCCGTCCGGGAATCGGTTTCCACAGGTTGTGGACCAACCCCAACACGTAGTAACACTCCTTATCGGTGTTGGTGATGACACGAATGGCGATGAGATCGTAGATCTCGTCGAAGTTTTTCCCCCTCTCGTTCATCTTCTTCCATATGGAGTAAAAATGCTTTTCTCTGCCAGATATCTCGCTTTGGATGCCATTTCGCGCCAAGGTCAATTGAAGCACGCTCAAGTACTCTTGCGTGATCAGCTCCCGATCCGCGCGTTTTGAATCCACAAGCGACGTAATATGCGTGTACTCTTCCGGGTAGAGGTATTTGAAGGCTAGATCTTCCAATTGCCACTTGATCGTGTAGATACCCAAGCGGTGCGCGATCGGCGTGAATATCTGCAGAGTCTCTTTCGCCTTCTGTTTCTGCGTTTCCGGAGATTGAAACTCGAGGGTTCGCATGTTGTGAAGCCGATCGGCCAGCTTGACCAAAATCACGCGAATGTCTTGGGACATCGCGAAAAACATCTTCAGTACGGTTTCAGCCTTCTGGTCGAAATTCTTCTGATCGATCTTCAACCGATCGATCTTGGTTACGCCATCGACGATACGCGCCACCTCTTTCCCAAAACGCTGTTCGATCTCCTGCAAAGAAGTCCCCGTGTCTTCAACGACATCGTGCAACAAGCCGGCTTTGATGCTGACGGTGTCGAGTTTCATCTCGGCGAGAATTTGAGCCACTTTCAAGGGATGGTTGATGTACGGCTCGCCGCTCTTGCGGTACTGTTCGGCGTGTTGACGCTTCGCGAACTCGTAAGCTTCGAGCACGTTCCTCAATTCTTCCTCGGTATAATTTTTATACAGAAACCCAAAGACCCTGCGCATCTCCACAGGCAAGTTAACCGTTCGTAAGCGCTCCATTCGTTCTCCTTTCTCAATTGCTTCGATTTTACCACAAAGAGAAAGGGCGGGCGACAGAAGTCCGGATTTAGTAACGGCAGAGGACTAATCGGGGTTTTATTCTAGGGCCGAACTACTGGGAACGCTTAACTTCAGCTCGGCATATATCTGTTTTTGCCTTTCTGAGAACGCCGAACTTCAGTCCGGCATATTTTTAGACTCAAAAACTGACCCTCCAAACGAGTCGACCCGAGTTATCGTTCTTGCCGAGGATTTGTGTTAAAATTAGACATTCGATCGGAAAATACGGGGGTGACAGTGGTGGTTTCCTGGTTTCAAACACAAAAAATGATGAGAAAGGTGCTCTTCTCTCTGCTGCCCATCGCGATCTTTTCGATTTACGCCTACGGATATCGCGTCTTATGGCTGGGGGCTTGGGTCTTTCTCGCCGGTATCTTGACCGAATGGATCGTAGAGCGTGGGCGTAAAAAGAAGGTCAGCGAAGCGGTATTGGTAACCTGCCTGCTTTTCACGCTATCCTTACCCCCTGTGACGCCCTGGTGGGTCGCTGTTTTGGGTATAGTCTTCGGGGTGTTTTTCGCGAAAGAAGTCTATGGGGGATTCGGAAGGAACGTCTTCAATCCGGCGATCGTCTCGCGGCTGTTCGTCTACCTGACCTTTCCCAATCTCCTCACGACCGGATGGATCGCGTGGAGCCATTTTGGATCGAACCCCGTCACCGCGGCCACTCCGTTGGCCCTCTTGAAGGTCGGTGAGACGCCTGGACTCGCCGAGCTGTTTTTCGGGATTCGAGCCGGTTCTCTCGGCGAAGGCCCGATTTTTCTAGTCATCGCGGCTGCGATCTACCTGATCTGGTCCAAAACCGCCTCTTGGCGGATTATGTTGTCGACCGCGCTCAGCGGAGTGCTGTTCACCTTTTTATTTGACTGGCTCAAGGTGCCGGGCGCCCTTGACGCGTTACCCGCAATTTTTTCGGGCAGCTTTCTGTTCGTTACGGTCTTTATGGCGACCGACCCGGTTTCGGCGCCAAAAAAAACTTCCTCCTTATGGATATACGGTACGATCATTGGGACTACCGCCGTTCTCATCCGAACCTTTTCCTTCTTTCCGGAAGGAATGAGTTTCGCCGTTCTGATTGGCAACGCCTTTGCCCCGCTGATCGACCTGTTGATGCCGAAGAAAAAGGCGGTGGTTCGCTCATGAAACTAAACCTTTTAGAATACAAAGATCACAAGGCCTATCTGGTCGGGTTCGCCGTCTTGGTCACCTTTATATTCGTACTCGTCCTGTCTTTCGTCAACGAGTTGACGAAAGAACAGGTCAAAAAAAACCAAGAGCTCTTTTTGATACGAGCCGTTCTCGAATCGATGCAAATTCCTTATCAGAACGACCAAGAGGCGTTGACCATCTATCGGGGCCGGATCGGCGTGAAAGAGGTCCGTGGGAAACGGATCTTTTTCACCAATCCTCCTGAAGATAAAAAATACGCGATCCTCTTTTCCGGAAACGGCCTTTGGAGCATTATCCAAGGAATCATCGGAGTGGACTCCCAATTCGAACGGCTCACCGGGATAGCCTTCGTGGAACAGAATGAGACGCCGGGGTTGGGAGGGCGGATCGAGGAACCTTGGTTCAAAGGCCAGTTCCAAGGAGAAAAACTCGTCAACGGGACCGTCGCCTTCAGGACGGGGCAGGCCGATCCCGGTGACCGTGATAAAGATAACGGGAGCGTTGACGCGATAACGGGGGCGACGTCCACATCGAAATCCCTCGAGACGATCTTGAAAAAGGCCCTCAAAGACTTGGAGGAACGAGTGAAGGAGGGAGGCCTATGAGCCTAAACGCAGCGACTAACACCACACGCATTTTGAAGGACAATCTATTCCGCAACAATCCCGTCGCTTCACAAATCATCGGAATCTGTTCGGCGCTCGCCGTTACCAACAACCTCATCAACACTTTCATTATGGGCGTCGGTGTCGCGCTTTCCACAGCCTTTTCCAGCTTCACGCTTTCGTTGATGAAAGCTTGGATTCCGCAAAAAGTCAGGATGATCATACAGGTTCTAGTCTTGTCTTTCTACGTGATCCTGTTGGATATCCTCCTACGAGCTTTTATACCCGATATCGCGAAGGCTTTAGGACCCTACATCGGTTTGATCATCACCAACTGCATCCTCATGGGGCGCGCCGAGGCCTTCGCCCAAGCGAACCCGCCGGGGGCGGCTTTTTGGGATGGGTTGACCTCCGGGATCGGTTACTTGATGGTACTGATGATCGTGGCCTTCTTCCGTGAGCTGCTGGGGTTCGGCACGCTTTTCGGGGTACCCGTTCTCCCGGATCAGTTTATTCCCTGGACGATTATGGTTATGGCTCCGAGCGCCTTTTTCGTTCTCGCCATCTATATTTGGATACACAACACCTTACTCGCGAAGAAAAGGAAGTGAGAAGATGACTCCGGACGTGCATCCTTTAACGCTCCTCATCGCTTCTGTCTTCACCAACAACATCCTGCTCTCCCTCTTTTTGGGTATGTGCTCGTTCATCTCTATCTCCAAGGATTTGAAGGCGTCAAACGGATTAGGGATGGCGGTGACCTTGGTATTGACGATCACCACCCTCATCAACTGGATGGTCTACCACTGGGTTATCGTGCCCTTTGAACTGGATTACCTTCGATACATCGTGTTCATCATCGTCATCGCCGCCATTGTACAAGTTTTGGAAATGGTGATTGAACGGGTGTCCCCGACCCTCTACCGCGGTCTTGGCATCTTCTTGCCCTTGATCACGGTGAACTGCGCGATTATGGGCGTATCCCTGTTTATGCAGCTTCGCAATTACGACCTCCTGCAATCGGCCTTTTTCGGGGCGGGTTCGGGACTGGGTTGGTGGCTCGCGATCGTGCTCTTGGCCGCCATTCGCCAAAGGATAGAGAAGAACCCGATTCCGGCTGGTTTAAAAGGCGCCGGTATCACACTGATCACGATCGGCATCATCGGAATGGCCTTTTTAGGCTTCGCCGGAATGCTCAAAGTACAGTAAGGTCATCGAAAGGGGGAAAGCTATGTGGACCGCTCCGATTATCATTAGCGCGATCAGCGCCGTATTGGCCTTCGCGATCGCCATCATCGACGGGATCGTGAACAATTACGCTGATGTCACCATATCAATTAACGAGGGGCAGAAGACTCTCTCGGTCAAAGGGGGAAGCCCACTATTGTCGAGCCTCGCCACAAAAGGGGTCTTTGTGCCTTCCGCCTGCGGGGGAAAAGGCAGTTGTGGCGCTTGTAAAGTGAAGGTTCTATCTGATATTGGACCCCATCTGCCCACCGAGCTCCCCTTTATGTCCCCGGAGGAGATCAAAGACAACATCCGCCTCTCTTGCCAGGTCAAGCTCAAGTCCGACATACGGATCCGCTTGCCGGAAGAATTGTTCTCCGTTCGACAGTTGAATTGCACGGTCGAGAGCCTGAAGGATGTGACCTATGACATTAAAGAGCTTCGGATCCGGCTGCCCAAAAACGCTACAATCGACTTCAAAGCCGGTCAATACCTGCAGCTCGTCATACCGCCCTACCAGGAGATCAAAGAAAGCGCCCAGCGAGCTTACTCGATTTCGTCGAAACCCTCGGATAAAAACTCGTTGGAATTCTTGATCCGCCTCGTGCCGAACGGCATCGCGACCACTTACGTGCACCGCGAGCTGAAAGAAAAGCAACCGATCAGCGTTATCGGCCCCTTCGGCGATTTTTGCCTTCGGGATACCGACGCCGATATGTTCTGCGTGGCCGGGGGATCCGGGATGGCGCCTATACGGTCGATTCTGCTGGATATGTACGAAAAAAAGATAAACCACCGTACGGTTTGGTATTTTTTCGGGGCGCGCAGTCGTCGAGACCTTTTTTACCTGAATGAGTTTAGAGAGCTCGAGCGCTTATGGCCGTGTTTCCATTTCGTGCCCGCTCTCTCCGAGCCGCTTCCGGATGACCGTTGGGAAGGAGAGACCGGCCTCATCACCCAGGTGCTGGATACCTATATGAAAAAGAATCCCGATCCTTCAAAATCAAAGGAGGGATACCTTTGCGGCAGTCCGGGGATGATAAACGCCTGCGTGAAGGTTATGATCGCGAACGGCATACCTGAGAACGAAATCTATTTCGATAAATTCGCCTAGCGCGTTTGATAAGGAGGGAAGAAATGAAGATGACTCCCGAGATGACCGAAGCGCAGGAAAGGATGGCGCCCGGTGTGATCACCGCTCAAGGATTTCTAGGGCACGATACCCGCAATGTGGCCGAAATAATCGCCGAAGACGAGCGTTATTTCGCGCTACGCGAAATCCCTATCGAACGGTTGGTGGAGAGAATGCGGGAACTTCAAGAAGCGGGTAGCGCAGGTTTGGGCGAAACGATATCCGTCGAACCCTATTGGGAAGTGCGTGTGAACGAAGCCCGAGGCGTTCTGCCTTGCCCCTTTTCTGACGGGGTTTACGGCAAGATCAATACCATCGTCATCGACAGGCAAAGCAAAGAAGAGATCGTATACAGTGACCTGACGATACATCTCATAGAAAAACACCACTTCTTCCAAGGGGTTGGGTCGCCTTTCCGGCACGAACCAGAGAAATATGCCCGCATTCTGCATTTGTAAGAAAACCTGCGTTCGGCGGATCGCTAGAAGACGCTATCTCCTGTTATTAGCCTGCTCCTTGATCTTCTGCGCGGGGTTTTCCTGGCCGTCGATACAAGACGGGGGCGGCTGCCTTGGCGACCCCCTCACCCTGTCGCCCACACAGTCCGGTACTTTAACGATCTTCTCGATTATGGACTCCCTCGTTTCCGTTTCACTGGAAAACGGAGAGTTCTGGATTTCGATCGTCTATTCCGGTGAGAACCAAAGCTGGACGTGTATGACGAATCTTTGCCGATACAGCAGCTCGGCGGACGGATCCTTAGAACGCACAAGCCCCCATCCTACGTCTATTAAAGAAGAGCCAAAGGTTTCTCTCTTCGATGTGCTGACGCTCGCGCGCTTGCAAACTTCGGACGCTATTTTAGCGGTGTATCTGTGCAATGATCGAGAGCGGGACTATTGGCGGGTATTAACGGGCTCCGAAGTCTACTCGATAGATTCTGAAAAACCGATCGTCTTCAAGAGAGAGAAGCTCATACAGGCTCCTGAACCGAACGCGAACGATTAGGGAGGAATCCGGATAGAGAGAGGGTGAACCATGAGAATTCTCGTCGTCGAGGACCATCAAAAGATTGCCGAATCGATTAAAACCGGTCTCGAAAAAGAAGGGTTTGAAGTCGTTTGCGCCTACGATGGGGAATCGGCCTTGGACGCCCTTGAATCCCTATCCTTCGACTGTGTGCTCTTGGACATCATGCTTCCCGACATCTCCGGTTTCGAACTGTGCCGATATATACGCGAGGACCTCGCCAACCGTGTGCCAATCATCATGTTAACCGCGCTGGACTCCCTAGAAAACAAAGTAGAAGGGTTCAACTGCGGGGCCGACGACTACTTGCCGAAACCGTTCTATTTCAAAGAATTGGACGCGCGCATACGGGCGCTTATCCGAAGGAATATCAATCAAACCGCGGATATCATCCGATACGGCCCGTTCTCCTACGATCCCTATAAACGGTTGTTGAGGATTAATGAAGTGGAAGTTCAAATGAGTAAACGAGAGCTGGAGCTGATGGAACTGTTTCTAAAAAACCCACAAAAGGTGTTGTCCAGGGACTTCATCAAGGGAGAAATCTGGGGAGAGAGTGAGGAAGGAAAAAGTAACATCGTGGACGTTTACATCCTTTATCTGCGCAAACGGTTGAGACCCTACGGGCTAGAAAAAAGCATCAAGACCTATCCCCAGGTCGGTTATATCCTAGACATCGCTTGAAATGCGTTCCCTCCAGACCAAGATCTCGCTATGGTACCTCATCAGTTTCTCTATCTTGTTCCTGGTGTTTATCATCGTCGTCTTTTCTCTTTTTCGCCACGTGATCTACGATCATTTCGACAACCGGTTGCGCTCGCTTGCGGAAGAGTTTTCCCGTTTCTTCGAGCTGAACGATCCGAAAGATAACCAGCTGTTGTCTTTGGCCGGAAAAGAAGAGATCGTTTTGGAAGTCTATCAGAAAAAGCGGCTATACCTTTCTTTCCAGGTTCGGCCCGGCCATTTCGCCGAATGGGTGTCGAAAGAAACGGTCGGATACTTTTCTACCGATGTCTATCGTTGCTACATCGAGCGGATTCCTGATACAGACCTGGTCATCATCGTTGGGATCGACCAGCGCTTCTACTTCGGAGACCTCCCGGTCCTGATCTTCGAAATCGTGGGCGTGGTCGCGGCCTGTATGCTATCGATCTATTTCGTCGGTAAGGTGATCTCGAAGCGATTGTTATCCCCGTTGGAGATCATTGGAGAAGAGCTGCTGGATACGGTCAATAGGAATATCGAAGGCAAGCGTATCGCCGTTCCGGTGACCGGAAAGGAGATCGGCAATTTGGTTTTCGCGATCAATCTTTCCCTCGGTAAGCTCGAGAAGTACTTGAAAGAGCTCAAAGGCTTTTCGGCTTACCTCGCCCACGAGCTGCGCACCCCGCTGACCTTGGTGAAAATGACGCTTCAGAACCTGAAAACCTCCGAGGAAAGCCTTTCTTTTCGACAAAGCATCGAAGAGGCCGACCAGGAGGTAGAGGAAGCGATCCAATTCCTAAATGACCTTCTGTTGCTTTCGAATCTGGAAAAGGGGATCATCGAGCGCTTTCAGGACTTTGACCTCGGAGAGGTGATCTTGCAAAACTTCGAAAAGGCGAGCAAACTCTTCCCGAAAAAGAAGATCGAGGTCGATGTTTCTGCCGTGACGGTCTACCGGGGAGCGGCCCAGCTGATCTCGCACGCAGTATACATCCTCTTAGAAAACGCGTGTAAACACGGCGAAGAGGATACGGTGTCGATACGCTTATACCAAAGCGTACGTCTCTTTGGCGAGCAGAGGCCGGTGAACGTCATCCGGATCGTCAGCGTGGGGAAAAAGGTGCATTGGGATGAACTAAAACAGATGCCGATCTTGAAAGGGCACGGGATCGGCCTGAACCTTTGTCGCCGTATCGCGCAAATCCATAACGGCACCTTATCCTATACCTTTCAGGAAACCTATCAAAAAGAGCTGGTGAAAAACGCCTTCGAATTGATACTCCCGTAAGTACCGAGCTTTACCGCTATCTGAGGCTGGCGTAGAGCGCGTTAGAGAGACGTCCGATCTCTTCCGATTCCGCGATCCAATCCGGATGGGGTGGAAGGTTGGCCACGATGAGGAGGAGCTCCTTCGCCTCGGCTTTACGGTTTTGTCGGATCAACAAGAGCGATAGATCATAGTAAGGGTTAAAAAAGCCCGGTTCGATCCAGATCGTTTTTCGGTAATATTCCTCCGCTTTTTTTTCATCTTTCATCGGCCACGGGGCGTCGCGGTACCGCATCGCAAGGGCGTAATAGGCCAGATAATACTCCGGGTCCTTCGACAAGACTTGTTGTAAATGGGTTTCGAATTTTTTGAGCAAATCCAACGCGCCCAAACCGCCTTCCCTTTCGGCGATGCGCCCACAGGAAAGGGCGTAGGCGTAGTGTGACAACACGTTATCGGGAGAGTAACGGACCGCTTTCTCTCCTGCCTCTATCGCACGGTGATAGGTGCGATTCCTTTCTGCATCCGAGACGATCCCCCAGTCGGCGTATCGAAACAGCGCCGTGCATAAAACGGGGTAAAGGTCCGACCGGAGAGTCACTTGGTTCTGCAGTTGCCGTAAAAACTCTTCCATCGCATCTCTGTCCCGGTGGCTGTTCAGCACGGTAAATCGCTCAACGGCCGCTTCCAACGTCCAAGCTGCCTCGCTATAACCCCAACACACAGAAGCCGAAGCGCTAATCAATAGAATGCTCACGAGCATTTTGAACGCTTGCATCTTTCCTCCTATTCCAAACGGGTTTAAAAGTTAACGGGAGACGCCACCGAAGCAACGCGGGCAAGAAAACCAAAGTGGTTAGGACACCGACGGTGATGCCCAGCACCATAAGCCACGCGATCTTCACATAAACCATCATAGGCGAGAGCAATAAAACGGCGAAACAACCGATCAGACTCATCCCGTTGAACAGGATGGGAGAGGCGGTCTTATGGAAGGCATCCTCGACATCTTGCGTCTGTTTGTACCAGAACATAAAGTGAATCGCGTAGTCGATCACCAAGCCCTGCAACATCCCGGCAACGATGGCGGTGGGGATGTCCAAAGAGATCTTGAAAATGGACATAAATAGAAAATTGAAGACAACGGTGATGCCGATGGGAATAGAAGAAAACAGGGCCGTTTTAATGCTTCGAAAACTGATGAAAAGCAAGAGCAGAATCATGCCAAAGGCAATCAGGGTGCTCTCCACTTGATTGGAAACCACCAAGGCGCTGAGTTCGGCCCACACCAAAGGCGCGCCGGTGAGTCGGATCGTGTAATCGTTCGCCAACTCCGCATCCTCCCAGGCGCTTTCGATACCGGACTTCACCTCTTTCGCGGCTGCGCTGTCGTTTGAGGTTAAAAACAACATCACGCGAAAACTATCCTCAGTGATGAAAGGCCGCGTCATCTCCTTGCCCTGCGCGCTCATACGGGTTGCGGAGACCAACAGCGGCATCGGGATTTTCAGCGACTCGCTCATTTTGACGATGCTCATCTGATTGGCGATCTGAGGGATTCTCTCTACCTGATCCAGAAAGGTTTTGATCTTTTGCGCCCCTTCGCTTTGTATCGATAGCGGTCTTCCTTCGGGAGTTTCAAACACCAAATACATGTTCGAAACCCAGCCAAAATCGGCTTTGAGCTGGTTGGCCGACTGCCGGAGCGTGGAGCTCTCCTTAAAGTAACGGTAGGAATCCATCTCCAAAGAGACTTGGGGGATGAGGAACGGGGAGAGTCCGATACCGATCGCGGTGAAACCGATGAAAGCCCATTTGAGGTACCGACCGAAACGGGACTCTCGTGTAGACCGGGCGCGTATGGATGATTCCTGCTTTTGCGCAGGGCTTTTCCTATAGAAGTAGAGGAAGGACGGCGTTACTACCATCGTGAAAACCGCGCACAGAAAGATGCCCAAAGAAGCGAAGATACCCATATCACGGAAAGCTTCCATCTGCAGAAAGATGTTGGACGCAAAACCCGCCATCGTCGTCAAAGCGGAGAATAAGATAGGCATCCACTCTTCTCTTGACGCCTGTTTAACCGTTGCCGAAAGACTCGCGGACGAAATGCGCCCCCCCTCTCCACCACCGGAACGCCGCTCGGTTTCCTTCCGAACCTCCAAAAACCTGGAAAGATAATGCATCCCATAAGCGGATCCGATGATGACGATGAAGGTCGGAATTAGGACCGTCAAGCTGTTGATGTTCCTATGAAAGACGAGCATAAAAAAATACACCCAAATCGATGAGAGCAAAGGGGGAACCAGCGTCAGCAAGGTTAGAAAGAGGCTCCGGAATTTCAGCAGAAAAATGCCCAGCACGACGAATCCGATCAAAGGCGTGTAGACGAAGGCCAGTACCCTCACAGAATCGAACAAATCGGCTTCAACGATGTCTTCGCCGATGAGTTTGAATGGAAGCGACGTTACGGAGCGGATCTCCGACTGAAGTCGATTACTCAGTTCGATCGCAGAGACCCTCATCTCCGCCCGTTTACGCAACATCACGGTGACGGACCGACCGTCTTCAGAAATAAGAATACCCGAGTACGCCCTATCCTGCAAAATCCCCCGATCGAAAGCGTACTTCCTGTGCCCGGGATTCTCAGAATCCTCGGTTACGGTGACGTAGGGTTGAAACCGTATGAAAGGCGCACCCAACAAAAGCCCCCCGTTCTTCTGGGCGTTGAATAAGGATTCGACCGACTGGACGAAGGGAACCTTCTCTAGGGCGCGAACCACGTTGTCGACCTCCCGCAAACTCTCTTCCGCCCGATCCGGGTCGAAAGGGAGAAGCACCATAATCGTCGTCGTATCCCCGTATTTTTTCGCGATGGCCTCGCTGGCGATCAGGGTCGGGCTCGTTCGGTCTAGGAAGGCGTAGAAGGTGGAGTCGAAGTACAGGTTTTTTACCACGTAAATACCGAATAAGGCCGTCGTAAGGAGAATAAAGACGGTAAAGATCACGTTGAGGTCTCTCTTCTTTTTCAAAGTGGCGCTCCTCTCTCTTCGGCCAAAAATATAGCCTTTGCGTTGGCAAATTTTATTGTTTCGTTCGTGCTCGCCGAGGAAAAACGGTGCCAATCCGTTTCTTCCTACGACGTAGAAAAGCGAAGATTTATTTCAAAATTTGAACTATCGATTTTTTATACTAATTTTCCAGAAGACCGAAGATCGGGGCTTCGTATCCGAGGACCCGCCCAAGGCGCTAAACCGAACCGTTTCCGCCCCTCCGGGATGTGGTGGGCTCGGTAACCGTAAGCTACTCTAGGGTTCGCAGAAACCACAGCAAGGTTTCGTCTATCAGCGCGTCCAAGATCGCCCGTTCGGAGAACAGGTTGAAGATATGGTCGCAGGAAAACACCAAGAGGGCTTCCTCTCCAGGGTGATAGGTCAGGAAGAGCTCGCCGCTTTCGGGTTGGGGGTAAACGATCGGGTCCTCTATTCCAACGGCCACGAGCAACGGGTTTTGATAGGATGCGATCTCCGCGAGCGGGTCTATCTCGAACATCTCTCTAAAAAAGGCGCTGTTCAACCGGGTCGTCCCGCCCCAAGAGATCGGAGACGTCAAGGTTTCATCGACGAGGAGCGCCTTCTCCAAGGTTTGAAATCCGAGTAGGTGTCCGTAGGTGTGAATCGGGATGGCCACCGGCGACCACAGCGCGATGCTTCCGATTCGGTCATCGCGGGCACCCAAGCAAGCCGCCACCAGCCCTCCCTGGCTCAAGCCTATCGCCCCAATCTTCTCCGGGTTTACGTTCCCTAATTCGATCAAAAAATCGACGGCCGCTTGAGCGTCGAGAATTTGTCTCGAAAAGGTCGTCTCTTCCCAGTTCCCATCGCTCTCTCCCGAACCGCGAAAATCGAAGCGCAAGGTCACCAGGCCCGCTTGCGCGAAGCATCTCGCGACAATCGGATAGAGCCCGTCTGTCGTCCCGTAGACCCGCAGATCGTTTTGATGACCCAAGAAACCGTGTAAAAGGAGGATCGCCGGTGAGGAGGCGTCTTTTTCCGCCGGCACCGTGAGCACCCCCCGAACCGTTTGCCCGCGGACACAGAACGAGACCTCCCGCTCCAGCGAAGTAAAAATCGCCGCGCTCGCGGTGTTGGCGTATGAGACTGTCAGCGCCAAGGATACCCACAACAACCACAAAGATAAGCGTTTCATACGATCACCTGTTCCGATGATTTTGCACTGTATTATACGCCAAATTCCACGATCCGTTAATCCGACCTTCCGGAAGCGCTTGGGTCACTTTGTGAGCGCACTTTGGGGACGGCCCTTGGGAACGCCGAACTTTAGTTCGGCATGGTTTAGAAAGAAAAGAAGGGGTTCACACAGAGCTCACGGCGAACACAGAGAAAAACGAGATAGATGAAAAGGTAGATGCATCCCTCTGGGAACGCCGAACTTTAGTTCGGCAAAGACGATCGCACAACTTGTTATGAAATCATTATTTAAGCCACAAGTTACGTGCACGCGCGGGATGAGTGATACTCTTTCCCTCGTTTAGTGTTACAATCGAGCCGGAAAAAAACCGGAGCGTACTCCGGTGACTCGGACGTGGGCCGAAGACACCGCCGAAGTCGCTAAGCGATGAGAGCGGATCATCGTATCTTTCAATGGGGGCGAACGAAATGAAAGGAACGGTACTTAAAAAAACCAGGAATTATATGATTATGTTTCTAGGAATAACGCTCAACGCCTTCGGGTGGACCGGCTTTCTCCTACCTCATAAGATCGTCGGAGGCGGTGTGAACGGGATAGGGATCATGGTCAACGTCGTCACCGGTTTCCCGATCGGCCTATTCTATCTCATCGTGAACATATTTCTGATCCTCTGGGCGGTCAAATCCGTAGGGGCGCACTTCGGAGTCAAGTCCATCGTCGGCATTCTCGGTTTCTCCTTGATGATGTCGGTTCTCCAACCCCTTACGACGAATCCCATCTTGTCCGACGCCTTTATGTCCACCATTCTGGGCGGTTTTATCGGCGGGTTCGGTTTAGGCCTCGTCTTCTGGCAAGGGGGCAGTACAGGCGGCACGGATATCATCGCCTTGATTTTGAGCAAGCGGTTTCACTCCAGCCCGGGAAAGATCACCCTCTACATCAACCTCATGATCATCACATCTTCCTATCTGCTCTTTCGTTCTTGGGAGATGATCATCTTCGGGATCGTCGCGATGAGCGTTTCCTCCTTCTCGCTCGATCAGTTTTTAGAAGGGACGAAGATGTCGGCGCAGATCTTCGTGTTTTCGGACCATTACCAGCAGATTGCGGATAATATTACGATGCGGATGCATCGCGGGGTAACGGTCTTCGATGGCATAGGCTGGTACACGAAAGAGAAGCGCTGCGCTTTGATGATCCTGGTAACGAGAAAGGAAGTCCCGGAGGTCCTTACCATTGTGAAAGAGACCGATCAGGAAGCCTTCATCTCCGTCGCGTCCGTCCGGTCCGTCTATGGCCAAGGGTTCGGGCCACTGGAATTCTAGCCGCCCTCTGGGAACTCCCTTGGGAACGCCAATTTTTAAGTTGGCGTGTTTGAGGTTTTTGGGAAGTCTTCGCGGTGGAAAGAAAACAAGGGGGGATCGCGGGGTCCCTTCGGTTACCCCGCGATTACCCCGTTCGGTCATCGCGGCGTAAGCGCTTCTTCTTTTCGCGACGGCGCGATAGGCTTTTGTACGTGTCTTGAAAAACAGGGTTCGCACAGAGGGCACAGAGGAAAAACTGGCAAGGGACAAGGCTCTCCCTGAAGAAGAAAAGACATGCCGGACTAAAGTCCGGCGTTCCCAAGCGTCCCAGGGCGGATCGCGAGACTTCGTGGGCTTCCGCAGTCAGCCTGCTAGTTACCCCAAGATTACTTTATACGGGCATCGCGGTGTAAAAAGAGCAAAAGGCGGATCTTCTCCTCTTTCTACTTTTTGTTGCACCTCGATAATATACCCACGCCGTCGAATCATTCTTTGAGGAGGTTTGTGGTAAAATTGTTCCGAAAGGGGTGATAGATATTGCTGATTGTAAAAGGTGCGCAGATTTGGAAAGACCGCGACTTGAAACGGCTAGATTTCTCTGTGGGAGAAGGTAAAATAGCGGCTTTTTCTCCTTCTCTTCTACCGGGACCTCAGGATGAGGTTCTCAACCTGTCAGGACACTACGTCTATCCCGGGTTAATCGATCCGCACACGCACGTTGGACTATTGGAGGAAACTACGGGAAATTTCGCCGGAGACGATGTGAACGAGACCACCAGCCCGGCCACCGCGGGCGTACGCGCAATAGACGGCATCAACCCGCTGGACCCAGGTATACGAAACGCTTGTAATTATGGAGTGACGACCGTTTGTGTCATGCCCGGCTCTGCGAACGTGATCGGCGGAGAAGGCGTGGTGATCAAAACCGCAGGAAAATCCGTGGATACTATGGTCGTGAGTTCCGCAAAAAAGATCGTCAAGATGGCCTTCGGTCGCAATATCACCTGGACCTGGTCGAAAAAGGAAAAGTACCCTTCTACGCGTTTGGCTGTAGGCGCCGTTTTACGGGAAAAACTGAACGCCGCAAAGAATTATATGGCCAACCCCGAAAGGGTTAACACGTACGAGATGGAAGTCTTGGCGAACCTCTTGAAAAAAGAGGCGATCGCACGCATCCACGTGGCGAACTTAGAAGACATCGAAACCATCGACCGCATCACGAGAGAATACGAGATCGACTACGTGCTTGACCACGCCTCGGCTTTGCACACGAACCCCGAGTACGCAAAAACGCTGAGAGTGCCGGTGATACTGGGCCCCTTGAATGTCGCGGGCAAATCCTTCCAATCCTATGACGTGACCTGCGCCTCCGTAAAAGTTCTCCTCGAGGCCGGTCTTCTGGTGTCTGTGATGTCCGACGCGCCGGTCATCCCGTTGAACCTCGTCAGGCTTCAGATGTTTCTCATCGACCGATACCGGCTGAATCGCGCCGATATCCTCGATCTCTTCACGGAAAACCCTGCGAAGACGTTGGGCATCGAAAAACAAACCGGCTCCTTGGACGTGGGCAAAGACGCTGATTTCATCGTCTTGGATGGGGATATTTTCGACTACCGCAGTCACGTGCGTTCGACCTACATCTATGGAAAGGCCTGTGGAGGGGAAGACTATGAAATGGATTCTTAAAAACGCGATCATACATCCCGTAACCTCGGAGACCTTTCGCGGTTCGATACTGATCGACAAGGGCAAGATCGCCCAAATCAACCCTGCCGAAAGAAAGGGTACGAAAATATTCGACGGGGGAGGCCTTCACCTCTTCCCCGGAATCGTCGAAGAGCACTGCCACATCGGGACCCACGGAGAAAAAACCAATCAAACGGCCGATCAGGATACCAACGAATGGTCCGAACCGATCACGCCGGAGATGCACGCCCTCGATGGGATAAAAATATACGATTTCGGGTTCAAAATGGCTTTGGCCAACGGCATCACGACCCTGAACATCTTCCCCGGGAGCGGGAGCCCCATCACCGGCATCGGTGTCGCCCTGAAGAACGACCCGTCCCTCCGTTTTGAAGAACGCATTCTAATCAAAGAATCGGGATTGAAGATGGCTTTCGGGGAGAACCCCAAAAGCGTCCACTCTAAAACCTCCAAGACCATACAGACTCGTATGGCGACGGCGGCCTTAATCCGAAAAGCCTTCCAGGATGCGCTTAACTACGAGAAAAAGGCGGACAAGGAATACAATCGGCGTTTTGAAATACTGCTTCGGGTTCTTAAAGGCGAGCTGACGGCCCACGTTCACGCGCACCGGGCCGACGATATCCAAACGATCATCCGGATAGCCGATGAGTTCCAATTCAAAATCCATTTGGAGCACGCGACGGAATCGCATTTGATCCCGGAGATCATCGCGCAACGCCAAATACCGGTGGCGATCGGTCCGATGTTCACGGCCAAATACAAGATCGAGGTGAACAATCGAAGCCTTCGAACCCCGGCTATCCTCGAAAAAGCGGGTGTGAAGGATTTGTCGCTGATCACCGATCACCCGGTCATACCCATTTGGAACCTGCCGATCGAGGCTTCTATGGCCGTTCATTACGGCCTCAGCGAAGACCTCGCTCTCAGGTCCATCACGATCAACCCCGCCAGGAACTTGGGGTTAGATCATAGAATCGGAAGTATAGAGGTGGGTAAGGACGCCGACATGATCCTGCTGGATCGCGAATTGCTAGACCCCACCCATCGCGTTTTGTACGTCTGGACGAACGGTACGTTGTCCTACGACACAGAAAAAGAGGGGATGGTATTATGAGGAAAAAGATAACGAACGTCACAATTCACAGCATCGTTCAAAAGCCCTACAAAGGCGAGTTGATCGTCGAAGATGGCAAGATCGCGGAAGTCGGGAAAACCTGCTCGCAATCCGCAGACGAGGTGATCGACGGACGAGGCGGGCTATGCTTTCCGGGCTTCATCGACGCCCACTCTCATATCGGATTAAGCGCGGAAGGGTATGGGTTCGAGTACGACGACAGCAACGAGATGACCAACCCCGTCACCCCGGAGGTCCGGACGGAGGATGCTTTCGTTCCAACGGACGCCGCTTTGAAAGAGGCGGCCCTCGGAGGGGTTTTGGTCCATTGCGTTCTGACCGGAAGCGCAAACCCCGTGGGCGGGCTCGGTTTCATCGTTCGTTACACCCCCTCGAACCTGACCGGCGACAAGGTCGTTCAACGCGATATCGGCCTAAAGATGGCGACCGGTGAAAACCCTAAAAGGGTCTACGGGGAGAAGAATCAGATGCCCGTAACCAGAATGGGAACGGCCGCGGTGATCCGGAAGTATCTACAAGACGGGAAAAATTACATAGAAAAAAAAGCCAAAGCCCAGAAAGAGGAGAGGCCTTTCCACGATACGGACCTCAAACTCGAAATTGCTGAAAAGGTGCTGAAAAAACTCATACCCGCCCGTATTCATTGCCACCGGGCCGAGGATATGCTCACCGCCTTGAGGATAAAGGAAGAGTTCGATATCCGTATCGTCATCGAACACGCGACGGAGTACCTCAAGGTGCGCGAAGAGATCAAAAAATCCGGGGTCCCCGTCATTCTTGGACCGTACATGTGCTCGCGGTCCAAAGTGGAACTGAAAGATATGACGTACAAAACCTACAAAGGGGCGCTCGAAGATGGTACGCTCTTCGCTTGTATAAGCGATCATCCCGTCTTTCCCTCTCAAGTGCTGAGATTGCAGGCGGGGATGGCCGTGGCTTATGGGGCGGACGAAGCGGGGATGTTCCGGGCATTGACGATTATGCCCGCGCAGATTCTTGGGATAGAGAAAGACTTCGGCTCGATCGAGAAAGGAAAACAGTCCAGTTTATGCATCTGGGACGGTCACCCGTTCGACTCGCGTTCTCGTGTGATCTGGAACGATCAGGACGGTTGGACCACTCTGTGAACCCATAGAACCTAAGCGATCGAAATATGGTAAAATAACCGGAAGAAAAAAAGGGGGGATACAATGACAAAGAAAGAATTGATAGGGTTGATCGCCGAGTCGACCGAAGCGACCCAAAAGAGCGTGGACGTATTTTTGAATGCCTTCATCGAGATCGTGGGAGAAGAGTTGAGGGCAGGGAATGAAGTGCGATTGGTGGGGTTCGGGACCTTCAAAGTCATACATAAAAAGGCCCGAAAAGGGATCAACCCGAAAACCCTGAAAGCTATCGACATCCCGGCCACGAAGACTCCGAAGTTCGTCGCGGGGAAAACGCTTAAAGATCGCATCGAAAAGTAACCGAACTCCGACGCCTTTTCGGTTAAAAGGGAAGCCTCCCCAGGGCGGGAGGTAACCCTTTTTCGCAAGGCAGGTAGCCTTTTTGCAAAGGCTACCTCGTCGTAGGTTCACCAGAATCGAGATCTCAGGGGCCGGTAGCGGTCTTTTTCCGGCCAACGTGAAGAAACAACGAGCCTTGACAGCCCGTACAGGGCGCTAATACGCTTCTATATCACGTGATGATCCTCTCAGGCTCTATCAGCCGATGACTCCACCGCCTGTGGCAATGTCGCAAGGCTTTCTTGTTTTATCGCGCCGGAACGGAACAGCGCGAACTTTGCGGAGGCCGGCCCGATGAGTTCGTACAACACCGAGGAAGATAGGATGATCGTGAGCAACATATTCCCGGAGCTTTCGTGCAGAAGCCTTCTACCCAAAAAGGCGAGACCGATCGCCACCCCCGCTTGAGGAACCAAAGCCAGCCCCAAATAGTTGCGAACGGCTTTTGTCGTCCCGGCCATCATGCAGCCGAAATACGCCCCAAAGTATTTTCCAATAATCCGGATGAAAAAATAGGCGACTCCGATGATCCCTAAGGTACCGAAGGAGCCGATATCCAAGTTCATCCCCGATACGACGAAGAAGATCGACAGGATGGGCGGGGTAAATTTCTCGACTTGCTTGTACAGCTCCTTGTCTTTGGTCATATTGATGTAGGTGGTGCCAAACACCATACAAGACAGCAAAGGGGAAATGTCGAGCGCGGCGCAAAGCCCTGCCAAACCGAGAAGAAGCGATATGGTCAATATCAGCCGGTTGTCCTCGCTTCGCTTTGGAGTCATAAGCTTGCTTAAAATCGCTCCGTTTAGTATTCCAATAGCCAGAACGACTATGTTGTAGACCAAAGGCAAGATGATTTCGGAAGCGGAGATGCTCCCGCCGGCGTGCGCGTTAACGTAGGCGGAAGCGATACTAAAAGCGATGAGACAGACGGCGTCGTCGAACGCGACGACTTGCAGGAGCGTATTTACGAAAGTACCTCGGGCGTGGTATTGCCGTATCGTGACCATCGTGCTAGCGGGCGCGGTTGCGGTCGCGATCGCGCCTAAAAGAAGACAAAAACTCCAGTTGAGGTTGAATAGGTAACGCATCAGGAGCGTAACTAACGCGCCGGCCATCAAAGACTCCATTAAAGTAATCACGATAACCCCGAAGCCGGTCTCTTGAAACGCTTCTTTTTTGAAAAAACGGCCGACGCCAAAGGCAATAAAGGCCAACGCGATGTCGCTGATGAACCCCATATTGGCCACCATCTCGCTCGGAATCACGTTCAGAACGTAAGGCCCGATCAGGACACCCGCCAGTATATAGCCGGTTACGTTAGGCAATTTCGCCAACTTCGTGATCCGTGTGAGCAGAAATCCTGCCAGTAACATGATGGACAAAGAAAGCAGGATAATCGTCGTTTCATTCAATTCAGCCAATAGTCTATCCATCGCTTAACGCCCCTCTACACCGTTATATTTACAAACACGGCAAAATAACGCAGGTCAACGTCCGTTAGGATGATGCTACCAGACAATAAATAAGGGTAGGGAGTTTAAGATAATTCGGCCCGTTACGTAACCAGAACATATCGAATTCCTCCAACATCTACGGGGCCGGGACCACGTTCACCCCCATTATTAGCAACAACGGCCTTATGGTATATATTACCAAATCTGCTGAAAAACATAGTGGAAAGCAAAAAAACGTCAGTCCGAGGTTGGCCAGGAGAATGCCCAACGCCCCCGACTTCGCTCGGCCGAATCTGGCGATCACTTTGTAGCGCGTCTCTACATATAGAACCGTATGCGCTGTGGCCCTCGAAAATGCCGGCTAAAATAACCCCTCGATCGGATGAAAGGTTGTGTCAAGTCAAAAACGAAGGTGCCTTTTCATCGCCCTTGCCTTCTTCCTAACTTGTTTTCTTCCTAAGCGAAACGCCAACCGGTATGCCGATCCGCCGGAGACCATATCTTAAGGTGACAAGGTGAGTGCAGAGCCTTTGTTTGGTACCGTTTTCTATTCACGGTTTGTCGTCTTAAAGGCAGACCCCCTACGCGCTAGACGTTCTCAAGGTAAAAGCCGCTCGCTCCGTCGAGCCCTTTTTTAACGCGTATGTTTTCTGAAGGGCCTATAGCTGGTATTATATACAAAAATCCCATAAAGTAAAATTATAAGATTTTATTGTATAATAAGGTTTGCTTATAATAGGAGGTGATCGGGGTGTTTGACGTGAAGCTTTCTTCCTTACTGGCGGTGGTCGAACACAACAGTTACACGCGTGCGGCCAAATACCTTTCTTTGACTCAGCCCGCCGTCACCCAGCACATCAAACAACTGGAAAGGGAGCTCAACATAAAAATATTCAACCGCGTGGGAAGGGAGATAAAGCCAACGAACGAGGGGAACATTGTCATACAATACGCCCGAAGGAGCATCGCCCTTTACCAGAGAATGGAGCAGAGTCTTTTAGACGAACAACGCCAAATCAGGCGGCTGACCGTCGGAATAACCCACACCGCCGAAAGCAATGCGGTGGCGGAGGTGTTGGGGAAGTACTGCGCCGAAAACCCAGGTACGAGTATAACGATAATTACTGACTCCATCAATCATCTTTATGGGATGCTGAAAAACTACGAGGTGGATCTGGCCGTCGTGGAGGGAAGAGTTCAAGACGCCAGCATTAATACTCTTTTACTGGACACCGACTCGCTCGTGTTCGTTGTATCCAACAACAGCCCCTTGGCCAAAAAGAGCATGGTTACGCTCAACGAGATAAAGGCGCAGCCCTTGATCCTACGCAGACCGTCTTCCGGGACGAGGAACCTTTTCATCGCCCACTTAGAAAGCAACAATATGTCACTCAACGATTTTAACGTGATCCTGGAAGTCGATAACATCGCAACGATCAAAGACCTCATCCGCCGGGATATCGGGGTTTCTATCCTGGCGAAAAGCGCATGCTTGGATGAACTTAAAAAAGGGAAGATTACGGTCCTGCCTATAGAAAACCTCAGTATGATCCGGGAGATCAACATTTTATATCACGACGACTTCAAGCACATCGACATTCTTCAGAGCATTCTGAAAGAATATAACAAGGTCGTGAAGTTATACGCTTAAACAAGAGGAAGATAGAGCCTTGAAACCAGCCATCGAGCGGGACAGGAGGAGCGGACGGGACCTTCTCTGAACGGGTCGGCCGGAATCCTTAAGGCGCCATTTGCAGAAGCCGCGTCACGCCTAGGAGGTGGCCGGCGCCTAGAACAACCACCACTTTTTTCCCGCCGCACTCCTTGATTCGGGCGGCCATATGCGCGTCTCGCTCATCCACGAGCGTTCTTTTGAGCGCGGGGAAACGCTCGGCCAACTCCTCGAGCGCTTCGAAAACCTCCTGCTGCTCAGTCAGACTTTCCAACTCTTCCTGTTTCATCAATCGCGCCTGGCGCATCTCACGAACGAGGTAAAAGAAAAACCGCAACTTGCCGAAGGGTCCCAACGCTTTCCACATACGGTCTAGCGTGGTTCGTATATCTCGATCGATCAAGACGACCCGAGCCTGAACCGTTCTCGCGCTCTCTATCGCCACCGAAAAATCGGCCCCTGGGGCGGTATTCATCTTGTCTCCAATCTGCTTTTGAAAGCTTTCCAACAAGCGCTCCAAAGATCGATTGGCTCCGTGACCCTCTCGACCAGATTCTCGATAGTGCGCGATCGCATCCATTCGGCTTTCATCGAGCTCGATACAGACGGTGTCCGGCCCTTCTTCCAAAATCAGTCGTTGCACCGCCGACGCGCTGTCCTGGGATACGTGCATCGTCCCAATCAACGCGATTTCCATTTGGTGTTCTTCTAGAAAGATACGTTTGACGTTTTCCACGGGCCTCCTTCTATAGACTCGGAATAGCCCTCATTATACCACGAGGGGCCAGGCGCGTCACCTCGCGTGTGAGTCAAGTTATGGAGTGGCATAACTAAGAGGTTCATCGCGGGGTAAGTGGTTTTTACGACCCCGCGATCCGCCTTATGCCCTCTCAAAAACGTATCGCGCCGTCGCGAAAATAAGAAGCGCTTACGCCGCGATGACTATGTGGGCTAAAAATCGCGCGATCGATTCTGGCCTTGTTTCTTGATTACACCCCGTAACTTGACCCACACTCGGGCTTTACCGCGAACCCAAATATGCTATAATTAAGAATGGATTCCTCTCCAGTGACCGCAAAAATAGGAAAAGAAGCCGGCATCACATCTTTATATCAGGAGATAGAGGATGAAAAGACTGTTCAAAAACATCGAAGCGCTCGGAACCTTCGATCGGAACCAAACGGAATGGACCCAAGCCGCTATCCTCGTTGAGGACGACACCATCGCGGCCATCGGGTCAGACCCTGCCCTAGAGCACGTACAAGCGGATGAGGTGATCGATTGTTCCGGCCTCGTCATCATACCCGGATTTGTCAATACCCATCATCACCTATACCAGAGCCTTTTCCGGAATGTCAAAGGCGTCCAGAACGCCAAGCTTTTCGATTGGCTGACCTTTCTATACGAACGATGGAAACACATCGACGCTCGAGCGATCACCTCCGCAGCGAAAGTCGGCATCTACGAAATGATGCTCTCCGGAGTGACGACGACATCGGATATGTTCTATCTTTTCCCCTTCAATCAAAACCATCTGTTTGATGCAGAGATACAGGCAGCGCGGGAGACCGGCGTTCGTTTTCATCCTTGCCGGGGCAGTATGTCGCTGAGCAAGAAAGACGGCGGATTGCCGCCGGACTGTGTGGTGCAGACAGAAACGGAGATCCTGTCCGAATCGATCCGCATTATCCGAACCTACCACGATCCGACACCGAAATCGATGCTGCGTATTGCCTTAGCGCCTTGCAGCCCGTTTTCTGTTTCCGAACGTTTGATGGTGGAAACGCTTGAACTGGCGATAAAAGAGGATGTGCTCGTCCACACGCACTTAGCGGAAACGCAAGACGAGGAACGGCATTGTCTAGAACGGTTCGGTCTGACCCCGGTCGCTTTGATGGAAAAATGGGGATGGTTGAATCCCAACGCCTGGTTCGCGCACTGCGTATGGGTGAGCGAGTCCGATATCGAAAGATTCGCCGAACATCAAGTCGGAGTCTCCCACTGTCCAACCTCAAATATGCGATTAGGCTCCGGAATCGCGCCGATCGCAGAGATGCTACGAAAGCCTCAAATCCGTGTTTCGCTCGCGGTGGATGGCAGCGCCAGCAACGATACGGGAAATATGATTCAAGAGGCGCGAAACGCGCTGTTGTTGCAACGCGTGACGAAAGGCGCAGACGCCCTTGCGGTAAAAACCGCGCTCGAATGCGCCACTTATGGTGGAGCCCGTGTCTTAAGGCGAGAAGGAGAGTTGGGCTCTCTGGAGGTTGGAAAAGCGGCGGACTTCATCGGGTTTTCCGTCGACCGCCTCGAGTTCGCGGGAGGGTTGTCCGACCCGATCGCCGCCCTCGTCCTCTGTGATGCGAAGCGCGTAGACCTTTCGGTGATCAACGGGGAGATTCGGATACGGGATGGCCGGTTGCTCGGCGTCGAATTAAGCGAGCTGATCCGAGAACAAAATCGTATCTCCAAAGAGATCCTTACCCGATAAGGCATAAGAGCCGACAAGCGGCCGAACCTAGGAAAGGTGATGGAATGCATAATCTGATACGGTACATGGGTACACCGAGGGTTTTCACAGAAGTTCTGGAATACCTATACAAAAATCAAGGCAAAGGCGGATTAATTCTGACGAAAACGGAAAGCGGCAGTTGGATCGTTCAGGACTCCTCGGGATATATCCCTCAGCAATACCTGTACACCTCATCCGAAGAGATACTCCGAGAAATCCCCGATTACCTTCGTTATCCGATCGGCTCGGACACCCTGCTCTTGTCCGCGATTCCGATCGATGAAAGCAGCCTTCAAACCATCACGAAAGTGGTAGAGATACAACAACTCTATCGGACCACGGAAAAACAGGGAGAAACGATCTCCAAGCTCGTCTATAGCATCACCGGCATCGAAGCCATCCTCAATACAATCCTGGAACCGGTCGAAAGGGAAGAGATGATCGGCATCCTTAATGACGCGATGGGTGAGCTTTTACTGAGCTTCACGGTTCTTTACCGACGAGGAAAAAACGGGTACGAGCTGCTTCACGCGCACGGGCTGTCCGTCCCCCCTTCATTACTGAAGTTCTCTAGTGGGAACTCCTACCCGTTGACCTTTTCTTTCCCCGTCGACCTGAAAAAGAACCGATTGTTCCCAGAATGGACCCAGTTGAGCGACTTTCGCGGGCTCTACGGTATCCCGATCATCATGGAGGGGACCATTCGATACGTCATCATCGCCGGGAAAAATGAAGCTTATGGAGAAAGCGACCGCACGATTCTAGAAAGTTTGACCCGCGTCATCTCGAAGATCATCGAATTCTATCAGCTCAAGGAAGACTTCGAGATGAAGGAGAGGGCGGTGGACCGGTACAACTTCCAGTTCCTCTCTTTCTTCAAAGGGTTTCAATACTTATCGGCGCAAGATACCCTCAGCGATAAGATCAAGATCCTGCTAGATATGTACCACGAGCTCTTTCAGCCCTCTATGCTCCTGCCCTACTACAAAAAAACCTGGAGCCAGATCCTTTGGCCCTACCCCGAAAACGGTATATATCCGGCGCTGTATGTCAAGGTCGTTTCTTGTTGGGACATCTATCACCTCGATAAAAGAACGGAACGCGAAGCCTTCTTCGATGATTTCGGAAATGCCGAAAGCCTCCTCGCCGTATTGACGCAAGAGGGCCATCATCCCACTTTGGCGACGATTTTGAGATCCTCTGATGGCGATGTGCTTGCCTTGCTTCTTTTCGAGCGCTTTCCCCCCCAGGACTATGAGTTTTTAAATATTCTAAACGCGCTTACGGGATTGAGCCTTCACGATTACTTCAATCGATCGGAAATCAAAAAGCTCGAGAACACCTATGAAAACGTGATGAAAACTTTACAAAACGTCAATGAATTGTACGTTGAGGCCAGAAAAACCGTCGGCCTCTCCGGTTTCTACGAAATGGCGGAGCAGTTTTTTTCGAACCAGTTTCAAACCACGGGCCTATACCTGCTTTTCTCTAAGGATGGCAAGCCGATCCTCATCCCCGAAAACACCAACCCCGTGATTTCGGAA
>MWEM01000027.1 GCA_002071085.1 Thermotogota bacterium ADurb.Bin062 | reverse complement strand
CCAGGGGAGGGAGAAATGGGAAGCGCCGCAATGGTTTTCGAATCGCTTTTCAAACAGCGACAGTATGGACGGGGATTTGAAAGACTACATCCCAGACTATAAATATGAACTGTTTGAAATTTCGTCATTGAGAGAAGAAGAGGTCAAAGGGGCGAAACGGCTTCGAATCTATTTGGACGTACTAAGAATGAGATCGCTCGAGGGAAAAGAAGCGATTCGAGAAGTGATGCTCCGAGTCGCAGTGACGATTTCGGAATTGTCGTGGACAGAAGCGAATGAACGGTTTTTCCAGGTCTGTACGATCTACCTGTTCGATACGATGGGCGGTGAGAATTTCCAACAATTGTCAGAACTGATGAAAATGGTATCAGAAGAAAGGAGCGAAAAGATGCAAACAATCGCGGATATGCTAAGACAAGAAGGAATGGAAAAAGGAATTATGAAAGGCAGAGAAGAAGGCCGAGAAGAAGGCCGGGAAGAACTCCTTTGGAAACTAATATCCAAAAAATTCCCTAAAGTCTCGCAAAAGCATTTCGAAAAGCTGAAGTCCCTTACAATAGAGCAACTTGACTCCTTGGGCCTTGAGCTAATCGATATGAAAAACGAGGAAGAGTTAAAGAAGCATTTAATGTAGAGAGTCCTACAAAGGTCTTGAACACGATTTGATGGGCCGTATGTGGGAAGCAATTGAATGTACTCAAGAAACAAGGCCAGAAGCGGTCGCACGTTTTTTAGTCCGCGTGGTCAACGCGGCGTAAGCGCTTTGTACAAAGACGGATCGCGAGACTTCGTGGGCTGGGAACACCCTGGGAACGCCGCACTTTAGTGCGGCATGTTTTCAAGGCTCTTCGACAATTTACGAGATATCAATAATTAACATCTTCTATCGTAATAATTCTTTAGACCTTAAGACCGTTTAACTAATCCGCTCTAATCGCACAATCGGCCATCTATCGAATTATTTATTCCTCTTATGTTACTTTGTATTTCTCGGATGATCAATGGGCTTCAAGTAATGTATCGAAGAGCCGTTTTCAATAAAGAGAAAAACTACAGAGCGGATCGCGGGGTCGTAAAAACCACTTACCCCGCGATAACCCACATGAGCATCGTGGCGTAAGCGCTAAGTACAAAGACGGATCGCGAGACTTCATAGGCTGGGAACGCCTGGGAACGCCGCACTTTAGTGCGGCATGTTGTCAAAAAAGAGAAAAACTACAGTGCGGATCGCGGGGTCGTAAAAACCACTTACCCCGCGATAACCCACATGAGCATCGCGGCGTAAGCGCTAAGTACAAAGACGGACCGCGAGACTTCATAGGCTGGGAACGCCTGGGAACGCCGCACTTTAGTGCGGCATGTTGTCAAAAAAGAGAAAAACTACAGTGCGGATCGCGGGGTCGTAAAAACCACTTACCCCGCGATAACCCACATGAGCATCGCGGCGTAAGCGCTAAGTACAAAGACGGACCGCGAGACTTCATAGGCTGGGAACGCCAACTTTTAAGTTGGCATCTCTTGAAAAAAAGCTCACACCGAGGGCACGGAGGGCACGGAGGGCACAAAGAAGAGATGTGTTTTCGAGAGTCAACACCAGGTTTATGCTTCCACTGTGTTCTCTGCGTTCTCTGTGCGGAACCATCTTTCACTTTCCTAAAACATGCCGAACTAAAGTTCGGCGTTCCCAGGCGCACCATCGCGACGTAAGCGCTAATTACATAGACGGATCGCGAGACTTCATAGGCTGGGAACGCCAACTTTTAAGTTGGCATCTCTTGAAAAAAAGCTCAAACGGAGGGCACGGAGGGCACAAAGAAGAGATGTGTTTTCGAGAGTCAACACCAGGTTTATGTTTCCACTGTGTTCTCTGCGTTCTCTGTGCGGAACCATCTTTTACTTTTCTAAAACATGCCGAACTAAAGTTCGGCGTTCCGAGGCGCACCATCGCGGCGTAAGCGCTTCTTCTTTATGCGACGGCGCGATGCGCTTTTATGTGAGCTGATCGCGACGTTTTAAAAAACTAAAAGGCGTATCGTGGGGTCGTAAAAAACCACTTACCCCGCGATAACCCACAAGAAGTCAGCCCGCTGGTTACCCCGCGATGAACCTCTTAGTTATGTCACCCCATAACTTGACCCACACTCAGCGAAGCCAAGTGGTATGGAGCACTTCCGCATTCCCAGGAAGGCGCATTTTCAATGCGTAATGCTCCGCCGGGATGTTTCGCAGATAGATGAGCAATGCGATCAACACGAACCCGTGGGTGATGACCCAAACGCGTTTCCCGGAATGGATTTCAAGTATCTTTTCCATCCCTGCCAAGGCCCGCGAGAGGACATCCTGAAACCCTTCCCCATTCGGGTGTTTGAAGGTTTGCGGGTTTTGTACGTATTCTTTGAAGACCTCGGCGTCTCGCTCTTTCACCCAAGCGGCCGTTTTCCCTTCCCAATAGCCTAAACTGATCTCGTTGAGTTCCGGATACCGGTCGATCGATAGCGATAGCCCCGCGGCTTCCAAAGCGATGGCCCCCGTTTCTTGAGACCTCAATTGCGTCGAAGTGCACAAGACCTCAGGCGACAACTCCCGGATCACCAGTCCCAGCTGGCGGGCTTGATCCCTTCCTTTTAAACTGAGCGGGCTGTTCAGGCTGCCTTGAAATCGGGCTTCCTCGTTCCATAGGGTAGAGGCGTGTCGCGTCAGGAAGATCGTGGTGCGCTTCAAGGCAGCGCTTCCGATTTTATCCGTTCAAAGAGTTTGTGAAAGGCGCGTGAGCGATGGCTAAAGTTATTCTTGATGACGTCTGTCAACTCGCCGAAGGTGCTGTCAAAGCCTTTGGGGATGAAGATGGGATCGTAGCCGAATCCATTGTCTCCGGAGATCCGTTCGGCAATGCTTCCTTCCACCACCCCTTCGGCGCTGAGCGATTGCCCAGTCAGCGGGTCATAGTAGGTGGCGACCGTTCGAAAACGGGCCACGCGCTCTTCCGGTTTGTCGAAAGAGGACATACGTTCGAGAACGGCCTTCATCTTCTCTTCGAAAGGGCGGTCTTCTAAAAACCGGGAAGACTGTACCCCCGGGAAGTAGCTCAAAATCGGTATCTCCAAACCGGAGTCGTCTGCGATCGAGATGATTCCGAAGTAATGCGCGGCGGTCTTCGCTTTCAGAAGAGAGTTTTCTTCAAATGTCGCGCCCACTTCTTCGACCTCCCAATGATCCGTGAAATCGCTAATGGCGAGAAACTCGACATCTGGAATGATCTCTGTGATCTCTCGCACCTTAAAACGGTTGGTGGT
Source organism: Thermotogota bacterium ADurb.Bin062 (assembly GCA_002071085.1). Classification (GTDB taxonomy): domain Bacteria; phylum Thermotogota; class Thermotogae; order MWEM01; family MWEM01; genus MWEM01. The sequence continues at coordinate 31,308 of MWEM01000027.1, read as the reverse complement.
CGCTAGCAATATCTTCATAGGGGGTTCTCTCTCTGTGTGACGCTTTCGTCTATCTGCCCTTTGATCTTCGCTGAAAGCTTCTCCATAATCTTCCGACCTTCGGAGCTGGCGTTCAGTTCTCCTACCCACGCAGGGTTTTGCGTGAGCAGGCTCATCACACTCAATAGGATCAGCTCCTCCTGTTCTCCGTTGGAATCGTTGAGCGCGTGCAGTCTCACAAGGAAGCTCAACGCTTGCCGGTCACGGATGTACGAAAGGATCAGGATGATATGATCTCGCAGGAGGTCCTTCTCCTCGTCTTCAAACAGGAGCAATTCCAGAAGGCTGAGTAATTCCTTTCCTCCCCCCAGCTTGGCGATGGCTTCATAGACATAGAGCTGGTCGATCTCTTGCTCGAACAGCTTGAGGTAGGAGTAAAGGACCGGGATGTCTCCTCTAGCGCCGATATCGCCAAGGGTCTCGACAAGGATCAGTAATCCCGGTAAAGAGGCGCTCTCGAGCGTTTCTTTCTCCAAAAACTCCAGTATCCGCGGTTTAGCGGCCGATCCGAGCCGAACCAGAGCTTCCTGGACGATCGACAGGACTTCGGCATCTTCAGAGCTCTTGATGAGATCCATTAACCCGTCCAAAGCGTCCAAGCCTTTTTCGTTGACCAAACGGTCTACCACTTCCTGAGGTGTTTGTTCCATCGTAGATTCTCCCACATCTTGCGCGATCGGTTTCGGCGACGACGGTCAAGCCGATGAACGATTATAGCATAGAAAAAAGAGAAGGCTCCTTTCTCGCTAAAACGGAGCCTTCCCTTCTATCGCGTGCAGACTCAAGGATTGATGGAAAAGAAGATGGGAGGACTGTTGGCGTTCACCAGTTGAATCACCAGCATCATAGGAGAACCGTACCGCTGAATCCATAAAATGATCGAAGAATTCCACGGAGCGCTCAGAATCATCGACTGCAATTGCGTGGAGGAGTAAACCCAAACGCCGCTCGGCGTCTGCGGATAGCCGTAAAAACCGTAAGCCTGCACATAGTTGTTGTAAACCATCACTTGCCCTTGCAAGATTTGTACCGACCGTATGATATCTCCTGGGAACAGCTGGCCATAAGCCGGGTATCCGGGTAACACTTCTGTGACTAACACACCGTAGCCGTTGTTGTCGACGGTGGAGATGCCCAACCTGATCCCACCTGCGGGAGGTGGTGTGGGGTAAGGATAGGGGTAGGGATACGGATACGGATATACGGGTTGTGGTTGTGGTTGCGGTTGCGGTTGCGGGGTCACGACGATCGGTCCAAAACCGAATTCTATCGTCCACCCCGCAAACAGAGCCGTTGCCAATACGAGAAGCGCAAGATAAACTATAGTTTTCTTTGCCACACAAATCCCTCCTTTTTGGATTTGGCGCCTTTTTCCATCCGATACACACCACTCAGTTAACACGACTAAGACGTATTTATGACTCGATTTAATGGATCCCATCACGTACCGGATCGTCGCGAAACCATCGCGCATCACACTCGATCGGGGATTGGCAGATCAAAGACCCCGACGACTCACGTTGTCTTCAAACAGCTGCGCGATGTGGCGGGGATCGATTTCGAAGAGCCACACTTCCAATCCTTCCACGTTCGAAAAGCCCCGAAGCGATCCCCATTCGAACCTCTCGAGGGCGAGTCTGTCGATGAAGGCGAGGCGCACGTTGCGCGAGCGTTTGAGTGATTCTATGCTTTTAATACCTAAAGCGTCCGCCAGTATCCGGATTCGCGAATAGAGGAGCAGTTCGCGAGCGTTGGGCTCTAACGGGCCGAAGCGGTCGACTAGCTCGAGTTCCACGGCCTCTATGTCTGCGGAAGTTCGAGAGAGGGCGATCTTCCTGTAGATCTTCATACGCTCGATCTGACTCGCGATATAGAGGTCGGTGAGCACACAGTTGAGCGGGAATCCTTTGATCTCCACCCGGATGGTCTCTTCGGGCTCCTCTTTTGTTTTCTTTTCTTCTTTCAACCCGCGTTTTACCAACGCAGCGTCCAGCATCTCGCGGTACAAGTGAAGCCCGACGGTGTTGATGTTGCCGTGTTGCTCGAACCCCAAAAGATTGCCGATACCTCGGATCTCCATATCCCGAAGAGCGAGTTGCAAACCGCTTCCCGCTCCGGAAAAGGTTTGTATGGCGTCCAACCGAGAACGGCTTTCCGGAAGCAGGCGGCCAAGTTTGGGATACAAAAAGTAGGCGTAGGCGCGCCGATCGCTCCGCCCCACCCTTCCTCTCAGCTGGTACAGCTGGGACAACCCGTATCGTTGGGCATCGTCGATGACCAGGGTGTTGGCGTTCGGGATGTCGACGCCGCTCTCGATGATCGTCGTACAAACCAGGATATCTATCTGGCCTTCGTAAAATTCCCGGATAGTCTGTTCGAAGATCGATTTCTTCATCTGACCGTGGGCGAGGCCTACATTCGCTTCCGGTACGAGCGCCCGTACTTGGTCCAGTGATTCGGAGATATCCTCGACACGGTTGTGAACGTAGATCACTTGGCCGCCCCGCGATAGTTCCCTTAAGATCGCCGTCTTCACGATGCGTTCCTCCCAAGGGGCCACCAGCACTTCAACCGGCAGGCGCCCGGGGGGAAGCGTGTCGACGACCGACATCTCTTTGACGCCGGAGAAGCCCATATAAAGTGTCCGTGGGATCGGAGTAGCGCTGAGGGTCAACACATCGACTTCCGTTTTCTTCTTTTTTATCTTTTCTTTCTGTGCGACTCCGAACTTTTGTTCTTCGTCGATGATCAAGAGGCCCAAATCTTTGTACTTAATCCGTGAAGAGAGGAGGCTATGTGTACCGATGATCACGTCGGCGGATCCGTCCGCGATCATCGAGAGCGCCAATTTTCGCTCCTTTTCTGTGACGAAGCGATTGATCAGAATGACCTTCGCCCCATATGCTGAAAACCGTTCGGAAAAGGTCTCATAATGCTGTTTCGAAAGGATCGTTGTCGGAACGAGCATCGCCGTTTGCTTCCCGTTGAGCGCCATTCGGAAGGCGGCCCGCATCGCGATTTCTGTCTTCCCCGACCCCGCATCGCCAAAGATCAGCCGGTCCATCGGATACTCTCGGGCCAAATCGTGATAAACGTCTTCGATCGAGCGTGCTTGGGGCTTCGTCTCCACATACGGGAAAGACGCGGCGAATTTGGATTCCAGCTCGAAGTCTCCGAAAACGGGTGGCTTCGTGGTGGCTTTGCGAATCGCGTAGAGTTGGATGAGCTCCTCTACCTTTTCTTCGATATCCTCTCGCACTTTGTTCCGGGTCCTGATCCACCCGTTGCCTTTCAGCCGTGTCAATCCGACGAGTGTCTCATCCCCGATATACTGATGCACCCGATCCAAATTTTCTACGGGCACGAAGATATTCACCTGATCCGCGTATTCGATCTTCAGATACTCGCGGGTCCCAGCGTAATTGCTGATCACCTCGTTCCCTTGATAACGACCGATCCCGAAGTCTTCGTGAACGATTAAATCCCCTTTTTCTAGGTCTTCGGACGAGGCGATTATTTGGCTTGGATATTCTAGGAAAGCGCTCGTTTGGCTTTTTCGCTTGACGGGAGCCAAACCGTCCGAAGAAACGGTGTAGTCCGCGAAAAGGGCGGCCTGATCCCCCAGGCTTACGGACGGACCTCTCGATTCCGTCAGAACCGTAACGTTCTCCCTGGACAGCAGGGCGCTTTCCGATACCCGAAGGTACTTGAGGTATATTTCTTTGTACTCCGCTTGAGGGTAAATGTCGAAGAGCTCTTTCTCGTAAGCGCGGAATCGTTCGAGGGCTTGAGAGAGCCGAACGTAAAAAAAGACCGTGTCCTTAGGCAAGAGATTGACTAAGGCGCGTTGTGTGGGGAGCAACATACCGCCAAGTGTGGGGAATCGATCCGGTTTTTGCTCTAAGGTGCCCAAGAAGAGGCTGTTCGGGTATCTCTTTTTCAGGTCCGCGATACGATTCCGGAAACATTCCAAATTCTCTTCTTTGAAGAAGGTCTCGCGAAAGGGAGGAATGAGGCGTTCGCCTTCCTGCCGCTGACATCCCTCCGTCGAGTCTACCCCTCTCGGCAAGCTCAGCTGGGTTTGAGGATCGAAGAAGCGCACGTCGCTGACCTCGTCGTCGAAGAATTCGATGCGTGTTGGAAAGTCATCTAGCAGCGAAAAAAAGTCCAGGATGAACCCACGCGCGGAAAACTCGCCTAGGTTTTCGACGGTATAGACTCGGCGGTATCCGCTTTCCGTGAGGTGTTGGATAACGGATTCCCGATCATATCGTGGTCTCCCGTCCCCTGTGATATACCCTCCCTTTTTGAAGGTCAGAGAGCTTGTGACCAGAAGGCGCGGGTCGACGATCTTTTGAAGCAGTGTCGGAATCGTCGTCAGTATCCCGCCGTTGAAGCGTTCAAAGCTGCCCAGACGATATAAGGTTTTCATCCGGTTTTTGAGCGTCGGTATCGACCCTTCCACCTGTTCGAAGGGCAGCAGATCGAAAGGGGGGAATAGGCAAAGGTCTTGGGGCGAGTCCAGGCTCCCGAAGTCTTGAAGCGACTTCATATCTTCGAAAGCGATAACCCAGGGCTTCGATAGGGAGTGTAATCGTGAGATCAACCGCTTGAGAAAGTCGTCGTGAAGGTCTGTTTTCAGATAAGCCGTGTGTTTTCCCGTTAATGGGAGCTTCTCTATGGCGCAGTCCATCTTGTTTCTCCTCGCTATCCTCGAACGATGGGCGCGATATGGTATTTTTCCGTCACTTCATCGAAGACCGCCAACACATCCAAAATGTATATGGAACGACGGTCGAAACTGTACAAGGTGAAAGAGAGCGTGGATTCGTGGAAGGTGAGCTGCTTGATCCTGTTGATCGGCACATCACGAAATATCCCGACCCATTTCAAACGGGGTTTGTGGTCTATTCGATCGAGGATGAAAGACAGCGCGTTCTTGATGTTGCTAGTGGAATAGTTCTCACGTGAGACCGAGGACCGTTTCATCGGGAATCGCGCAATAATCCGATCCGACGCGTTCGTCTTGATAGACGCGAAAAGCCCTTCGCTTCTCAACCCTGGGGCTTCCAACGGCTCTTCCGAGTAAACGGAGATTCCGCGAACGACGTAGAGGGGGAAGGAGAGGATTTGCTCCATCGATAGGGAGGTGTCTTCCGGACTCTCGTCGTAGACCCTCGTGTCGGTTCCGGCAGGCGTGAAATCCCTGAGCGCGACCTCTTTTCCCGGCGGTTCTATCGAAGAAACAGAAGCCTCCTCTGTGAAAACGGCTGTTTTGACGATTCGGTCGAAGCGTCCGACGGTTTCCTCGTTGAAACCTTTGACCACGCATAGGGCGTCGGAGTACTCCTCGAGATCGGTGATCTTCAACTCGGTTCCATAGGCGTGAAAGCCTTCTAGAGCAATCGCGTCGGTTAACGGCGCATAGATGTCGCCAATACCGGTGTCGAATTCGAAGTCGGTTCCTAAAACGGAGATCGCGCCGGTTTCTTTTTTTACGGAGTCCGCCAAGTCTTTGAAAAAGTCTTTTATTTTATCGAACAAACGTAATCCAGAGCCTCCTTAAGGCGAGAAAACGGTTCGAGGATATCGATCTCTTTGGAGATGGTGGTCAGCCATTGGTGTTCGTCGGAAGTTAAGTTATTGACATAGACGATCTTGTACTCTTTCCCGATCATATCCGAACGGTACCGATCATCGGTGGCGTCCGCATCCGTCGTTTCCTTCTTAATAGACTCCAAAAAGATGAGCGGGTACTTCGATTGGGTTTGTAGCAAGGTCATATCACGAACCAGGATGAAACGGGGTTTCTCTTGAATGCTGATGATCAACTTTTTGGAAAGAACGTCCACGGTCAGATACTTCTCGATGGACTTGCCGTACAAGATTTTTTGAAGGTTAGTCGGTTTGATCGGTTCCGTATACTTAAATTCGACGGGGATACCGTAATAGTCGGAGATGAGGATCCCGCCGACATAGGTTTCGTCACTCTTCTTTTCGATTCCTAAATACCCGAATACCGAGGCAACATCTGCCATACTAGGGCTCCTTTAGCTTTGAACAGCTAGGGATGTTCTCAACCGCGCACGTCCAAGAAATGGCCCCGATAATCGTCTTCGGGCTTTTTGGGGGGCTGTTTCTCTTCTTCCTTTTTCTTTCGGGATAGTTCTCCTTGCGCTGCCCCTTGTTCTTGGTCGGTAGAGTGCTTGACGCCCTCCTGCTCTGCCTTTTGCGCGGCAGGGGTCGTGTGCGTCGATTCTTTGGTTTTTTTCGACATCTCGGAAGCCAACGCCTGTTGGGCGGCCTCTTGGGTGATCAGCTGACGGCTGACGCTTTGCGCCGCTTCGGCAGGCTTGACAAAAGAGGTTTGCATCTCAAGCGGTCCCGTCATCATGACTCCTCCTTTCTGTGCCGGTTAAAAAAACTGTCTGCGCTCTTCCGCTTCCGCTTCTTCGATCCTATGTTTTAACGTTCTCAAGGCCTTACTCATTATTTGCGAAACCCTCGACTCGGTAACGCCGAACACGAGGGCGATTTCTTTCAAGTTGAGCTCTTCGATATAGTAAAGCGAAATAGCGAGCTGCTCTCTTTCGGTGAGGCTTGAAATAAAGCTTTTCAAACGGTCGCGCCTTTCGTCTTTTTCAAACTGCTGTTCCGGATTCAACTCCTCGCTGACGATCGTTTCGGTAAAATCGGTCTCATCGGGGCTGAGGTAGTTGTCCAAATCCAATATTTGCTTGCAGTTCATATCCATACGGGTGGTTTGTACCTCTTCCAACGGGAGTTTCAGGTATTCGGCGATCTCTTCTTCCGTGGGCGTCGCTCCGTTCTTCGCCTCTAATTCGAAGTAGGCTTTCTCGATTTCCTTAATCTGCCGGCGCGTTTTACGGGGCAACCAATCGATACTTCGCAAGTAATCGTACATTGCCCCTTTAACCCGCGTGAGCGCGAATGTGGTGAAGCTCGCGCCTTTGGTTTCGTCGTAGCGATCGAATGCGTTGATAAGCGCGACGACCCCCTCCTGAACGAGGTCCGAAACCTCTACGCTCTTCGGCAAGGTCGATTTCACGTTTGAGGCCAGCGCTTTAATTTTGGGCAGAATCATTTGTATGAGTTGGTCTTTTGTGAGCCTATTTTGGCTGTATGAAGAATCGAGACGCTTGTTTTTGATCACACTGCTGCCCTTCCTTATCGTATGGAATCATTTAGTGCCCGCTCTCCGCCTACAGCTCTAGAATCTCGGTCTTTTCTCCCCCTCCCACTTTTCGTATCTGAAGGATCCCCGTTTGGATATTATACTCTATACTCCTGGCGCGGGTACCGCCGGTGTCTTCACTTAATAGACGGATTTTTTTCTGGGCGAGTACGTTTTTCACGGCTTCGGTGTTTCTTTTCCCCACTTCCATTGACGATCCGGTGGATTTAAACATCGCTGCGCCGCCGGCTATCTTCGCCTCGAGTTTACTTAAGTTCGCTCCTAAAGCTCCCATCTCTTTTAACAAAACCTCAATGCCGGAATCCGCATATTTACCAGGTTTCGAGACTTCTTTTCCGCCACTTTCCGGGAGCATAACGTGAATCAGACCGCCAACTCCTTTGGCAGGGTCCCTGATGCATACTCCCACGCAAGAGCCGAGGCCCAAGGTGACGAGAACCAGAGGGTTCTTACCCGATTTGTACTCTCCGATGCCAATGATTGCTTTTTCTTCCATAGTGCTCACATTCCAAGCGATTCAAGCAATTTTTTCACGGATTCGGGTTTCAATATCAAAAACAGAAAGGCCTCCACATTCTGCTGACCCTCGATCTGGAAGTTGGTCTCGATGAGAATCGTGTGATCCTCTTCTTCGGCATACTCTAAGCACGATTCCGCGACGATACCGGAGACCATATCAACGGTGATTTGAGGAACTTCGGAGTTCACGAACAGATTCGTAAACTGCGTAAGCGACACGAGATAGGAACCGCAAACGATGTTGCCAATCTCGCTGAAAACCGATCGCTGCATTTCGTCCATTGTCGTGAGGTCTTCGTTCACGAATCCGATCAACAGCTCCAGCAACCTTCGACCGGGCTCGGAATCAAAAAGCAGGAGGAGTTTTCCATTCAACTCCTCATGAAATCCCAGCTGTATGCCTACGGTCACTTTTTCGGGGTCTTTAAAAAATAAGGGAATCCGAGAAAACTCGATTACAGAGACGCTGGGGACTTTTATCTCCACCTTTTTACCCGTCATCATAGAAAGCGCGGTGGCCCCGTTCCCCGTTCCTATGTTGCCGATCTCTTTCAACACATCTAAGTGTTGAGGCGACAGTTGTGCATAGTACGACATCAAGGATTCGCTCCTTCTTCCTTAATTTTTTTTCGATATTCCTGTTCTAAAACGAAGACATACCGGACGATTCGGTCTTCGATCGAACGAGGAAGATCCTTGAACTCCACCCCGTAGATCCAGTGTTTCGTTTGGACATTGCGATCGCTCCTGACAATCTGTGAGGTAACCCCGTCCAAGGTGATGGATTCGCAAACAACCATATTCACGACCACCTTCTCCGAAACCGTCATTTCACAGGGCGACACCATCAGCAATCCTCCGGCGCTCAAGTCTTTCGTAATGAATTTATGAGTCTCATTTGTTTTCAAACGGATGAAATCGCCCTCCACGAAGAACGGGACCCGAACGAACTGGCGCCTTTGTATCTTCCGCAGGTTGTCCGGAAAAAGGATGTACGTCACCAAGAATCCTTCTTGATCCTTCTCGTAGGATATCACCATACTCTGGAAAACGTACATAGAGCTTTTATCCACCATCTTCACGTATAGGCGCGTTCCGGCGGGCAACGGGACGAACTGACCTTGAGAGCTCGGCATCCCGATTTTCATCACCTTTTTGTTGAAATCGATGTCATAGATGCTGCTCTTGTATACGCCCTCCAACAGAGGGTCGGATACGTCGATGATCAGCGGCTTCCCAATTCTTAGCCCTTCGCTTGCTTTGATCTGCGTATTGAAGTATGCCATCCTTTCCCTACCTAATGAGAAACACCCAGTTTCGCGAGCTTCTGGTGAAACACGAGGAGTTTCTTTTTTAGTTCATTCTTTTGCTCTTCATCCGCCAGTCGGAGCAAGAACCCGTACTCGAAAAAGTTGTAGTTGGTGAATTCATAGGCTTTCTTAACGTGAAACGGACGTTGTATGCCGAAGATACGGATCGTCCCTTCTTCCGCTAACAAACGGTTCTGGCAAGAGACCCCAATACCGGCCATCGAAACGTCTTTAACGATTACCTGCCTCGACTCTCCCCGTGATTCGAAGGTTCCTTTTTCTATCAAAAAGTAACGTTTGTAATTCCTCTTCTGAGAAACCATCGTTTGTCCCGGAGACACCAATAACCTTTTTACTTTACCATATACGGGGTCGTCTTTGACCATTTGCTCCTTCAGTCGTCCCTCCCCCTTGATGATACCCAGAGGGAGAAAGATTTGATAGACGATTTCACTGTCGTTTCGCAAATCGGCGCTGATTTGGAATACCCGGCTTTCGAACAGAAGGAGGTCTTTGTACGTGCCCAAAAAAACGCAGAATAAGGAGCGGCCCGGTAATTCCAGCATCGATTTCCAACAGCTGAGCTTCAACAGCTTGCTTAAATTCTGGATAAGGATCATCGTGCCCCTACTTGATCCCGAAGAGCTTTTTGAACTTTACGAAAAAGCCATTGGGCTCTTCGTCTTCCTTATACTGGCTTTTGAGAATCATCTTCGACAAGCGCAATATCGCTTGAGCCGGCTGGGAATGCCTTTGAGTTTCGATGAAAGGAGCCTGTTTTAAAACGCTAGCGCTCACGCCAGAATCCTCCCTCACGATCAACTTTTCGGCTATCGTCCAGCCCGCGAATTTTTCTAGAACATAAGAGAACCGTTCGAGCACCTGCGTGTCTTTACTCGTGTTTCGCGATTGATTCATAATGAGGTACAGCTCCGGAAAAATCCCTTTCGTGGCCAACACCTTCGCCAGGGTGTAAACGTTGATGAGCGCGGTGGGTTCAGGCGTCGTAACCAAAAACAGTTTGTCCGCTGCCTGATAAAAAGCGACGAGCTCTTCGTTGAACCCGGCGCCTGTATCCACCACCGCATAGTCCATATCCACGACGAGTTTCAAGAAATCGTCCATAAGTCGCAGTTTCGACTCGTTTCGAAAAGCGATCAGATCGCCCACATCCGTTCCGCTACTCAGGAGCCAAATGCCATAGCTGGTCGGGTATAGCACGTCTTTGAGTTCCATCTTTCCCACGAGATAGTCGCGTAGGGTGTTTTTGGTCGTTAACCCCAATAGAATATCCACATTCGCGAAACCCACGTCAGCGTCGAAAAGCAGGACGCTCTTCTGATTTTTCGCCAACGCCACCGCAAAGTTCGCGGCGATCACGCTTTTCCCAACCCCGCCTTTTCCGCTGGCAACGACGATGATTTCGAAATTTTTAGCTGCTACAACCTTTTTAAGCGTTTCCAACTGGTCTGGCATTAGTCAGCACCTCTTTCACGATAAACGAAGCCAACCGTTTCGAGTCCGCTATCATGATATCTTCTGGAATCCTCTGGCCGTTCGTGATGAAGCATACCGGAATGTCGTATCGGCTACTCAGTTCAAGAAATGACCCGTAGACGGAGGTTTCATCCATCTTCGTCAGAATCAGATGGGTGGGCGCGATCACCGAAAAATGCTCGATAATGCTGTACATATCTTTCGAGCGCGTGTTCATGCTCATCGTCAGCAGCTTATACTTCGGATTGACGATTTGCAGGTATCGGCTCAATTCGTTCATCTGCAGTTCGTTCTTCTGATTCCTTCCCGCGGTGTCCACGAGCACGAGGTCGAAGTCTTTAAACCGTTCCAGTAGCATCGATAGTTCTTTCGGGTTATAAGCGACACCCACGCCGATACCCATAATGTCCGCGCTGGTTTTCAGCTGGTCAACGGCCGCGATCCGGTAGGTGTCGATCGTTAGAATGCCGATTCGTTTTCGCATCTCGAGGGACAGCATCGCGGCGATTTTGGTCAACGTGGTGGTCTTCCCCACGCCCGTCGGGCCGATGAAGAACAGGATATCCCCTTTTTCGTGGTTCTTGATAAAATTATCGGTTCTTATGGCTGGAGATAAAACTTCCGAAAACTTCCTTTCCACCTCCATCGTGTTGTCCATCCCGTCATTCGTGACGATGCGCAAGGACTCCACCATTCTTCTGGACAAGTCCTGATTAACCTCTTGGTCGATCAGCGCTTCATAGATCCTGCGAAACCGCTCCGGAAGGCCTGGGAGATAGTGTTCTTTCCCTATCTTGACGCTCAAGTCCTGGATCATCCGTTTCATCGCCAACATATCCTTCCGAAGCCCCGACACGTCACGGGCGCCCGCGTCATCGCCTCCCCCCCACTCCGTTGCGGGAACTCCGGACAGTCTCGTAAAAGAGGAGTCCTCATCCACCTTTTCGATCTTGGGAAGCCCCACCGAATACCCGGTTGACGGCACGCTCGGCGTCTTAGGTCGTTCCTTCGGAGAAGGTGACGTCTCCGCTTGTGCCTGGACATTTTTCGACAGGATGCGTTTCAGTTCATAGAGTTTTTTGCTGTCGATCCATTCCTCATCTTTTGGCGGGGTCTTCGATTTGATTTCTTCTTTCTTCTCTTCGGCGACGGCGGTCACCTCGTACTTGGTTCTGCTCCCGAATCCCAAAAATCCGCCGGACTTGAACTTTCGCGTGCCGAGTATAACCGCGTCTTCGCCAAGGTCTCTTTTAATTTGTTTGAGCGCGTCCTTGACATCTTCGACGACGTACTTTTTGATTTTCACAGGTTAATCACCGCTTCCACCGAAAAAGGGATGTCCTCGACGAGTTCTTCGTATGCCAGAACGATAACGCCGGGTAACGCCCTTTCGATACTTCGCTTCAGATAGTATCGAATCGACCCGGAACAGACGACGATCGGCATAAATCCCTTTTTCATCGCTTTCTCCAAGGCGTTCGACAGAGTTCCCTCCAGTTTTTTCAACATCTCCGGGTCTATCGCCAGGTACCGTTCTTCCGGGGTTTCGCGGATCGAATTCACCAACTGCCGTTCCAAAGACGGATCCAATCCCACCGCATGCAAAGCCCCGTCGTCGGACCGTGCGTCCAAAACGATCTGGCGCTTTAACCCCCGTCTGACGTATTCTGTGAGATAATCGATATCCTTCGTCTTATCGATGTGCTCGGTCAACGTTTCGAAAATCAAGGGCATATTGCGGATCGAAACGCGCTCCTTTAATAGATTTTGCAGGATCCGCTGGACTTCGAACATCTTCAACCCATCCGGTATGACTTCGTTGACCAAAGAAGAGAACTTTTCTTTCAATCCGTCGATCAGCAAGCTCATCTCTCGGCGCCCCAGAATCTCATGGGCGTATTTCTTGATGATCTCGGACAGATGTGTGGCGAAAACGCTCGGCGGGTCGACGACCGTGTACCCGCTGTTGATCGCAAATTCCCGTTGAGATTCATCTATCCAATAGGCTTCTAAGCTGAACGCGGGTTCACGACTGGAAATGCCCGGCAGGATGCCCTTCGCCGTACCCGGGTTGATAGCCAACAAACGGTTCGGCCACAATTCATACCGCGCGATTTCCGTGCCTTTCAATTTTATCACATATTCGTTCGCCTTTAGGAGAACGCTGTCTCGAACACGAATAGGAGTGAGGATCAAGCCCATTTCATAGGCGAGTTGCTTTCGTACGAGGGTGATGCGGTCGAGCAGGTCTCCCCCTTGCGTCGGGTCAGCGAGCGGTAACAGGCCATACCCCAATTCCACATCGATGGTGTCCGTTTGGATGATCTCGGAGACCTCCGCGGAGGTCGTCATAAAGGGCGCCGGCTGTTCTCCCTTCGGACGCGGCTCCCCCGGCGGCGGCCCTTTTAAACCCGCGAATCCTTCCGGTTCCGGTCCACCCGGGCCTCCCGTCTCAGGCGCCAGCTTTTTCGTTTCTCGAGAGGCCATAAACCCCATCGCGATGAGCAACACGCCGATCAATAGGGTGGAAAATGTGGGCAGGGGCGTGAACAGTGAAAGAAAAACCAAGACTCCTCCTGTTAGGAACATCACGCGATTGTCCGAGGTCAGCTGCTTCATCATATCTCGACTCAGGTTGTCTTCCGAGGCGGCCCTCGAAACCAAGATACCGCTGGACGTCGAAACCAACAAAGAGGGAATCTGGGCGGCGAGCCCATCTCCGACGGTCAATAGGGTGAAAACTTCCGCGGCCTCTCCTATACTCAAACCCTGTTGAACGGCGCCGATGATCAATCCGCCGATGATGTTGACGAAGACGATGATGATACCGGCGATGGAGTCTCCTCGAACGAATTTGCTCGCCCCGTCCATTGCGCCGTAAAAATCTGCCTCGCGGCGCACGTCGTTTCTCCGTTTTTTCGCCTCTTCTTCGGTGATCAGCCCCGCGTTATAGTCGGCGTCCACGCTCATCTGCTTTCCCGGCATCGCATCCAAGGTAAACCGCGCGGCCACTTCCGAAATCCGCTCCGATCCCTTGGTAATGACGATGAACTGGATGATCACGAGGATTAAGAAAATGATGATACCGACGATATAGTTGCCTTGAACGACGAAATTCCCGAAGGCTTTCACGACCCGCCCGTCGAAATTTTTACCCTGCAAGAGAATGAGACGCGTGGAATTGACGTTGAGAGCCAGTCGAAACAAGGTGATCACCAGCAGGATCGAAGGGAAGGAGGACAATTCCAACGCGTTGCCTACGTACATGGTCGACAAGAGGATCACGAGAGAAATGGTGATATTGATTATCTGAAAGATGTCTAGCAAAAAGGTGGGTATCGGGAGGATCATCAACAGGACGATACCGACGATCAGCAACGTTATGATGATGTCAAAGTACTTCATACTCACACCTTTCCGACCGTTTTCAAGACGTAGGCCAAGACTTGGGCGACCGCTTGGTAGAGTTCGGCGGGTATTTCCTCCCCGATCTCCGTCGTTTCATACAACCTCCTCGCAAGCGGAGGATTTTCGTGGATCGGCACATCGTGCTCTTTTGCAATCTCGATGATTCTTAAGGCGATAAAATCGATCCCCTTGGCCACCACCACAGGGGCCGACATCGTATCCAAATCGAATTGGATCGCCACCGCGTAGTGGGTCGGGTTCGTTACGACAACGGTGGCGGAGGGCACCTCTTCCATCATCCTGCGCTTCGCCAGTTCCGCCATCATCTGCCGCTGTTTCGCCTTGATCTGCGGGTTCCCTTCGATGTTCTTGTACTCGTCCTTGATCTCCTGTTTTGACATACGGATGCTTCGCTCGAACTCCCACCTTTGGTAGAAGTAGTCGACGAAGCCCAGAATGACCAAGGCGAAACCGATCCGTATAGCCAGCTGATAGAGAGAATCACCGATCAGAACCATCGAATCCATCGTCGAATAATCCGGCAACAAAAACAGGGTATTCCATAAGCCGGTGATGAATGACCAACCTATTATACCCAGAATGGCCAATTTTCCAATATTTTTTATCAGCTCCACGACCGATCGTAAAGAAAACATCCTTTTGAACCCGTTGATCGGGTTCAGTTTGTTCAAGTCGAACTTGATCCCTTTCAAGGTAAAGAGGAGCCGCGTTTGTAGCATACCGGTCATTAGCGCGATCGCGAAGGCGGCTAACAAGAGAAAGGCTAAAAAGAGGAAAAAATCTTTGCCTTCGATAAACAGGTTCAAAAAAGGGTCTTTGAAATCCGCGATATCTCCGAGGTTCGGCAACGATAGATAAAAAACGACTAAACGGGTCAGGTTTTCGTACAGCTTTGGGACGATAAAGCGCAAAAACACGATAATGCCGATGAACACCGCGGCGGTGGCCAGGTCTTTCGAATAGGTGATCTGACCTTCCTCGCGAGCCTTTTGGCGACGTCGCGGCGTCGCCTTTTCTGTCTTATCCGGGTCCGCGAAGAGCTGAAGGTCGATATACAGCCGTATCTCTTCTAAAACCATTTGAAGATTTGATTCATCCATACGGTTAACTCCCTCGTGTAACGGACCACAACGTCTGCCCAGATAGGCAGAAGCCCAACCAAGATAATCATGCCGACAAGAACTTTCAGCGGCAGCCCCACGATGAACACGTTCAGCTGGGGCAGTAATTTCGACATAATGCCGAGGACGAAAGTGACTAAAATCATAAAAAAGATCATTGGAATCCCGATTTGCAGGCCGAAAATCAGCACATTCCCCATCAGCGTGGAAAACTCCAACGGAAAATTCGCGTCCATTCGCATAATCGTCAACGGAACCAGTCGAAAGCTTTCGACGAGAACCTGGAACAGGATCAGCGGCCCCTTCATCAGGACAAACATGAACAAAAAGCCTATCGAGGTCATCTGAGAGAGGATCACGCTCTCTGTCTCAGTTTGCGGATCGTATATCGTTGCGGCCGAAAAACCGAGCTGGTACCCGTAGATATCTCCGGCGAAATCGACAGCCCAGAACAAGATATTAGCGACCAACCCCGCGGCGAACCCGAAGGTAAAATTGAGCATTTCGATGAGGACGATATCTCCCACAGGTGTGGTTAGGGGGATCGGGGTCCCAACGGCCGGAATCAGGATGTACGAGGTAAAAACGACGAACAACACTTTGATCAAAGGAGGGAAGTAGTGTCCCCCAAAGAAAGGCGAGTATAGGATCAAGCCCGTGAGACGGCTGATGATCGCTGACCAGGAGAGGAAATACCGAAAAACGAACTGCTGTACGTCAAAATCCACCGACGGATCCTCTATATGAGGTTCATATAGTACGTCATCACATCGGCTATATAGTCCATAAGCTTCTGGAAGATCCAGCCCCCGAAAATGACTAAGGACAAGAAGACGACCAACACCTTCGGAACGAACGATATCGTCTGATCGTTAATTTGGGTGACCGCTTGGAAGATACCGATCAACAGACCGATAGCCAAACTGAGAAGCATGGTCGGAGCGATGGTGTACAGAATCACATAGATACCTTCCATAAAAACATCCAAAAACGTCTCTATTGTCATCGAACCCCCCCTACCGCCTATCTGTATATTATATCATGAAGTTCTCGACCGCCGAATCCCCGCACTTCTGGGAACACCCTGGGAACGCCGAACTTTGTGGGTTATCGCGGGGTAACCAGCGGGACCCCGCGATCCTATCTTTGCTTTTTTTTGCACCGCTATGAGCCCGTAAAAATCGGTATCGCGCCGTCGCGAAAAGAAAAGGCGCTTACGCCGCGATGCCGCCCAGGCAGGATCGCCCTGGGAACGCCGGACTTCAGTCCGGCATATTCTTTAAGTTTTTTCACTCCTCCGTGCCCTCTGTGTTCTCTGTGCGAACCCTGCTTTTTCTCTTCGAGCCCCCTGTGCGAACCCTTTTTGAAATGCATATCGCGCCGTCGCGAGAAGAAGGAGCCCTTACGCCGCGATGTATGTTTTCTCCGTGCTCTCTGTGCCCTCCGTGTGAAATCTTTTTTCGCACTTTGGAGAACTCGCCTTTCTGAGAACGTCCTAGGAACGCCGTAGTCCCCCCACTTCAGTACGGCATTTACACCCCCCTTTCGTGTACAATAGACATCGAAAGGAATAGAAGGGAGTGACCCTATGAGACCAATAACAGCCGTTCTCGTGGGCGCGGGAAACCGAGGAACCCACGCCTACGGAGACTACGCGTTACTCAAACCCGAATCCTTGCGGATCGTCGCGGTAGCGGACCCAGACGGGACACGTCGGAAGCGCTTCCAGCAAGACCACCAACTACCCGATAAAGACTGCTTTTCCGATTGGAAGCCCCTCCTTAACGAAAAGCGCGCGGATTTGGCGATCATCGCCACGATGGATAGACTGCACGCCGAACCCGCCCTCCTGGCTATGGAGAAGGGGTACGACATCATCCTCGAAAAACCGATGGCGACGACGTTGGAGGGGTGTCGACAGATCGTCGACGCCGCGAAAGAAACGGGTCGAATGGTCAGCGTCGCGCACGTGCTACGGTACACCACCTTTTTCTCGAAGATCAGAGGGCTTCTGGACGGGGGGAGAATCGGAAGACTCCTACAGATCAACCTCACGGAGCGCATCGGGTACTACCATATGGCGCACAGCTACGTCCGGGGAAACTGGGCGAACAGCCAAACGACTGCACCGATCATCCTCACGAAGAGCTCTCACGATTTGGACATCCTCTACTGGCTGATCGGAGAGCCCTGCCGAAGTGTCTATTCCGAGGGTGGGCTCGTCTACTTCCGCAAACAAAACCATCCGAAAGGCGCTGGCGAGCGCTGCCTTTCGTGCGGAATCGAGAGAGACTGCCCATACTCCGCGAAAAAGATCTACCTGGAACTCGTCGAAGATTGGCCAATCGCGCGGAACATACTGCCAGGAGCTTCCTTCGAGGAAAAAGTGCGATATTTGGAGACTGGCCCATATGGAAGGTGCGTCTTCCTATGCGATAACGACGTGGCCGACCGCCAGACCGTTCTCCTCGATTTCGGAGAAACCCTTGCGGTCTTCAACCTCACCGCGTTTTCGGCGGAAAAAACCCGCGAGATCGACATATTGGGCACTGACGGGGACATCAAAGGCAACTTTGAACGGGGCTGGATCGAGATCAGACGCTACGGTGGAACAACGGAAAGGATAACGATACCCCAAGAGAAAGGACACCACGCCGGCGGAGACTACCGTTTGTTAGACGACGTCATCAAGCGACTTCGGAACGCGGACAAAGACAGCCTATCCTCGCCGGAAGAATCATTACACAGCCACGAAATCGCCTTCGCCTGCGAAACCTCACGGCGCGAAAAACGCCCGGTAACCTTGAGGAACGGCTATCCTTAACGAAGCGGACTAGCGCCGACGGAGCGCCCTGGGAGCGCCGGGCTTCGTGGATCATCGCGGGGTAAGTGGTTTTTACGACCCCGCGATCCGCTCTTTCTCCCCCTCAAAAGCGTATCGCGCCGTCGCGAAAAGAAGGGTCGCTTACGCCGCGATGCGCCCACGCAGGAACACCTGAGAACACCCTGGGAACGCCGGACTTCGAGGATCATCGCGGGGTAAGTGGTTTTTACGACCCCGCGATCCGCTCTTTCTCCCCCTCAAAAGCGTATCGCGCCGTCGCGAAAAGAAGGGTCGCTTACGCCGCGATGCGCCCACGCAGGAACACCTGAGAACACCCTGGGAACGCCGGACTTTAGTCCGGCACGTTCTTAAGTTTTCCGCACTCCTCCGTGCTCTCTGTGCCCTCTGTGCGAACCCTGTTTTTCAAGACATGTAGAAAAGCGTATCGCGCCGTCGCGAGAAGAAGGGACGCTTACGCCGCGATGCTTGTTTTCACCGTGGCGTCTGTGCACTCCGCGTGCAATCTCACTCTTTACCCTTCCAAAAAGACATGCCAACTCAAAAAGCATGCGTTCCCAGAAAACCATTAGTGGATATCAAAGAATACTCGAAACGAGAACTACGTCCGAAAAAGTGGTATGCTTAACACAAACGGTCACTATGGAGGTTTCCCCGATGGAGAAAAAGTATCTGAATCCACTGCTCGACTATACCTTCAAGAAGATTTTCGGAAATGAAAAACACAAAGAGATCCTGATCCATTTCTTAAACTCCTTAGGGATCGAAAGCCAAGGGCATAAGATCGTCGACCTACGCATACTCGACCATACGAATGAAAAACGGTTTAAGCTGGACAAGTATTCGGTAATGGACATCAAGGCGACGTTGAACAACGGGGAACTCGTCAACATCGAGGTACAGATACTCCCGTACGAACATATGCTCCAGAGGACGATATACTATTTGACAAAAATGTATTCGGACCAGCTGACGCAAGGTGACGATTACGGCAAGTTATGCAACACGATCACAGTGAATGTTTTGGGGTACAATCAATTCGAGCACGACAGGATCCACTCTGTCTATCATATACGGGACGCAGAAACGTGTGAAAAGCTGGGGGACTTTCTGGAGATACACTTTATCGAGACGCAGAAGATTGGGAAGAGTCCACAAAAATTAGGAGAAGACCTCAAGGGTTGGCTATTGTTCTTGAGTAACCCTGAAAACCAAAGGATAACGGAGCTCGGGAAGGAGGTAGGAGAGGTGGGGCAAGCGATCAACCTGTTAGAAGAACTGAGCCGGAGTCGAGAAGAGCGAGCGATAGCGGAAGAGCGCGAGAAAGCGATTCGCGACGAACTTTCCTTTCGGAAAGCCGAATTGGAAAAAGGATTACAAAAAGGATTAGAAAAAGGATTACAAAAAGGATTAAAGATAGGCCGAGAGGAAGAGAAATACGAAATCGCCAAAAAGCTCATACACAAGGGGATGGATTTGTCAGAGGTCTTGGAGATAACTGGACTATCTCTCAAGGACTTAAAGAATATCGGTAACCTCACGTAAGTCAAGGATAAGCCGCTTTCCGGAAGAGCCGCCGGAGTTCCCGGGATCATCTGGGAGCGCCTAACTTCGTGGGCCATCGCGGGGTAAGTGGTTTCTACGACCCCGCGATGCCGCCCACGAAGGAACACCTGAGAACGCCATGGGAACGCCGCACTTTAGTGCGGCATGTCTTCTACGTTTTCATCCTCTCTCCGTGCCCTCTGTGTTCTCTGTGCGAAACCATTCTTTATCTTTTTTCGGCCTATATACCGTGCCAACTTAAAAGTTGGCGTTCCCAGAGAGACAGGCCAACTGGAAGTCGGCCCCACGAGTTTTCTTCAGCCTTTTCTCTCTGTTCTCTGTGCCCTCTGTGCTCTCCGTGCGAAACCATCCTTTATCTTTTTTTGGCTACAATACACGCCAACTTAAAAGTTCGGCATTCTCAGGCGTTTCCAATTGCGCCCATTATTACCCTTCTTCCCCCTTAAGCACATACACTCCGTTCGATACGAGGAGCCTTTTCGCGGAAGAAGTGTACCCGTTTTGGGAGAACGTCGCGAATAGGGTTTTCGGATTTTTTTCGGTAATTGCCTGCTTGATCTCTATCCAGCGGTCCGCTTCGCGTTTCCCATACTTCCCTTTCGTGTCTTTCACGTCGATCCACAACTCGATGTTGCCTTTCACGATTAGATCGATCTCTCGGTTCCGTAACCCGATTTTGACCGTTTCTCGCTCTAAGATCGTTTTCGGTTTAATGGTGAGGTCTATCCCGTTTTCCGCGAGGTCTTTCAGGTTGAACGGCCTCTTGATCCGCTCCCGTACGAGGTATTCTCTGAACTTCCCCTTCTCGTAACTCGTCCTCCCCATCTCCTGGCGGACCTCTTTGCGGATGTCTGGGATGAAGTTATCGATTTCATCCTGGTACAATCTCCTAAATACCAGCTCATAGGTTTTATCCTTCGCGATAGCATATCTGAATGCGGTGCTCCCCGATGAGATCAAGTCCGCTTTGATTAACTTTTGCAGTTTCGTTTCCAGTTCGGAGTCGGTTATATCTAGTTTGAGGTCTTTGATTATCTGAGCTCGAGAGCGTTCTTCGCCAGCCTGAAACAGGTACAGCAAGAGCCTCTTCGCGTTTCTTTTGTTCACTTCCACGAAGATTTTTGCGATGTATTCGCCCCAGGTCTTGAAAATCAATCCGCTCGTGATCTCTTGCGTGTACACTTCGATGATGTTGTCCTCTTGAACGTAGTCTTTTTTGGTGTTGTGTTTTGACGAGAAAAGCGCATAGATATACAAAGGGTCTCCACGTGTGAGGTTCCAAAGCTTGCCCACTCCGATATCGTTTATCTTTGTCCGAAAGACCTCCGCGTACTTCCAAATCGCTTCTTTCGCCTCCTCTTCAGGGAGGTTCTCCAAGACGTTCTCCTCAAACCGAGCTGTGAGTCTTCGTACGATCTCCAACAACCCGTGGACTTCGCTCCCCGAAATGATGAGCGGCGCCTCTCGCTTCTCAGCAAGTTCCAAGTACGTCCCGCTCAGCGAATCAATCGTATTCCCCCGCTCATCAAGGATAAAAGCGTTGATGTTTTGGAATTCGTCTATGATTTGGACGATTTTTATACCTTTAGACGCAGCAATCTCAGAAGGAGCGCGGCTCGCAACTTTCCACATCAAATTCCAATTGCCCGTTCTTTCAAATTCGTCTATGGACTTGCATCTCATATGTAGTTCTGGATACGGGGCGATGTGTTCTTTTAATGCTACGTAGTTTAAAGGGGTTATGACCCGGTCTTTGTTCCGTGTAAGGTATGAAAGATAGTGGCTTGCGAACGTCGAGAAGAATTCTTTCGCGAAGCTGGCGCGCGTGATCTGTTCTTCTTGTATCGCATAGTAGAAGGGAATCACCTTGCTTCCCGAACAGCTCCATAGAATATTGAACAAACGCTGCAGAAACGCCGTTTTTCCTTTCTTCCGCCTAGCGACGATCGCTTGACTTCTAGCGATGTTACCTATCAGGCGATCGTACCATTCTCCAAGAAAGTAATCGAACTCCTTTTTCCTCCCAACGAAGAGGTCAGTATTTCCGATTAGCTCCGGCAAGGCGTAAGTTATCGTTTCCGGCATCTTGAACATCGCATTCACCCGCTTTGTTTGTGTTTGATTAAGATTATAGCATAGAACGCCTCCGGAGCGCCTGGGAACTACCGGGAACGCTGGATTTCGTGGGTCTTCGTGGGGTAACCAGCGGGCTGACTTCGGAAGTCCAAAAAGTCTCAATGATCGTGTGGGTTATCGCGGGGTAACCAACGGGACCCCGCGATACTAACTAAGCCCCTCGATACACCAGTACAAAAGCGTATCGCGCCGTCGCAAAAAGAAAAAGCGCTTACGCCGCGATGCCCGTTCTCTCCGTGCTCTCTGTGCCCTCTGTGCGAACCCTGTTTTTCAAGACTTATACAAATGCGTATCGCGCCGTCGCGAAAAGAAAAAGTGCTTACGCCGCGATGCCCGTGTGGGGTTATCGCGGGGTAACCAGCGGGACCCCGCGATACACGCTTGAGAACGCCAAACTTCAGTTTGGCGTGTCTACTTTGGAATCACCCTGGGAACGCCGGACTTTAGTCCGGCAGGTTCTTAAGTTTTTTGCACTCCTCCGTGCCCTCTGTGCGAACCCGTCCTTTATCTTTTTTCGGCCTGTATACCATGCCAACTTAAAAAGTTGGCGTTCCCAGAAGGCACTCCTCCGTGTTCTCTGTGCCCTCCGTGCGAACCCTGCTTTTTCTCTTCGAGCCCTCCGTGTTCTCCGTGCCCTCTATGTCCTCCGTGCGAACCGTTCTTTCTCTTTTTGGAGTTCCCAAAAAACCGCGTTGTTGTGAGATACGAGGGGCTAACCGAACGTCTCGCTGATGATTCCCGCGATTCGGCTTCCAGCGTCTCCGTTGCCGAAAAGCCCCGGGGACACTTCCGAAACGGCCTTTTTCGACAAAGCGCCGGATACGATCTTCTCTTTAACCGCATCCACCAGGGTGTTAAATCCCATATCCACCAACTCCCGCCAACCCGTATCCTCCATCATCACAAGCGCGGGGGTACCAGCGAAGTAGGCTTCCTTCTGAACGCCCCCGCTGTCGGTGATCACACATCGGGCAGCCGACAACAGTGCGACGGTATCGGGGTATGGAATGGGGTCCGTCACGGTGACCGATTTCAGATAGCGACCAAAGTCGTTCGCTTCGACCGCTTTACGGGCTCTCGGATGCATCGGAAACACCAACGGGAAATGCTGGGATATTTCGGCGAAGGCTTCCAAGATCGCTCTCAACCGCTCGGGGTGGTCGGTATTGAAATCCCGGTGGAGGGTTGCGAAGAAGAACGCTTTTTCGGTCACGGCATATCGCGAGCAGATTTTTCTGACATCCACGGACTGACGAACCGAGAGGAAGAGGTCGTACATCACGTCTCCTGTAAAGAACACACCCTTGGTGATCCCCTCTGTCTTAAGGTTTGCGATAGCCAGTGACGTGGGACAGAACAAAAAACGGGACACGCGGTCGGTGACCACCCGATTGATCTCTTCAGGCATATCCTTTGGGAATTGACGCAAACCGGCCTCGACGTGGGCGACGGGGATTTTCAGCTTTGCGCCTGCCAAAGCCCCTGCGACCGTGGCGTTCGTATCGCCGTGAACCAGCAACAAATCGGGTTTTTCCTTCAGCGCGATCTCCTCTAACCTCATTATACCCATTCCTGTTTGATAACCGTGAGAACCCGACCCGATTCCCAAGTTATAATCGGGCTGTTTGATCTTTAAATCAGAAAAAAAGAGGTCGGACATATTCGCATCGTAATGCTGCCCCGTGTGAATCAAGACCTCTTGGATTCCTCGTTTTTGAAAAGCCTTGGCAACCACTGCTTCCTTAATAAACTGCGGCCGCGCGCCGACAACTGTCAAGACTTTGACCATTGAGTCTACCCTCTTTCTTTTAGGATCTGCTCGAAAAACTCGACGGTCTTTTTCATTTTCACAGACCAATCCAGATTTTTAAACGCATACTCCCGCATCAATTCCGCGTGGTTCTTGTATGAAAAGGCGTTTGTATAAAATTCGATTACGCGGTGAAAATCGATTGGTTCTTCATTCGCAGGGAAAAATGCGCAAAACGGGTAATCGAAAGGAAAATCCGGGTCTTTATGTCCTAAGAAAAATGGTAAACCGCGAGCGCAATACTCACGCATCTTCAACCCCGCAGATTGTAACAAACCTTTTCGATGCCCCCCGAAACTTCCTGCCCCGATATGACATATATCGAAAAATGCGGTTAATTCTTGGCCGGTTCGAAAGCCGTAGAATTGTACTCGTTCTTGTATGGAAAGCGTTTTTGCCAAAGACCTTATAGAGTCATCTTCTTCTATTCCAACGATGTGTAGTTTAATTTCCACTTTTCCTCTGTACTTTTCTAAACCGAATAATAAACGATCGAGCCCGTGCCAAGGATTGGTTGAGCCGACGAAAAGGATCTCCAACCTCTTCTGGTCAAAAGGTGGAGGGGACCTTAAAGGGACTGAACTAACGCCAACACCGTTGGAAACTAAAATTGCGCGTTGCGTTTTCAAGCGGCTTGATTCGTATTGAACAATCTCGTCGGTCACACCCACGATGCCTGAAGACAGGTTGACCAAGCGGTGCCCAAATGCCTTCTCAAAAAGAATGTAAACCGGCTTATTTAGGACCTTTAGCTCTTTAACGGTGATTGATTGTTGTTCAAACACCAATGGGATTCTGTATGGAATTTTTTTCAAGAAATCGATGGAGGTGGGGTCTCCGAGCGGGTATCTTGTGTAGATAATGTCAGGGTGGAATTGCTCTATATCCTTCAGCGCCAATTCAAAGCTTTTTTTTCTAACTTGCCATAGTTGTAGTAAATAACGCTTACACGTAGGTTCTATGTTTTCATAACGCACATCGCCGTCCAGCACGCACTTTTTTTCGTGATAACCGTAAACAGTTGTGCGAATTTCTTCGACTAAGCTTCTCAATGCCTTCGTTTGATCGGAAACTTTCTTAAGCACCCCTTGCATTGACGGTTTTGCCCACTGGAAAACTGGAAAGAATACTTTCATAACTGTCTCCTTTTACAACCCAAAGACCTTTTCCCATGTCGCAATTTCGAAAAGCTTGATTCGGGTATTGAATGAAAAAGAATCCCAATTTACTTTCTTGGAGTTTATTTCCTTAACGATTTTACTTTTCCGCACTACCTCTTCGAAAAATCTATTCTTCTCTAAAACCCACGCCTTTTCTGGCGCAGGGAAGCCCATTTTATCTTTTCGCCAAACGATTTCTCTAGGTAAAGAGCTTTCGAAAGCTTTTCGAGCTAGGTATTTCGTCCACCCTTTCCGAAGAATATAATCGGTAGGCAAAGAAAGGCAGAATTCTACCAGTTTATGGTCGAGGAAAGGCGGTCGACTCTCTACCGAATGCGCCATATGATTTCGTTCTCCGAACTTCAATAAAGTGGGTAAACCCGTTGACAAACAATCAAATATGGCATCGTCGACTCTTTTATACTCTGTGAAAAAGAGTCGTTCTTCTAGTACGCTACTGTTCAATCCAAATTGCTCCGTCAATTCCCTGAAAAAGCGCCTCTTAGAAATCTTCGAGAAGGAATGAGACGAATAGTACATAATGGCTTTTTTTAGAGAAAGAGAATTATTCCCTGCAAAAAGGAAAGGCCAATTCTTCCAAAAAAGAAAGGAGTTTTGGACAAGGAACGCGCCGATGAACGAATGGTAACCACCCAAGTATTCGTCAGCCCCTTGGCCATCTAAACATACGCATATTCCATTGCGTGATATGCACTCAGCCACACACCAACCCGCAAACACACTCGCGCCGCCGGTCGGCTCTTCTTGATGCCAAAGGAACTTTTCCACATTGGCGATATAACAGTCGGAAGTAGGCTCGACTTGCTTGTTTGTGACCCCTAAATAATTCGAGAGCCTATTAATGAAGACGCTTTCATCACAGGAACGGTCGGGCTGATTTAAGTATACGGCAGAAAAGGTGACCAACTTTTCTCTCATATTTGTAGCGCTTCTCTCTTCTAAAAGCGATTTCAGAACCGCAACGTTCGAAGATGAATCGAGCCCACCGCTCAATGCGCACCCCATCGGGACATCTGTAACGAGGTTGTATTCCACTGCCTTGCGATGGTGATGACGGTACTGCTCTACTGCCTCTGGAAACGTAATTCCGGTGTTTTTCGGTTGAATTTTGTCTCTTATCGAATAATATTTTGTAATCTTTATATCAGATAATGACCCATCTGATTCCAATTCGAAAAGGAGATAATGTGAAGGCATAAGTTTTTTTATCCCTGAAAACATAGTATCCGATTTATACTCTGGCGGCCCCCAAAGAAGAAAAGACTTGATACCGTCTATTGCCGGGGCTTTCGGTACGAAATCCAATAGAAGCAAAGCTTTGATCTCTGAGGAGAACGCGAAATCCTCTCCGTTCGAAAAGTAGAACAACGGTTTTATTCCAAATCGATCCCGCGCTAAAAAGAGTTGTTTCGCGCTCTCATCCCAAATAGCGAACGCCCACATACCCCGAAACGCGCGCATACACTCCGGGCCATAGGCGATAAACGACTTTAAAACGACCTCGGTATCGGAATCTGAGAAAAAAGAAAACCCTTTCGCTTCCAACCCCTGCCGAAGTTCTTTGTAGTTCAGTATCTCCCCGTCATACGTGATAATCCAATTGTCGACTCTCATAGGTTGATGAGCCGCATCGCTCGAAGCAACGATCGCGAACCGTCGGTGTCCTATAAAAACAGTTTTACCAAAAGGAACCTGTGGTAAGACCTCCACACCGCAACCCTCGGGTCCTCTATGAGCCATAGTCTGCAGTGCCCTTTCGAATTGATTCATTCCAATTTTGGTAGAAAAGCATCCCAAGATCCCGGACATTATTCTCCCTTCGAAATCCTCTTTATAAAATCCAAATACTCACTTTCGTGCGTTTCCCATAAAAACTCGCGGTAATGCTTCGCTATATTGCTCACTTTTCGATCATACTCTTTTTGGTCTCTGAAGATTTTTTCCAAATCGTCAGTCCACTGACTTTTCTCCAGATCGAGGTAGTAACCGATATCGTATTCTTCTAAAATACTCCGCTGCTCTATTAATTGAGAAGGGACGATGATAGGTGTCTTACTCACTAGACTATCAAAGAATTTATTCGGTAAAGAATAGATAGTATTCTTTGCGGATATTTCCAGATGGCTAATCACGAACTTCAGCTTCGATATCTCTTGAAGCATGTTTTCATAAGGAAGCATCCCAAAAAATGATACTTTTTCATTGTGGAGAATCCAATTATCGTCAAACAAACCGGTTACGGCATCTTTGTCTGTTCCGATGAATCGAAACTCGAGCCCATATTTTTCTACGACTATTCTCGCCATTCTTGCGATAGCATTCGGCCCGTTTTGCCTGACCAGTCGCCCAACGAAACCTATGGCATTCGTTTTTTCTCCGTAAACATTCGGAATGGAGTGCGCGTAATTCGGTGATTTTAAAATATTAGTTTCTGGTATGCCTTTTTTCAGCAGATAGTCCCTCCCGTGTTCGCTTACTACAACATATCCATCTGCTTCCCTTATATAAGGGTCAACTATCATCTTATCATTAATGTTTGTTATCAATGAGTTTTCAGGAACTGAGGGAAAAAGCGTTTCGGGTAGATATTCGTGTAAGTCTATGATTATTTTTGATTGGTATTTATCCTTCAACTTCCGAACATAACGGTTAGGGAAAACATAGCCAATTGGAATATCGTGTAGAATGATTAGGTCAATAGGAGGCTCTTGGCTTAATATCACTTCTCGGTGCACTCTATCCCAAAATATCGTCCTTTTTACAGTTCTAATAGGCATATTGTCAACGAAAACGTCGACAACATTATCGGGCACTTCGTATTGTCCGGTCCTCTTTCGAGCGCTCACGTAAATGACTTCTTTACAGATTTTCGACAAAGGCTCAACACATTTTAAATAGACCCTTTTATCAAAATACGGATGTCCTCCGCCCACCACCATTGCGGTTTTTAACATACTCTACCCCTCTACTTTCTTCTTAATTATTCAGGGCCCCCGGTTTTCTTATGATAAACAAATACGGCCAAACCGGAAAACCTGCGGTTCTATGAGGAATAACCGGCCGATTTAAAGAACACCGTTTCCCATAACGCTACACTGATTAGTTTCCACCTTAATTCTCCGTTTATGGCTTGCCCTGTGACTTCTAAGGATTTTATTATATCGGAGCCTTGTATCAAATCTTGTCCCCATAGGTTTAGAGGGCCGGACAGCCACTCCCTT
Source organism: Thermotogota bacterium ADurb.Bin062 (assembly GCA_002071085.1). Lineage (GTDB taxonomy): Bacteria > Thermotogota > Thermotogae > MWEM01 > MWEM01 > MWEM01. Next base: position 3,421 of record MWEM01000027.1, on the reverse strand, counting down.
TCCGGAGTTGGAAACCCGAGCTTATCTCTTCTCCAAATGATCTCCTTCGGAACGAACGATTCCAACATCTTCCGCTCGATCCATTTTGTCCACCCGTCATAAGTTTTGTAGCAGGAAGGAATGGAAAAGAAAAAATCGATCAGTCGGTAATCTACTCACGGTGTTCGAGGTTCTAGCGAAAACGCCATCGCGTTACGATCTACAAACCTCAATAGACGCGGTAGCCCCTCTTCCACGTCATATTTCAATTTTTCATTCAAAAACCTTCTTGCGTCTAAAGACCCTCCTTCGTAATCCGGGATTTTGCCGTCTTTGAAAAGCTTACCCAATTGTCTGGCGTATATTCGATGCCGAACCTCTCGACCTAAAGACCCCATAAATATCGTCCTTAACATATTCAAAAAAGAGAAGTTTTCAATTTTTGAAAAATTCGATAGTTTTTGAAAAAACCGTATCAGTTTGAAGTTAAGCAACAATTCGGAAAAACCGATCGGAATATGCGGCGGGTACCCTCCCAAAGCTTCATCAGGGCCTTGGCCGTCTAGAGTAACGATAACACCGTGCTGTCTCGCCAGGCTCATAACACACCATCCGGCGAAGATGCCCGTTGAATCAAAGGGTTCATCTTGATGATAGGCTATTTTTAGCGCTTCTTCAATAAAGCGTTCGGGTCTCGGTTCTACTTTTATGCCTATTGCTTGTGATTTTTCTAACGCAAAATCAATCCACTTTGATTCATCGTACTTTTTCAATTCGTTAGTCTCATATACACTGGAAAATGTGTAGGTGCTCGGCCTAATAAAGAGACTTGTTTCTTTTTCAGATAACCGTTCACGCGCGAAGACGATCCCCGAAGAATCGACCCCGCCGCTAAAAGAGGCGCCTATGGGAAGACCGCCCTTCAGCCGAATACGTACCGCATCTAAAAATAGTCTTTCTCCCGCCTCTACATACTCTTTCGCTTTAAGTTCTGAAAACGGCTCTAGCGACAGATTCGGAGTAATGGAATAGTACCGTCTCACTTCCAGGTTATTTTGCAGCGGATCAAACCAAAGGTTATGCGCCGGCAGTACCCTTTGAACACCCTCAAACATCGTTTGATGGCGGTGCTCCCAGCTTCTCCAGGTAAGGAAATATTTCACTTGTTCTAAATTGGGGGATTTTGGTACGAAAGGTAGCAATAACAAGGCTTTTATTTCAGATGCGAATGCAAAGTGGCTCCCATCGAAAAAGTAGAATAGCGGCTTCTTTCCATAGCGATCTCGCGATAGAAGAAGGTTTTTCTTTTTCGGGTCCCAAATAGCGAACGCCCACTTACCGTTGAAGCGGTGTAGACAATCCTCTCCATAGTGTATGTAGCTTCTGAGTAGAACCTCCGTATCCGAATTGCCTTTGAACTCGATCCCTTCTTTCTCGAGTTCTTCTCTCAATTCTAATTGATTGTATATCTCACCATTAAACGTTATGCAATAACCATCTAAAGCCATAGGCTGGTGACCGGCAGCCGTTCGGTCGATAATCGACAACCGGCGATGCCCTAAAAAAAGAACTTCTGGGTCTATCTCCGTGTTCTCCGAAAAGTAGATCGTTTGTTGTGATTCGAAATTCGACCCTTCAAAGGTATAGTGCCGTATGGAATTATTTCTCACAGAGATAGAAACACCCCCCAAATCATCGGGGCCTCTATGGCGCAGACAATCGAAAACTCTATTAGGCTTTACCGGAGACCGAGAAAAAAAGCCAAAAATCCCGCACATATTCCTCCTATTGTCGTAATTGAATCGAGCCTTAATGGCTGTATATTAGACTTAGTTTTTCGGTTGCCAAAGTTCCTCATCTTTTTTGTCCTGGACCGTATGGTAGAAAAGCTCGATTCTATCGGATTCGCCGTTCTGATATGCTGGAAGTGGCTGGTAGAAAATCATAGAATGTCAGCAATTCCTCCGCGTCTATCGTCAGACTCTTCACTGCTTTGGGATATTTGTCTTAGAAGGAATAGATTGAAAATCTACTCTTGGTTGTTTGACCTTTATCCGCCCGATTCCCGTTTGAATCCCCCGGTCTTGGTGATAGCCATTTCGGCACACCAGCCTTCTTCCTTCTGCATCCCGTAGCGATTTGGTCTTTTTATTTAATTCGTCGATTTCGTTCTTTAAGGCTATGCTGAGTATGACTCCACCCTATGTTTGGCCAATTCTTCTACGCAGTCGTGGTTTTTTATTTCGTCTAATATCCATTCTACGCATCCCTCTTGGTTATTTCCACGTTTTGAACAATAATCTTTCGAGGCGTATCTTCATTTTGGGCGCGCTGGCTCTTTTCTTCCTATTCGTAGGATATGCTTTTTTTCGCTTTTTACCCTTTTCCACACATTTTGACTATAACTCCACCTCTGTAAACCAGCTTTATAAGCGAAGGATATCTTCGATGAAAGAAGTATAATTCGTCTCCGCGTTGAATTTATTTTTCCAAGTATCATAAGCTTGCTGCCTTAAGGCAAGCCGTGATTCCATGCTTAATTCGTGAAACTTATAAATCGCTTGCCTAATCTCCTCGGGAGTAGGATTTGGATTTAATAAAAAACCGTTGTTGCTAGATACCAACTCACTTACTCCGCCAACATTTGTTGCAATAATTGGGATAGAGAAGCTCAGTGCTTCCATCATAGATACGGGTATACCCTCTGACGAACTTACATTGATGAACAAATCGATGTTTGATTTTTTATAGAACAAATATACCTCTCTATTTTCTAAATGTCCTTTGAATTCGAATTTTATATTTTTATGAATAGAGAGTGTTTTCTGCGCCAAGTTTTCTAAGTGGTCTTTTTGAGGCCCAGTACCTATATGTGTCCATTCTATATTTACACCCGTGATACCTCCCAATGCTTCAATAATCAGTTCAACTCTTTTTCTAGAGATTAAAGATGAACAACTCACCATTTTTAAGACGCCATAATTAAAATCATGATTTTGATTAATCGCTTCGTTATTAATTCCTAATCTACCTCAACATGTGCGTGGTCATTACAAAAACCAAATAAGCGAAAAACTGAATGAAATCGGTCTTTGAAAAGAAAGTGAACACGGAATAAGGAAAATCGGTACCCCATCTCAAATTATTAAGTGTGAACAAAATAACAAGGAGGAGGAGTACCGATATGACCATTCTACCACGTGTTAAGCAAATTGTCCAGGAAAGGTTCGGAACGTTTTTCGACAGCATCGAAGGCTTTTATCTGAAGAATTTTCTTATCCTTATCCAAGGTCTGCTCACGAATTCCTATACGAGTATAAGCGCTATCGCGGCTGATGAACACTACGGCGTTTCCCATACCACGCTCTTCCGCTTTCTTCAATCTCACGAGGAGTTCTGGGTAACGATGAAAAATCTCTTGTTCTCGCTCTTCAGAAGACAG
>MWEM01000026.1 GCA_002071085.1 Thermotogota bacterium ADurb.Bin062 | reverse complement strand
CGATTGTAGTGGCCAACTTTTTTGAGAAAGTGGCTTTTATCGCCGTTTGTAGCACTTTTAGTCGAAAGTTGGGTTCTGAACTGCTCGAGATTTTATATTCGGGAGAAACAAGAAGAAGAGCCGATTGCTGTCGCAACCGGCTCTTGGCGCAAAGAAAGGCTTTTCGAATAGGGCCCTATTTTTTGACCATTCTCTGGGAAGAATCGTAGTCTTGCACAGTCCCCAAGTATTGGAAGTAGAGCATCAGCGCGTCGGCTAAAACGAAACCGGTGTCATACCCGTTCGCCTTATTGTCTTTCAGCACGGTGTACCCGTCTCCGCCTCCGGCCATATAGTCGTTCGTCGCCACTTTGTAAACCCTGTCCATTTCCAGAGGTTTCCCTTGAATCAGAACGTTTTTCACTTGACCGTTTTCGACGGTGAAGGTGATGCCCCCGAACTGCGGGAAGGCGCCCTGACCCGCGGGAACGCCCGACGCGAACTGTAGAAGTCTCATCACTTCGGAACCCGTGAGGTTGACCACGTAGATCATATTCCCGAACGGCAGAACGGTGAGAACGTCGCGGTAGGTGATGTCGCCGGCTTTTATCGAAGCGCGGATACCGCCACCGTTTGTGATCGCGAAATCGGCCATGCTCTTCCAGACCATTGCGTCGCCCAACAGGTTCGCGAGGTTGGTGGCTTTCGCGCGCGCGTTACTGCGTTCGCCATCCAGCATGATCGCAGTTTTCCCGATGACCTCGTTCAGTTTTTCTCCGCCCAGATTGTAGAAATACTCCATAGCGGCCAGCACTCTTGGGTTCTGCTCAATGTGTTCTACGCCGGCGATGGAATTAACTGGAATGGCTTCCCATTCCCAATCGATAACCTTACCGTCGAGGATCCACAGGTCGAGTCGACCCAGGTACTTGCCCCATTCGCCAGCCTGCACGAGGATGGTATCTCCGTAAACCGGCGCTTCAGTGAACAGCGTATGACTGTGTCCATCAACGATCACATCGATGCCATCAACGGCTTTGGCGAGCATATCGGAGGTGGTGCAGCCGGGGTGGGGTTCGCCGTAACCCAAGTGGGTTAAAGCGACCACGATGTCAGCTTGTGCTCTGAGCTCTGGGACCATTTTCTTGGAGAGCTCGATGGCGTTCATAAACACATAGTCTTCGACGTAAATCGGTTCCAGAATGGTGATCGCTTCGGTGCTCAATCCGTAGATCGCGACTTTCAGATCCTTCAGTTGCTTGATCACATAAGGAGTGAACACGGGTTCGCCAGTTTTCGTTAAAATGTTGGCGCTCAAGGCCGGAAACTTCATCGTCTTAATCTGTTTGGCCAGAACGGTGCCGTCTTTGTCGAATTCGTGATTCCCAAGAACCATCGCATCGAATGGGATCATGTTCATCCCGACGACATCGGAGATCGCGTCCAGCTGGTCGGATTCGGGGACACCGGTATTGATGTCACCGGCGTGGAGAACCAGCACAGAACCGCCTTTGGCTTCCACTTCGGCTTTGATTTGATCGACGAGTGTGGCGATCGCGGCAAAGCCGCCGACATTCTTGAGATCCCCCAAGGTATACGACCAAGCGTGACCGTGAGTGTCATTGACGTGGAGAATGGTCAAGAGTTGGGGCGCGGCCCAAAGGGCGCTTACCAGCGCCATAAGGCACACGAGTAACATTACAGAGTGTTTTCTCATCTTTTTCCCTCCTATTCGTTGAGTTTCTTTAAGGATTATAGCACAGATTTCTACAATTCTGGGAAGGGGTCTTTGTAAAAACCCCCCCTTGCGGGGGGGGTGGTTTTTTAGTAGTCGTAGTCAGGGGCGGGGGGCATAGGAGGTGTCTTGGGTTCGGGTTTGTCGACGATCAAGACCTCCGTGGTAAGTAACAAGGACACGATGGAGGTGGCGTTTTGGAGGGCGCTACGTGTCACTTTCGTCGGGTCGATGATCCCGGCGGCCATCAGATCGGTGTATTCATTCTTCAGCGCATCGTAGCCGAAATCGGGGTTTTTTTGGTTCAAAATCTTGTCGATGATGATCGACCCGTCAACGCCCGCGTTTTCCACGATTTGGCGGGTGGGGGCTTCGAGGGCTTTAGCCACGATCATCGCCCCGATTTTTTCTTCCGGGATGGTTAAGGTGCCGATCAGGTCCATCACGGCCTTCTTCGCGTGCAGCAAGGTCACGCCGCCTCCGGTGACAACGCCTTCCTCTACGGCTGCTCGAGTCGCGCTGAGGGCGTCTTCTATCCGGTGTTTCTTCTCCTTCAGCTCTGTCTCAGTGGCCGCGCCGACTTTGATGACGCCCACGCCGCCGCTGAGTTTGGACATTCTCTCCTGCAAGTTCTCTTTATCGTACTCGGAGGTCGTCTCGGCGATTTGTTTTTTTATCTGGATAATCCGGGCTTGTATATCGGCTTTCTGACCTTTCCCGTCGATAATGATGGTGTCGTCCTTCTTGACGCGGATCATTCCGGCTTCTCCGAGGTCACCGAGGGTCACGTTCTCGAGCGTCAAGCCGATCTCTTCGCTGATCATGGTACCGCCGGTCAGGATCGCGATATCCTGCAGCATCGCTTTTCGCCTGTCACCGAATCCGGGCGCCTTCACCGCGGTTGAAACCAACGTCCCTTTGAGTTTGTTCAGCACGAGAGTGGTCAGCGCTTCCCCTTCGACGTCTTCGGCGATGATTAAGAGAGGTTTTCCGCTCTGCGCGATCTTTTCCAGGACCGGGATGAGCGGCTGGACAGCCGAAATCTTCTTATCGGTAATGAGGATGTAAGGCTCTTTGAGTTCGACTTCCATTTTCTCCATATTGGTGCAGAAGTAGGGAGAGATATACCCGCGGTCGAATTTCATCCCTTCGGCGAAATCCACGAAAGTTTCCATCGTTTTGGAATCCTCGACTGTGATGACCCCATCTTCTCCCACTTTATCCATCGCGTTGGCGATGAGTTTGCCGGTTTCCGGATCGTTGTTCGCGCTGATAGAAGCGACGTTTTCGATATCCGCTTTGGTTTTTAGTTTTTTACTCGCTTTCTTGATATGGGCAACTGCAGCGTCGCTGGCCATTTGAATCCCTTTCTTCATCACAATCGGGTTCGTTCCGGCCGCGATGTTCTTGAGCCCTTCCTTCGCCATCGCTTGGGCGAGGACGGTGGCGGTCGTAGTGCCGTCGCCTGCGATGTCATTGGTTTTGGAGGCGACTTCTTTCAAGAGCTGAGCGCCGAGGTTTTCGAACTTGTCTTCGAGGTCTATCTCTTTAGCGATGGAAACACCGTCGTTGGTGATCGTGGGGCTTCCCCAGCTTTTCTCCAAGACCACATTCCGGCCTCTCGGTCCCAGGGTTATCTTCACGGCATCGGCCAAGACGTTCATCCCTTTTTCCAGGGCTCTTCTCGCCTCTTCGTCAAATTTCAACAGTTTCGACATCTCTATCTCTCCCCCACTACCGAACGATGATGGCTAGAATGTCTTTGGCGTCGATGAGGATGTACTCTTCGTTGTCCATCTTGAGTTCAGTCCCGGAGTACTTGGAAAAGATAACCTGATCGCCAATGCTCAACGTTTCTTCCTCAAGTTTTCCCAACGCGATGACTTCGGCTTTAATCGGCTTCTCTTTGCTGGTATCGGGAAGCACGATTCCTCCGACGGTTCTGGTTTCTTCTTTCAAAGGCTTAATAAGGACTCTGTCGCCTAATGGTTTGATCATCATGAAAAAAACACCTCCTAAAAATTAGCACTCTTATAGTTTGATTGCTAACGTATTCTACAAAAAACGCTTCGGATTATCAACCGCTTGAATTGGCGATATTATCCGATAATATAGATATATTATAGATTGTATGGATAATACTCGATATTCCTCCATTTTACGCGAATATGCACTATCTCTCTTCATATCGTACTATTCTGCTGGGAACGCCTGGAAACACCTCACTTCAGTTCGGCACGTCTATTGGGAACGCCTGGGAACGCCAACTTTTATGTTGGCAGGTCTTAAAAGCTAAAGACAGGAAAGAGCGCCTCGCTGGATTTCGTTAGTATCGCGGGGTCCCCTTGGTTACCCCGCGATGAACCTAGTGCCTCCCGCACCCAGCCAGCGTACTTGCTTTCCCCCCTGTGACATTTCCGGCTTACCTGGATGTACTAAAAGTTGGTCTTCCCAGGTCGCGCCTCGACTTTATCCCCTCATTGGTGTTGACATCAACTGTACTATATGATATAATACAGATAAGAGAGGTGAGAGGATTGTGGATGCCTATCGATATCCGGTCCCCTATGCCGGCCTATCAGCAGATTAAGATTAGCGTCAAAGAGGCCATCGTTACCGGCCGATTGAAAGAAAACGATACCTTGCCATCGATCCGCGAGATGGCTCAAGAGATGAAGATCAATCCCAACACCGTGGTTCGCGCCTATCGCGACCTGGAACAAGAGGGCATCATCTTTCCAAAGCAGGGCATTGGGAACTTGGTCATCGCGTCTGCCGATACCGTGCGACAGTCCTTGATCGAAGAAATGGCCGCTGAGCTTTTTATGACAATGGCGAAGTTAAAAAAGACCGGGATACTCTTTCAGGAGTTTGCGAAGGTGGTGGAAAAGGTATGGGAATCCATTTAGAAAAAGGACTTCTGTTCGATCGTGTGAAAAAGACTTATAGAAACGGCGTAAAAGCCGTAGACGGGCTAACCCTCAACATCCCGAAAGGATGCGTGCACGCCTTTCTCGGACCCAATGGCGCCGGAAAAACCACATCGTTGAAAGCGGCTTTGGGGTTCATATCCTATGGAGGCACGGTGAGTTGGGACGGGAAACCGGTAGAAGCGATGCGCCATGACATCGTTTTCGTACCGGAAGAGAAGCGATTTTACGAACACTGGACCCTCGTCGAAACGCTTCGAATTTGTTCTAAACTGGACAAGCGTTTCAGCTTACAGAGAGCGCGAGAGTATTTCGACTTCTTCGAACTACCGATGAAAAAGAGGATCCGTGGCTTCTCTTTAGGTATGAAAACCTCGCTCTATCTCAGTTTGGCGTTCAGCACAGAAGCCGGGTTCCTCATACTAGACGAGCCGACGTCTGGGTTGGATCCGATCAAAAGAGACGATGTGTTAGAGATTATCCGTCGACAGGTTATCGACGGCAAGACCGTTTTGTACACCTCTCATATCATCCCTGAAGTGGAGAGGATCGCCGACACCTTTTCGATCCTCCAACACGGAACTTTGGTATACAACGGCACGTTGGACGAATTAAAAGAACGATTCCGAGTCTTTACCTTCTCGATGGAGGAGTGGGGACGCGAGGAAGCGCCGAAAGGGGTAATCGTGACGGAACAGCGAGACCAGGTGACGGTCTTGACAGACAATGAACAGGCCATCTCCGCTTGGAATAAGAAGAAGGAGTGCTTCAGTGAAATCCCCACGCTAGACACCTTCTTCCAACTGACGATAAGGGGGAAGAGATATGTATAGCAAGGAGATTCTGGATATACGATGGCGGCTCCTGGTATTCTTCATCCTCTTTGGCATCCTGCTTGTCGGCACCATCGCCCTGCGTCCTTTTGTCGGAGAGCTGCTTGGCATCTCAAGCCGAGAAATCGACGAGCTGCCCGAGTTCGTGAGGAAAATCGTAGGGGATCTTTCCGCCTTGAACCGCTTGGAAACCGATGATGAATACTACCTATACTCCCAATGGCAAGGGAAGAATATGGGACAGTTTCTCCCGATATGCGCGCTCTTGCTCGTCATCCCCCTTTTCTGCCGAGAAGAAGAGAAAAAAACTTTGTACTTTCTCCTTGCGCGCTTCCCACGCCGAAAAATCTTTTGGAGCAAGATCGCAGCATCGTTTTCGGCCATTCTCTCCTTATTGGTTATCTTCGCCCTCGCGGCGCCCGCAATGATGAACTTGGCGGGTTTCTCAGTCGGTTTTCAAAACAGCTTTCTGATACTCGTACAGCAAGTTCTGGCCCTGTGGTTCTTCTTCGGATTCTTCGTTTTTCTATCCGTGGTCTTTCGAGACCAACTCAAACCGATCTTATGGGGGATCCTTTTCGTTTTGGCGCTACCGATGGCCGGTTTGCTTCCTCGGTTTTCCTGGATTAACCCTTACCCCTACCTTTGCGGGGTATCTGTTTTGAATACCGGCGGTATCGATTGGGCCTATTCGTTCGGGATGATGATTATTGGGGCGGCTTTTCTAGGTATCGCCGCTATTCTATTCGAAAAGAAAGAGTTCTAGGAAGGAGAAGAGCATGTTAGAAATACGACACCTCACGAAAGTCTTTGGTAAAAACTTCAAAGCAGTCGACGATCTGTCCCTGTCGGTGAAGAAGGGAGAGGTTTTCGGGTTCCTCGGACCCAATGGCGCCGGAAAGACAACGACGATCAAAATGATCGTCGGTTTGCTCAAACCCAACGAAGGATCGATATCGATCGGGGGAAAGGATATCCAAAAGGATACGATTGCGGCCAAACTGAAAATTGGCTATGTGCCCGACGAACCGGTTATGATGGAAAAGATCAAAGGGATCGAGTATCTCGATTTCATCGCCGATATGTATGGGGTTCCGCTACAGAAACGTCGTGAGCGCGTTGAAAAGCTCACAACTGCTTTTAAACTGCGAAATGCCTTGCGTGACATTGTAGCCGGTTATTCGCACGGAATGAAGCAAAAACTCTCCCTCGTTGCGGCGTTGCTTCACCAGCCGGACCTTTGGATACTGGACGAACCTTTAACGGGTTTGGACCCGGAATCTGCTTTTCTGTTGAAAAAGATGATGCAAAACCATACCGAAAGCGGAAACACCGTCTTTTTCTCCACACATCTTATGGAGATCGCTGAGAAGCTTTGTGATCGAATCGGCATCATTCACCAAGGAAAGCTCCTGTTCACGGGGACAATAGAAGAATTGAAGAAAGAGAAAGGGGAAGCCACGTTGGAACGCGTTTTTCTGGAGGTGACGGGCAGTGAGGCACAGCAGATGGATTTCTCTTACCTTGACGCTTCTGAATGAGCACTACGGAATCAGCCGGAAACGTCAACGCTATCTGGTCGACCGGAAGGACCTGTGGGAACCCTTTCTAATATTCGGAATTGTCGCCGTTTTAATCGTCACCCTCTTTCCGCTGATGAAAACGTTGTTGGACCAAATGATCGCCGTCTATGCCCAGATGGGCGCGCCGGAGATGGTCTACGCCTATTTCTTCATGATCTGCAGCGCCTTTGGGTTCCTTGTCGGCTTGCTCGTGATTCTCAGCGTCTTCTTTTTCTCTAAAGACTTACCCCTGCTGATGTCGCTACCTTTGAAACCGACGGAGATTCTCTCGGCGAAGATCGCGCTGATCGTCTTCGACCAAACGTGGATATCTATCGTCGGTTTACTTTTCCCCTACATTTACTTGGGAGCACGCATCGGACTCGGCTGGGAATACTGGATATCCGGTTTCCTGATCCTCCTGTCCGCGCAGATCCTCCCGATCCTATTTGAAACGATCGTCATCTTGCCCTTATCACGTGTCATCCGTTTCGGGAAACACCGCGACTTTCTCCTGTTCAGCGTTAGCGTGTTGTTCGTAGTGGCGATTCTACTAATCAATGTGGCGATAACGAATACCGGGGTGTCCGGTGAATTAACGGAAGAGACATTTAGAGAATTTTTAGAAAACCCGCAAAACATCATTTTGAAAGGGCTCTCTATCTACCCGCCCGCGATCTGGGCCTATCGGGCGGTGAGCGCAAAAGGAATGGTCAGTTTAGGTTGGCTTGCCTGCTTTCTATCGGTCACGGCGGGTGGTTTTCTACTGACCCTGTTTTTAGCTAACCGTTTCTACCTCGCCTCTTATCTGGAGTTGCAAGACAGACACACCCGAAAAAGCCTCCTAACCCGCGCAGAGCTGGACCATTCGATCCGACGCGAGAGGTCGCCTGTACGCGCGCTTTTCATCCGTGAATGGCGATATTTTTTGCGGATTCCGGCCTTCGCGTTCAACGGCATCGGGAATGTGTTGATATTTCCTATCCTCCTAATACTATTTGGCAGCACAAACAAATCCTTAGGGAGCGCGAGCTCTTTGGGAGCGATCATTACGAATCTCGAAAGTCTGAGAGCCTACCTTCTCCCGTTGGGAACATTGGTCGGTGTTCTGGCTGGAGGAATGAATCTGCTCTCATCGACCTTCTTGAGCCGGGAGGGTAGGATGCTGACCGAGCTAAAAACGCTACCAGTCAGCGCGAAAGACATCTTGACCGCGAAGTACCTCCATATTTTCATATTAAGCGAAATCGGGCCCCTTACCGCAGTGATCGCTATGCGTATACTCGTACAAGCCGCGTGGGGAGACCTCTTAGGAGCTTTCATCGGGTCGTCAGTCTGCATCTCCTTTTTAAACCTCATCCAGATGATCGTCGACATCAAACGACCTATGTTAGACTGGGACAACCCCCAAAAAGCGATGAAGCAGAACCTGAACGGGCTATTTTCCGTGGTCCTTCTATTCGGTTTCATCGCCGGCTGTTTAGGTATGGGGTGGTTGACTCAAGGCTTTCTAAGCCCGTTAATGATGTTCGCGCTGCTTGTTGGGGTCTGCGCCCTCGGACACATCCCTTTAATCCCTATCACAATTTCATCGTTGGACCGTTTTTTATTAAAAGACCTTTGATTCGTTTCTCGCGGTGAAAAGGGCGCTCTTTGAGTGCGAACGCCTGGGAACGCCCTGGGAACGCCAAACTTTAGTTTGGCATGGTTTGCGAAAATGGAAAGACAGCATCGCGGCGTAAGCGCCCCTTTTTCTCGCGACGGCGCGATACGCTTGTGAACGCCCTGGAAAGCCTGGGGCGCCTGGGAACGCTTGGGAACGCCAACTTTTAAGTTGGCATGTCTTAGAAATACAACGGTTTCACACAGAGGGCACGGAGAAAACGCGGAGCGCGGCGTAAGCGCTCCTTCTCTTCGTGACGGCGCTACGCTTATGAACGTCTAGGAACGCCCTGGAAAGCCTGGGGTGCTTGGGAACGCTTGGGAACGCCTGGGAACGCCAAACTTTAGTTTGGCATGGTTTGTGAAAAGGAGAAAACAGGCATCGCGGCGTAAGCGCCCCTTCTTTTAGCGACGGCGCGATACGTTTGTGAACGTCTAGGAACGCCCTGGAAAGCCTGGGGTGCCTGGGAACACCAAACTTTAGTTTGGCATGGTTTCTTCACTGAGTGCGTTTACGTGCGCAGCATCGCGGCGTAAGCGCCTCTTTTTTTCGCGACGGCGCGATACGCTTGTGAACGCCCCGGGAGCACCCTGGGACGCCTGGGAACGCCAAACTTTAGTTTGGCATGGTTTGTGAAAAAAGGAAGACAGCATCGCGGCGTAAGCGCCCCTTCTTTTCGCGACGGCGCGATACGTTTTTAAATTTCCCGCCTTATCTTTTCTGGTACTTTTTAATCAAAAAAAGAGGAAGGGCGTTTCGCGGGGTCCCTTCGGTTACCCCGCGATTACCCACAAGGTCATTGCGGCGTAAGCGCCCCTTCTTTTCGCGACGGCGCGATACGCTTGTGTACGCTCTGGGAACGCCGCACTTTTGTGTGACGTGTGTCCTGTTCTCTTCGTTTCCTCTGTACGCTCCGTGCTAGAACCATTTTTTAAAAAACATGCCAACTTAAAAGTTGGCGTTCCCAGGTATTCCCAAGCGCGTCATTCGGCGTAAGCGACCCATTTCTTCAAGACGGTGCGTTACTCTCTTTCTTTTTACAAATACGCTGACGTCGGGCATTATCCAAAAAACCAATGACCGTTGAAAATAAATAGGCTCGTATACTTAATTTTGGTAAATGTAGTATAATTCACCTTAGAAACGAGTGATTAGACGACTGGCAACGCGATAGTTAGGAGGGCACGCGATGGGAGAGATGTTTTCCGAAAGTCTAGAGGACTATCTGTTAGTGATATACGAAATGGAGATCAATGGACAGGTGCCACGGGTGAAAGGCATTAGCGAGGCATTGAAAAAGAAGAGCACATCCGTCATCGACGCCCTAAAAAAATTGGGGGCTTCGGATCTCATAGAGTATGAGCGCCACAGTCACATCAAGATTACTCAAAAAGGGATTTCGAAAGCCCAGCGGATTTTCCGACGTCGGATGCTCTTCGAATCCTTCTTGAGCACGATTTTGAAGATACCGGCGGAGGCTTCATCCGATTTGGCGATGAAGTTGGAGCATATCGATTCAGACGACTTCTACCGAGGATTGGAGACCCTTCAGCTCTTCTTCGAAAGAGAGCCGGATTCTTTCAAGAAGTTCGAATCCTTTTCCGAAGAACGCAAGAAGAACCCGCACACCGCCTACCTGACGCTCAATAAGGTTCGGTTGCGCGAAAAGGTCAAGGTGCTCGAGATCAAGGGGTCAGACTTCGTCAAAAAGCGATTAGTGGCAATGGGCTTCGTGCCCGGGGTGGAGGTAGAAATCATCGGAACGGCACCTATGGGAGACCCGATCGAGGTAAAAATTCGGGGTTATAACTTAGCTTTGCGAAAGGATGAGGCCGCTAACATCTTCGTAGAAAAATAAAACGGCTTTCGCCGTTTTATTTTTCTTCTTTATCCTCTTTAAATTCGAGCACCTGTCTCCCTTTATAAAACCCGCAGTGCAGACAAACCCGGTGAGGCTTTCGTAACTCGCCGCAATTCGGGCACTTTGAAAGAGGCGTTTCGACAGCTTTGTAAAGGGTCTCCGCTCTTCTTCTGTGAGTCCGCGTCCGCGATTGTTTCTGTTTTGGAACAGCCATTGTCTTTCCTCCTATCTGTCGTTTTTATTATCGTTTGTATCCCTATCTTCCGTCGCGAAAGGCTTCAGCGCGTTAAACAACCGCCCGGGCGATACCGACGCCTCGATCTCGCAATGGTGCTCGGCCACCTGGTTCAAATCCACTCCGCAATATGGGCAAAGGCCTTTGCATTCCTCTTTACACAAAACTTTTATGGGAATCTCTACCAGAATCGCCTCGATCACCCGTTCGGAGAGGTCTAAAGTCAAAGCCTCATAGTATATCACATTTTCAAGATCTTCAAGCTCGATCTCTTCTTCGACAACCCTCTTCGGAGGTTTCTTGTACGTGGCCTCAACCTGACCGGAAACCGCAAGGTCCACGCTCTCTAAACAACGCGCGCAGGGGTATTCCAAAACAGTCGAAACTGTCCCGAATAGAAAAAAGTCCTCTTTATTCCGACTAAGGCGAATCTTATAGCTCAAAGGCGCCCTCAACGGCAGTGTCGCCGTTGGGGTTTCTATCTCCGACAGCGAGGGGTCGCCTTCGATCTCGAGGGTCCCTCCATCCGGTATCTTCGATACATCCACCGCTAATATAAATTCGCTCATAATCTCTCCTCCATATACGAGTGTGTATTATATCACAACGGGAGTATTTTCGGGGGCTTTTTTGGAAACCCCCGCCTTTAAGGTATAATACCGATGAGACTTTCTTCTGGAAGGATACCCGTGGAAAAAATCAGTAAGTCACACGACAAATTTTTCAAAGAAGTCTTGGGGGATATAGAAACCGCGAAGTCCTTCCTCCAACACTATCTACCTCCGAAGATCGTCCGGTTAATCGATCCCGAATCGATAACGATAGAAAAAGACAGTTACGTCGAGAAAGACCTCTCGGAATACTTCTTCGATCTGCTCTTTCGGGTGAAGATGCAACAGGAAGAGGGGTATGTCTATCTGCTGTTCGAACACAAAAGCAAGGTTGACAAACACGTGAGCCTTCAGCTCCTGGGGTATATGACCTCCATATGGAAGAAGACAGTACCGCAACCTCTGCCAGTGATTTTGCCCGTGGTTTTCTACCAGGGGAGAGAGAAATGGGAAGCGTCGCAATGGTTTTCGAATCGCTTTTCAAACACCGACCGTATGGACGGGGACTTGAAAGACTACATCCCGGACTATAAATATGAACTGTTTGAAATTTCGTCATTGAGAGAAGAGGAGGTCAAAGGGGCGAAACGACTTCGAATCTATTTGGACGTACTAAGGATGAGATCGCTCGAGGGAAAAGAAGCGATTCGAGAAACGATGTTCCGAGTCGCAGTGACGATTTCGGAATTGTCGCGGACAGAAGCGAACGAACGGTTTTTCCAGGTCTGTACGATCTACCTGTTCGAAACGATGGGCGGGGAGTATTTCCAACAATTGTCAGAACTGATGGGAACGGTATCGGAAGAAAGGAGCGAAAAGATGCAAACAATCGCGGATATGCTCAGGCAGGAAGGAAGAGAAAAAGGCAGAGAAGAAGGTTTAGAAAAGGGGATTATAAAAGGCAAAGAAGAAGGACGGGAAGAGCTCCTTTGGAAACAAATAGCCAAAAAATTCCCTAAGACCTCGCAAAAGTATTTCGAAAGACTGAAGTCCCTCACAATAGAACAACTTGACTCCTTGGGACTTGAGTTGATCGATATGAAAAACGAGGAAGAGTTAAAGAAGCATTTAATGTAGAGAGTCCGACGAAAGGCTTGAACATGATTTGATGGGTTGTGTGCGCGAAGTTATGGTGGCTCCTTCGGGGGCCGTTTTTTTCCCTCCTCGTTTTTGTTCTTTTTTTTTATCACACCCCGATATGATACCCACACAAAAGCCCTTGAGGGTTCAGGATGGTGTATTCCACTCGAAATCAAATGAATGGACGAAAAATCGCGCGATCGGCTCTGGCCTTGTTTTTTGATTACACCCCATAACTTGACGCATACGTTTTTATTAAGCGGAAACTAGGGGTGGAGTTCGTTGAATTGAGAGCGCTTGGTCTTCAGATAGGCGTATTTTCTTTTTTCAGACACTCTCAGGAAAACCTGCCAACTTAAAAGTCGGCGTTCTCTGCCCAAGAAGTCTCGCGAACCGCCCTCTCTTTTATTCAATAAACGTATCGCGCCGTCGCGAAAAGAAGAAGCGCTTACGCCGCGATGCTGCGCTTCATGGCGTTCCCAGAAGAGTCAACCCGAAAACCGTGCCGCACTAAAGTGCGGCGGTCCCAGCGACGTTCTCTGCCCAAGAAGTCCCACGAACCGCCCTCTCTTTTATTCAAAGAGCGTATCGCGCCGTCGCGAAAAGAAGAAGCGCTTACGCCGCGATGCTGCACTTCAGGGCGTTCCCAGAAGAGCCAACCCGAAACCGTGCCGCACTAAATTGCGGCGGTCCCAGCGGCGCTTTCAGAGTGAATCTTATGTGTCCTCCGTGTTCTTGATGCGTTTTTTGATTCTTCTTCTTAGAATTCCCACTTTTCAGCCCTCTTGTGATAAACTCTAACGGTGCGCCCGAACCGAAGCGAAAAGTATCGGACGAGCGTACGAGGCGTTCACTTTTTACAAGAAAAGGAGATGGATCGTGTGGAACCATTGAAGATGGACGATTTAACGAAGTATACCTTCCTTTCCGGGCCAGCGCTCTCTCCGGACGGAGAAACCTGCGCCTTCGCCGCGCATCAGATGGACCTCGCGGAGAACGAGTACCGGTCCGACATCTGGTGTTATCGCCTTTCAGACAGAAAGCTGACCCAAATGACCACGTCTCACAAAGACGGCAGGTTCATCTGGTTATCTGACGGGCGACGGCTGTTGTTTTCTTCTCTGCGAGAGAAAGAGGATATTAAAGCAAAAGAAAGTGGAGAGGTGTTCACTCAGTTTTACACCATTAGCCTAGACGGCGGAGAGGCACAAAAGGCCTTTCGTGTGCCATTCCCCGTATCCTCGATCACCGAAATCAACCCCGACTTGTTCCTTTTAGAGATCGTATGGTGGCCGCCGTTTGAGACGCTCGCAGGGGCCGCTGCGGCGGAAAAGCCGAAGCTCCTTCAGTCGATGAAAGAAGAGACGGATTACGAAGTGCTAGACGAGATCCCATTCTGGAGCAACGGAGAAGGCTTCACGAATAAAAAGAGAACGCGTTTGTACCTATACGACGTGAAAACGAAGGACTTATCGCCGATCACGGGCGAAACCTTCCTCGCCGAAACACCTCAGTTAGACGAAACTCACGAGCGTTTCGCCTTTACGGGCATCGATTTTTCCGACAAATTGGAGATACGGAACGATGTGTACCTTTACACTCTAAAAGACAAGTCTCTGGAAAAGTTCTCTATGGGAGAGACTTTTTTGACAGATTACGTGGATTTCTGGGATAAAGACACCCTGTTCGTCGTCGGTCAGGAGCAGCGAAACTATGGGATTAACGAGAACCCAAAATTTTACGCTTTCTGTTTGAAAGACAAGACCCTACGGTGTCTCACCCCCGAACTCGATCTTGCCCCAGGAAACGCGCTGAATTCCGACTGTCGCTATGGGGGAGGGTCAAAACCGATACAAAAAGACGGGGAGGCCTTCTATTTCCTCGCGACGGAAGGGGTCGGAGCCTCTTTCAAGAAAATCTGCCCAGATGGCACCGTTGAAACCGTCGCCCAGATGAAGGGGTCGCTCGATAGCTTCTCAATAAAGAAAGGGAAATTGGCCTTTATCGGGTTTCACGAATTGAAACTCGCCGAGCTGTACACCTTCTCAAATCAGAAATTCGAAGCGGTGACCGACTTCAATGGTTGGGTTTTAAGGGAACGAACCCTATCCAACCTGGAAAGACTTGTGGTAAAAGCAGACGAAAAACACCCCACTCTCGCCACAGATATCGATGGGTGGTTGATCAGACCGGTTCCTTTTGATCCAGACAAAACCTATCCGGGAATTTTGATGATCCACGGAGGTCCGAAGACCACCTACGGAGAGAACTTCATCCACGAGATGCAATGGCTCGCAAACGAAGGATACGCCGTATTCTTCTGTAACCCGAGGGGTAGTGAGGGTCGCGGCAACGCGTTCGCCGACGTTCGTGGAAAGTACGGCACGATCGATTTCGACGACCTCATGGCCTTCACCGACGAGGTTCTTGAGAGATATTCCTTCCTCGACCCCGCGCGTATCGGCGTGACGGGCGGTTCGTACGGCGGGTTTATGACCAATTGGATCATCGGCCACACCGACCGATTTCGCGCGGCAGTTTCACAACGGAGCATCGCGAACTGGGTATCAAAGTTTTGCACGACCGACATCGGCTACTTTTTCGTTCCTGACCAGAATAGCGCGACGCCTTGGTCCGATGTCGACAAGCTCTGGGAGCACTCCCCTCTGAAATACGCGGATAGGGTGAAAACGCCCACTCTTTTCATCCACTCGGAACAGGACTACCGGTGTTGGTTGCCAGAAGGGATCCAGATGTTTACCGCCTTGAAGTACCACGGGGTAGACTCACGACTCTGCCTTTTCCGTGGAGAAAACCACGAACTCAGTCGAAGCGGGAAACCCAAACATCGCCTCAGAAGGCTGAAAGAGATCAAGGAATGGTTTGATCGGTATCTGAAATAGAATACTCCCGCAGTGTGAGAATAATAGCGTATCGTGCCGTCTGGAAAAGAAGAGGCGCATACGCCGCGATTGCTGCACGGGTCACCGCGGGGTAACCAGCGGGCTGACTTCGGAAGCCCACGAAGTCTCGCGATACGCTCTGGGAACGCCGAACTTTAGTTCGGCATATCTTTTCAAAGAGCAAAAACAGGGTTCACACAGAGGGCAAAGAGAGCACAGAGAAGAGATTCTTGGGAACGCCGTGTGCCTGGGTACGCCGAACTGCAGTTCGGCGTGTTTTTTTGTTTTCACAGACACTCTCAGTAAAGACAAGCCAACTTAAAAGTTCGTGTTCACAGAAAAGCCAACGCTAAAGCCTTGACGCACTTAGTGCAGCGTTCACAGAAGGACGTTCCCGGTAACCGTGCCAGACTAAAGACCGGCGTGTCTTTTCTCTTCGATGGTTTTTTAGAAGTGTGCTTCTCTAGAAAAGCCAAACTTTTATTCGACGTGCCTTTGCTTTTCAAGCCTTCGCTGGTGGGCGAACCTACGCGTGATCTTTTCTTTTAAGGCTGGAAGAGGACCGGAAACGAGGCTAGGCGAGAGGTTGCAACAATACCGTCGAGACCCCTTGATTTTTCTGGAAATAAATGATAGAATCCGGATGATCTTTCCTGCGTAGCTCAATGGCAGAGCATGTGGCTGTTAACCACAGGGTTGGGGGTTCGAGACCCTCCGCAGGAGCCAAAGTTAAAGTCCGTTAATCGTGGCGGCGCTTCCTTGAAAGAGAGACCTCGCGGGTTCATTTCCTCGGGGTCTATTTTTTTCGACCCCTGAGGTGGAGTACGTTTTGCTCATCGCATCGATCCCCTTTCCCTTTGTCGGACGATATGAAAAGTATCCATTCTGGGTTTCGTGTCAGAAAGGCCAAATAATGATTTATGAAGGTTAGGAAATTGGGCTTCGAAAACACCGCAAGGGGCGTATGCGTCTTGATGACAGCGAAATAAAACGGAACAACGCGCTTTTCAGGACGGCTCCACAGGACATCGTACAGGCGTTGTAGGTACTCCGCCTTCCCTTTTCCAGATACCCACACTCACCGTTCGTTACGATCTATTGTGTGTTATAATCAGAAAAATGTTTTCAGGAGGTTGAGTGATGAACTCTTTGAAGATTATTTTGGACAGTACAGGGGATATTCCGTTCGAGTGGGCGGCCAAAATAGATGTGGAGAACATTCCGTTACACGTTTTGTGGGATCAACCGTCCGAAACCGAAGATGATTTTCGCGATCAAGAGCAGATCAATCAATTTTGGGAAAAACTGCAAGCGCGCCCACAACCTCCAAAAACCTCTCAACCCACCCCTGGCGAGTTTTCTACCTTATACAAGAAGGCTTTCGACGAGGGATACTCGGAGATTCTGGCGTTGTGCATTTCAGCGAAGATGTCCGGCACTTACAATAGCGCCGAAATCGCCGCTCGGGACTACCCCGGTAATATCGAGATCGTAGATTCCAAAATGGCTTCGGCGGCCAATGCCCTGCTCGCGCGGAGGGCTCGGGAATTAGCGGATCAGAAAGTTTCGGCCCGGAGGATCAAGGATATTTTGGACAGAGAGATCAAGGAACGACGTTTCGGCGCGTACTTTTATGTTTCTGATTTCGAGTTTCTGAAAAAGGGCGGGCGTATCTCCGGTTTCGCGAGTTTTATCGGAAGTATGTTGAAATTGAAGGTGGCTTTGCACTTATCAGAAGACGGCATTCTGGTGCCTTTCGCCAAGAATAAAGGCGTGGAGAAAACCCACGACTCCCTCATCAAAGCTGCGCTGAGCCTTTACCCCGAGCGTGCGAAAGTGAACCTGATTATGGTCTATACGATCGCGGCTGATGAGGCGCGACTCTTGAGCGAGAAGCTCAAAAAAGTCTACCAAGTCGAAAACCTGGTATTTAGCCCGATGGGTAAGGTAATCTCCACGCACGTCGGACCCTATGCCACGGGTTTCGGTATCGAAAGAATTCTATAAGCGGCTCGCTTGCAATTTCGGGAAGTCTATTGTATAATACACCCGCCGTTTATCGACGACGGACAGGGCTCTTAGCTCATCCGGTAGAGCTCCCGGCTCATAACCGGGCGGTGGTAGGTTCGAGTCCTACAGAGCCCACCACGTATCGGGGCGTGGCGCAGATGGAAGCGCGTCAGCATGGGGCGTTGAAGGCCGCTGGTTCGAATCCAGTCGCCCCGACCAAAAACCCTCCGTAAGGGGGGTTTTTCTTTTCTTCACGTTTCTGGGAACGCCTTCGGGGCGCCGCCAGAGCGGCGGACTTCAGTCTGGCGTGTCTTTGGCTTTCAACGGCGTTCTCAAAAAAACTTACCTCCGCGTCCTCCGTGTGGTCCGTGCGAACCCGTTTTTTGCGCATTCAACCCGACCGCGGCGTCCTATGGTAAAATGAGACAAAAGGGCACAACGGTACGCGGAGGTGCGAATGATCGTGAAAGACACGGTGAGGGCGCTGGTCTTGTCGGGAGGCGGCGCGAAGGGCGCAGTCCATCTTGGGGCCCTCATGGAGCTGGAGGGTATGAATCTGCAATGGGACCTGATCGTGGGAACGAGCATCGGGGCGATGGTCGCAGCTGGGTACGCGTTGACGTGCAATACGGAGACGATGCGGCGCTACGCGGAAGGTATGAACCGTACGGTTCGCGTAAACGTGAACCGTCCAAAACGGATACCTCCTCTGTTAGCCTGTTGGTTCACCAATACCTTTCAAAGCCTTTTTCCGCGTTCGTTCTTTTTTAAGGTCGTCGAACGGGTCTTCGGAGATCGAACCTTTGAGGATACCCGAATTCCGTTACTCGTAACGGCTTGCGATATCGAGAAACGCCGCTTGACCGTCTTTCGCGAAGGCCCCCTGATCACACCCTTGCTGGCCAGTATGGCTATCCCGGGGGTCTTTCCTTCGGTTCGCGTCGGAACGAGCTTGTTCTGTGATGGGGGCGTCTTGGAAAACCTTCCGATACCGACTGCCCTTACGGCCGGGGCGAACCGGATCCTCGCCCTCCATATCTGCTCGAAACCTGACGAAGAAGGCGGCCCGATTGCATCCAGCTCCACGGGATTGCTCCTTCAAACGGACGCCTTTCGAGAACGCTGGCAAGAACGATTGACGGATAAGGCACTCGCGAAGGTCATCGATTTTGACACGACGGGGTACGGTTCTATGGATTTTCGCCACACCCCGGCTTTGCTCGAAATAGGCAGGAAAACGATTCGTCGCCGGCGGGAAGAAATCCGGGAGTGGTTGTCTTGATCGTCTCGATCGGGGCCTACTATGGGTACCGGAACCGCAAGAAGGCTATGGACGTGGCCGCTCCCCTGTTGGATCGCGCTTCTCGAATCATCGCAGGCGGTTTTTTCCCGTTGTTCATCGCCGCACGGTTTCAGAACGAACACGATTTCCCCGACACGTTTTTGGGGTCCTTTCGCAAAGAGCTCAAAGCGTTGGAAAACGACGCCCGGTTTCCCCTGCGGGTATGGAGTTGTTATCGCCTGATGAGGCGCTTATCGATTATCGAGGATTTGGGCGCTCGGATAGCGAAAGCCATCCTGGAGGCCGGAGTCTCGGAAGAGGCGCTGCATCGTCCCTTAACGCATCCTCTGTGGGTCGAACTGTACCGGCTCGACACGGGCGCGGTCTACGTCCAGGCCGTTCGGTCGTTGTATGACTCGATAACCGTTTCGATGCTTCATCCGGGGATAGCCGTTTCGCAAGAAGGCGTTTTCAATACGATGTACCTCACACCTTTCCCGTGCCTGTCTTTGCTGGAAGAATCCGGCCAAACCGTGACTTTCCTGTCGCAATCCTATGTCTATGGGTATACCAAACCGATCGTCCGTTATCTGAAAACCCTTCAGTTTATCAGAAGTGAGGACCTATGTAGAAAGGCCGTCGACCGTATCTCAGAAAAGAACACGGTCACGGAAATAGACCTTCAAACGGGCTCGTCACCGGGTTTCTATAGAAAATAGCGCACATTCCTTGGAGTCGTCTCTTACGGGATCGCTACTGAGAGCGCCGAACTTTAGTCCGGCAGGGTTTAATACAAAAGGGGAAAAGAAGGTTCACACAGAGAACACAGAGAACACGGAGAATAGAAGGAAAAGGGGGTTAGCTAGAACGGTAAGAGGAAAATCCTTTGAAAGTCGTTTTCGGAGGTTATCGCGGGGTAAGTGATTTTTACGACTCCGCGATATGCTCTGCAGTATTACTCCTTTTGGGATATGCCGAACTGAAGTTCGGCGTTCCCAGAAAAGCTATAACTTGCGGGACTAAAGTCCGGCGTGCACGTGGCGTTCTCTGAAAGGCAAAAACAGCCTCCCGCCGAACAAAAGATAGGCGCTCTCAGGCGCTCCTAATGAGACGCCGAAACCTTTCACATCGGCAGATGTTTTTTCAGTTCTTCCTCGTTTTGCATATCCATCAGTTCTAAACCCAGGTTGTCGAGCTGGTCTATCGTGAGCGTTTTCAGCTTTTCGTAGTACGCCTTCGGGACTTGAGGGAATTTTTTGGAGATCTGCTTCCATAAGAGTTGCTCACGTCCTTTCTCCATCCCATCTTGAATAAGCCATTCCGCTATCGTTTGCATTCTTTCACTCCTTTCCACCGATACCGTTCGCGTCAGTTGTACCAGTCTCGAGAAATCCTCTCGCGCTGTCAAATAGTAGATGTAGTGAATAAAAGTCCCGTAAAGCCGTTCGCTTCTTTCCGTTTCTTCCCGCGTGACGAAGACGGTGGTGATTCTTAAGTACGCTTCCTTGAACTTTTCGGGGTCTTTGATCGAGGCCATCCTGATCGTCTCTAGATACAGGCGTAGATCGTCCGGCCCTTTGATCTCCTTTCCACTATTTGACGAAAAATCGTATAGGTAATACTCAAAGTGGGGGATGACTTTTTGCAAAGACTCTTCCATCGTTTCGACCCCTTCGATCCTGTCCGCAAACTGCGTGGAAGCTCCCCACTTCTCTTTCCCTTGGTATATCACTATCGGTAAGATCAGCGGTAGTCGTCTGTTCTTTTGTTTCTTTATTTCTTTGTCCCATATCGCAGACATATACCTGAGCAGCTGCATACCGATGTTTTGGTCGCTATAGCTCTTGTGTTCCAATAGAATGTAGACGTAGGCTTTTCGGGTTCGAATAGTAGCCCGAAACAGCAAATCCGCATAGAACTCTTTCAGGTCTTGTTCTATGAAGCTGTCCTTTTCCGCCCGCATCGTGTCGACATCGATCGTCTGTAAGATTTTCGGGGGGAGATAGGTCTCCAAAAACGCTTGGGCGTTTTCGACATCTCCCATCATTTCTTTGAAAAACCTGTCGTGCGGGTTAATGAGCATATCCAGCGGTGACCCCCCCTGCAAGTAATCGTTTCACGCGTATTATACACGATTCAACCCGACCTGAACGTGGCTCTTTCAAAGAGAAAGTAGCTTACTTTAAAGGAGTTTAACGCTCAAGAATATGATTTCGTATAGAACGCCCTTCCGGGAACATCTTCGGAGTGCAGCCAGGGTCGCGGACTTTAATCAGGCTTGGGTTTTGTGAACGCTGAACCTCAGTTCGGCCTTCACAGGCATTCCCCAAGACGTTCACAAGAATCTCTTCTCTGTGTTCTCTGTGCCCTCCGTGTGAACCCTGTTTTTCAAGACACGTACCGAAGCGTATCGCGCCGTCGCAAGTAGATGGAGCGCTTACGCCGCGATGAGCCCACAAAAATGCGTATCGCGCCGTCGCGAGAAGAAGGGACGCTTACGCCGCGATGACCGTGTGGGTTATCGCGGGGTAAGTGATTTTTATGACCCCGCGATCCGCTCAGCAGTCTTACTCCTTTTGGAACATGCCGAACTAAAGTTCGGCGTTCCCAGAAAATCTAAAACTTGCCGGACTAAAGTTCGGCGTTCACAGGGCGCGCCCACGGCGGTCCGACGGCGCTACCGGATGGCCGAAGCGTCAACGGTACGAGTCGACGAAAATGGGCCGGCTATCAGAGCCACTCGCCGTATCGCTTGATGTAGAATCTCTTGTTCAACTGCGCGAATAAAAAGTACCCCGTCAGAATCAGCGCCAACCAAGGGGCGAAGAGTAGGGGCAGCGCCCGCATATCGATACCAACCGCTAAGTGGCTGAAACCAACCGCGAGGGCGAGCGTTGTAACCGTGAAAGTGGACACAATCAAAGGGATCGTCGGCCTGCTCTGTATGAAGGGGATTTTTGCGGTCCGTATCGTATGGATGACCAATACCTGCGATACCGTTCCATACACGAACCACCCACTTTGAAATATGGGAGCCAAAGCCTTCGTGTTGGCCCCGATGATCCACCATAGCACGGCGAAGCATAGGATATCGAATATCGAGCTTAGAGGCCCAAAAAACGAGATGAAGTTCATAATCGATTGTGTGTCCCATTTTCGGGGTTTTTTCACATACTCCTCGTCGACACTGTCAAAGGGCATACCCATTTGTGAGAAATCACATAATAGGTTCTGTGTGAGGATCTGTACCGGCAACATCGGTAGAAACGGGAGGAGGATGCTGGCAACGATGACCGAGACGATATTTCCGAAGTTCCCGCTTGCCGCCATCTTGATGTATTTTACGATATTGCCGAAGGTTCGGCGGCCTTCTATAACGCCTTCCTCCAACACCATGAGGTCTTTTTTGAGCAGGATAATGTCGGCCGTTTCCTTGGCGATGTCAACGGCGCTATCCACGGTAATTCCAACGTCGGCCTGCCTTAGGGCGGGCGCGTCGTTGATGCCATCCCCCATATATCCCACCGTATGTCCCACGGCCTGAAACGCTTTCACCACGCGTTTTTTTTGGGCGGGCGCCAGTTTCGCAAACAGGTCGCAGGTCTTGACCGCCTCTCGTAACGCGGCGTCATCCATCGTCTCCACATCTCGCCCGGTCAGGACCCTGGAGGTGTCAACGCTCACCTTGCCACAAACCTTTATGGCCACGCCTTCGCTGTCTCCGGTGAGCACCACGGTTCTGACTCCGTGGTCTCGAAGCGCTTCGATCGCCGCTTTGGCGCTCTCCTTCGGGGGGTCAAGAAATCCCACAAAGCCGATGAGGACCATATCCTTTTCATCTGCCACGCTGAAGGCGCCCACGTCGGGGACTTCGTTTTTTTGCGCCACGGCGAGAATCCGCAACCCATCGCTATTATACTTTTCGTAAATTTCTAAAGCCACTCGCTTGCTTTCTTCGTCCATCGGCAAGACTCGACCGTCCAATTCCATGAAGGAGGATATCTCGATCATCTCCTCCACCGCGCCCTTCGTGATGAGTTGTCGTTTC
Organism: Thermotogota bacterium ADurb.Bin062; assembly: GCA_002071085.1. Taxonomy (GTDB): domain Bacteria; phylum Thermotogota; class Thermotogae; order MWEM01; family MWEM01; genus MWEM01. The sequence goes on along the minus strand of MWEM01000026.1, from coordinate 12,171 downwards.
CCGTTGTTATCCACCAAAACAACGCTCATCCTTCGTCGGGAAAAATCGAAGGGGATCTCATCAACACGGGTATAGAAGCCGAGTAGGTTTCCATACCCGTATTGCGCGGCGCGATTGATAACCGCGTGGTCGATCAGGTTTTTTAAGCCGGTCTGAAAGTAGCTGTTAAGGAAGGCGTGGCGTAGAATGCGCGTGTCGTCTTCTCCACGCAGGTTCATATACTTTTCTAGGATGATCTTATCCTCGGTCAGCGTACCGGTTTTATCCGTGCACAGCACGTCCATCTCTCCGAAGACCTGTATCGCGCCGAGTGTACGAACGATCACTTTGTGTTTCGCCATAGAAACCGCGCCTTTGGCCAGCGTGGAGGTCATGATCACGGGTAACATCTCCGGGGTCAGCCCCACGGCGATACTGACGGCGAATAGTAGAGCGCTCGACCAATCCCCTTTTGCCAAGCCATTGATTAGAAACACAACCGGAACCATCACGAGCATCAGGCGAACCAGAAGCCGGCTGACCGAATCCACGCCGCGTTCGAAGCTGGTCTTCGCCCTATCGCCGGATAGGGATTTCGCCATAGACCCGAAATAGGTGTCGTTCCCGGTCGCTAGCGCCACGGCTCTCGCGCTGCCGCTGATCATATTCGAGCCCATGAAACCGATATTCCGCAAATCTGTCAGCGCGTCGTTTGATTTGTTTCTCATATCGCTAAACTTTTCCACCGGATTGGACTCCCCGGTCAAAGCCGACTGCGCCACGAACGCGTCCTTCGTGGACAAAAAGCGCACGTCCGCCGGGAGCATGTCTCCAGCGGACAACCGGATAATATCGCCGGGAACGATCTCGTCCATAGGAATCTGTATCAACTGCTCGTCTCTCCAGACGTCCGCTTTGTTGGAGATCATTTCGGACAGCTTCTCCACGGTTTTGTTGGATCGCTGGCCTTGAATGAAAGCGATCAAACTGGATAGACATACCAACGTCAAGATAATCGAGACGGTGAGATAGTCCGGCTGCGTGGAGAAAACCACATCTGTGAAATACGTGATCACGGCGATGAGGATCAAAATCAGGTTGAAGGGATTGAAGCTGGCTTCCCAAAGCCTGTGCAGCACGGTGTCTTTTTTTCCCACCGTGATGATGTTTCTCCCGTACTCCTCCTGGCGATTTTCGCTCTCTTCCGTTGTGAGTCCCGCCGGCGTGACGGACAAGGACTCGAGAAGCTCTTGGGTTGTGAGGAAAGCGTAGTTCCGAAGCTTTTCTTCCGTTTCGTGTTTGTTTTTTAGAATTTGCTTACTGAGTTTTTTTTTGCTTTTGAAGTTCACCGGAATCAGTCCTTTCATATTTAGGATTCCCCGGTGAAAACGCAGTCGGGCATAAAAAAATAAGCCGCCCCGACGGACGGCGACAAACACACAGGCTTACGAGTTCTTTAGCTCAAAGAGCAACGGACAACAGCCCGTGTTGTGCGCCGACGCCTGGGTCTTCGTTTTCGTGCGGGGATTTGAAGCCGCTACTCTGACTTCGAGGGTTGTCGTCCATCGTCTCACTTCCTTCTGCCTTATTCTCTTCGAATTATATCAGGATACGCCCTGAAAGTCAATCTGACGATTTGCGCGGGTGCCCTGGATTAAACTCGCCTTCCTTCCGCCGGTGTCTCGATCCGCGAATAGCCCGACACCTCGCCAGGTCTCTGGGAGCGCTGCGCTTTTGCGCGTCACATTTTTTTGAGAAATGCCAAAAAAGAAAAATAAGGGTTTCAAGAGGAGGGCACGGAGAGCGCGGCCCAAGGTAACCTCTGTGTTTTGCACGCAAGATATTGCATTCATCATAAAAAGCTAAACTTACCTCTCGGGCTCTCTCCCTCAGATTAGAGTAAAAACCGACCCGTAGATACCGCGGAAGTGGATTTTCGGGACTTTAGTGATATAATCTCGGAAACACACCATTTCTATGGGATCATCTTTAGGAGGGATTATATGTTAAAAAAGAACTATCTACTCGCGCCAGGACCCACGCCGGTGCCGATCAACGTCTTGCTCGCAGGAGCCAAAGACACTATTCACCACAGAACTCCCGAATTCGTTTCCATTATGGAGTCGACTTTAGAGAAGGCGAAAATGCTGTTTCAGACGAAAGAGAAGGTGTACTGCCTCATAGCGTCCGGAACCGGCGCCATGGAAACCTGCGTGGTCAACACCGTCGCCCCCGGAGACAAAGTCATCGTGGTAGACGGCGGGAAGTTCGGCGAACGGTGGAATGACTTGTGTAAAGCCTACGGAGCGAAAATTGACCTGATTAAGATCGAGTGGGGAGACTACGTCCGTCCGGAACAGATCAAAGAAGCCCTCGATCGAAACCCGGATACGGTCGCCGTTTTCACGACCCATTCCGAAACCTCCACCGGAACGGTCAACCCCTTGAAAGAGATCGCCGAAATCGTTCGCCACTACAAAGCCATTCTCGTAACCGACGCCGTCAGCGCTATGCTGGCCGAGCCCCTCAAGATGGACGAATGGGGAGTCGACATGGTCGCCGCCGGTTTGCAGAAGGGCGTGATGCTGCCTCCCGGTCTCGCGCTGGTCGCCCTTAGCCCGAAAGCTTGGGATAGAGTGAAAGCGTGCGGCTCCAAGCACTACTACTTCGGTCTGAAGTACTACGATAAGAGTTACCCGGATTCCCCGTGGACGCCCGGCGTCAACCAAATCTACCAACTCCAAGCCGCGCTCGAAATGGTCGAAAAGGAAGGCGTAGAAAACGTGTGGAAACGCCATCAGATTCTGGCAGACGCCACGCGAGCGGGTGTGAAGGCGTTGGGTCTTTCTCTACTCTCGAAACGCCCCGGAAACGTGACAACCGCGATCTTCTCTCCGTTAGATACCGGCAAGCTGACGAAACTGATGCGAGACAAATACGGCGTCACGATGGCCGGCGGGCAGGACCATTTGAAGGGTAAGATCGTCCGAGTCGCCCACTTGGGCTATATGGGCAAGTTCGACGTCATCGTCGGTTTATCGGCCTTGGAGATGGCGCACACCGAGATGGGGCACCCCTTGCCTTTGGGCGTCGGAGTGAAAGCGGCCGAAGAAGTCTTCCTGAAGGAAGGGGTCTAATATGACCGTAAAAGTACTCGTGAACGACCCCTTAGACGCCTCCGCGATGGAAACGTTGGCGAAGATCCCTCACACGGAGATCGTGGCCAAACACTACGAGCAAGCTGAATTGAAAGCGGTCATTCCGAATTACCACGTTTTAGTCGTCAGAAGCGCGACGAAAGCGAACAAAGAGATTATTGAAGCGGGAACGAACCTGAAGCTGATTGCCCGAGCGGGCACCGGATTGGACAATGTGGATGTGAAAACCGCGCAAGCCCGGAACATCACCGTCATCAACACCCCCGGCGCGAATGCCATCAGCGTCGCGGAGCTCACCATCGGACTCGCCCTCTCGTTGTTCCGGTTCATCCCCAGGGGAACGGCCGGCTTGAAGGAAGGAAAGTGGGAAAAGAAAGCGCTCGAAGGCTGCGAGCTCTGGGGGAAAACTGTCGGGATCATCGGCTTCGGCGCGATCGCCCAAGAGGTCACCAAGAGGCTACTGGCGTTCGACTGTAAAATCCTCGTCTACGTCACACGGCCCAGAACCTCGCCTTTGAATGTGACCTTCGTGACCCTGGAAGAACTGTATAGGTCCTCCGACGTGATCACCATTCATGCCCCGCTAAAAGATGAGACCAAACATATGATCAACGAAGCGGCGCTGAATAAAATGAAAGACGGCGTCACGATCATCCACACCGCCCGCGGTGGGATCATCGACGAAGCAGCCCTCCTGAAAGCCCTCGAAACCGGAAAGGTGGCCGGCGCCGGATTGGACGTCTTCGAGGTGGAACCCCCCACTGACGAAATCCGGAAAAAACTGCTCGCGCACCCCAATGTGATTGGCACACCACACATCGGCGCCTCGACGAAAGAAGCGCAAGTGCGGGTCGGAGACCAGATCGTCGAGAAATTACGGGCAGAAATCGCGAAATTGGCCTAGGGATAGAACAGTCTATTCCTAAGCGAAGAACGGCCGGCGCTCGCGCCGGCTGTTTTTGTTGAATATTTCCGGCTGCTTTACGTCTAATCTCTAGGCTCACTCTTCTAACGGAGTGCCGGTGTTGTCGTTTGAATCGCTCCGTCAGGGTAGAATGGTTTGGATAGACGGGCTTTTCTTTTATTCTTGAAAGGTTAGAAAGGTGATAGAGCTGGTGAAACGTGTCGTCGTGATGCTTTTCCTCATCGTCAATCTCGGGATGGCGTTCGCCGTCTCGTATACCGAGTACGTCCTGTTCAACCGTTTTGACGAAGCCTTTTTAAGCGCTCGGATTCTGGACAAAGGGGTTCTGCTGATCATCTCGCAACCGCGGTGCGTCTTCAGCGCCTTCTTACGTCAAGAAGTGCTTTCGGAGGAGAACGTCTCCAACTTTCTGCGCAACCACTTCGTGGTTGTCGAGATCTACCCCGACCCCGACTTAACCGGTCATTTCAACTTCGACTCGTACGAGACCTTTTTCAGCATCCAAGGAAAAGTCTATACCTACGAAGATCTCTACAATATTTTCCTCCTGCGCGGCACGCCAACCAACGCCTTCTTCTCCAAGAACTTGAAGTTGCTTTCCAGCTTCACCGGCAGCGTCCCGGCCACGGAGTACCTGCAAATCGCGAAGTACCTCTCGCAAAACCTTTTTCAAAACGGCGTCGATTGGGAACAGTATAAGAAAAAAGAGGACCCCTACATCGGCGTGGAGGAAATGAAAGCGATCACGGATTCCGAAAAGGCGTACCTATTGAAGAACGCGAAAAACCTCCGCACGGTCACGTTGGACGAGCTCTCTTCTTCAACACAGGCTTTGGACCCCTACGCCTACTATATTGTGGAAAAAGCCACGGAAGAGGAAATCCGCGGCTTTCTCAAACAGAACGGTCTCACCCTCTTCAGCGTCTACTGGGTGAAAGAGGGTGCGGAATAATCGGTCGGACTACTTGCCCGCCTGCCTTTTCACACGGCGAAACCCGGTGATGTTGGTTTTCAAATAGTGCTCGTAACTGTCTCGCGGATCGCGGATTTGACTGAAAGAAACGCCGCCGATAGAGACGTTCGCGTGAACGATGTATCCCTTCCCCATATAGAGCCCGACGTGGCCGGGAAAAAAGACGAGGTCTCCTCTTTCCAATTCCGCTTCCGTGATCTCCTTTAGCGCCGCTATCTGCTGATCGGTGTCACGTGGCAACGAGCTGCCCAGCATATCGAACAAGCGCAACACGAAGCCTGAACAGTCCGTCCCAAACGCGCTGCAACCGCCCCAGAGATAGGGTACCCGCAGGTATTTATCCACCCAATCATCGAGTTCGGTCACGGGTCTTTCGTCCGCGACGAAGCAATCGTGTTTGCGAATCCAATACTCTCTTCCGGGAGTGACCACGTACAATCCCTGCTCAGACTCCCGAGAGATGAAGAGTTGGCTGCCCAGAGGAAGCCATCCCAGGTCCTTTTCCCCCTGAAAACCGGTGTCCAAACCGCTGAGGTAGGCAAAACGCTCGCCGACGAAGAATTTCGGCATACTCCTTATGGATTCGCGCTCCTCGGCACTGCAAAAGTCGAGGTTGTTGCAGGCCACGTGACCCACATACCCCGTTTTCATATCTTTCACCAACGCGTAGGCGTTATCAAATTCGAGAACCTTGACCCATTCCCCGAAAACCAGCTGATGCACCCTTTCAGAACGCCATTTTGACTCCGAACGCACGTCGGTGACGGGCGCCACGACCATCGCGTACCGGTAGTCGACGGGCAGCAGATCGGACATATCGACCACTTCGAAGCAGCCTTCTTCGCATACATCCACCAGCAAAGCCCCCATACGCTCGGAAAAGTCGGAACTATCCACCTTCGCGATGATCCGCAATTCCGAACGATCAAAAATCTCCAGTTTATACCGATTGGTCCGCAAATCCCAGTCGGACTCTTTAATCCTCCTCATAATCGTATCCCGTAGCCTCTCTCCCATAAGGTCCTCCTATACCCGTGAGTTATGATTGGTTTCAAACGGCTAACCTTCCGATCCGTGTTCCATTCCCCCGAAAAACGGGCCGGGGTGCGATCGGACGCCCGTTCGAACCGTTATACGAATGGTCGATTATACACCCGAGAACGGGGCCTGGACGCTACACATACGCTCAAAAGCGAAGGATAGGCTCTTTACAAAGGAGGAGATATGCTACAATAAGGGGTATCTATCTTCTGCCGAAGGGTGAGAGCATTGACGATCATCATCTTGACCATCGTGTTGTTTTTCCTACTGGTGACTTCATCGATTATGGGCATACCGATTCTGTATCCGCTTCTCGTGGGGATCTTCCTGTTTTCGGTCGAGGCCGTCCGAAAAGGCCATCGGCCAAAAGACGTGGTCAAAATGCTGTTGTCGGGCGCTCAGAAGACGATCCCGGTCATCGTCGTGTTCATCATCATCGGGATGCTGATCGGCCTTTGGATGTCCTCCGGAACCCTTTCCTGGCTCGTTTATTATGGCTTGAAGATCATCGCCCCGAATCTATTCCTATTCTTCTGCTTCCTCCTGACCTGCTTGGTGTCGATCCCGCTCGGAACCTCTTTCGGAACGGTCGGGACCATCGGGATGGTACTGCTCATCATCGCCAAGTCCGGAAACGTCCCGATCGCGCCGGTAGCTGGGGCGATCCTTTCCGGCGCCTATTTTGGGGATCGCAATTCGCCAACCTCCTCGAGCGCCCTGCTCGTATCGACGATGACAGGAACGGATTTGTACGGAAACCTGGCGAGAATGCTCAAAACCGGGATGCCCGCCTTCTTCGTCGCCTGCCTGCTATTTTTGGCGATATCGCCCGTTTACCCGCTCGCGGCGGTGGACCAAACCTTCGTGGCCGGCCTCCCCGAATACTTCCGCATCTCCATCTGGAACTTAGCGCCCTTGGCTGTGCTCATCGTCTTCATCTTCCTTCGCGTCAAGATCCGGTACGCCATGCTCTTCAGTTGCATCTGCGCGTTTTTCGTCGCTCTGTTCGTGCAACGGTTTCCCCTAGGAACGATCGGGCAGGCGATCCTCACCGGATTCCAACTTTCAGGCGCGGGGAGAGTTCCTCAGGTGATCCGCGGGGGCGGGATCACCTTTATGTTCAACGCGATGACGATCGTGATCGCTTCGGCCGCCTTTAGCGGCTTACTGGCCAGGAGCGGCTTGATCCGCCACTACGAAACCGCGATTGCGGCGATGACGCGGAAGATCGGGGCCTATCCCTCGTCCATCGTCACGACGCTGTTCACCGCGTCGTTGGGATGCACCCAAACGTTGGCGATCATCATGAACACGCACTTGCTATCGAAGCCCTACGCGGAGCTCGGGAAAACGAAAGAAGACCTCGCCCTCGACATCGAAGACACGGTGGTCGTCCTCGCGGCTTTAATCCCGTGGAACGTGGCGGGAGCCATTCCATTGAAAATGCTCGACGCCCCGCTGAGCGCTCTGCTTTTCGCCTTCTTTATGTGGACGCTTCCGATCCTCCGATTGGCAAACCTTGGGCTGCGTCGACGCCGACAGACACGGCGGCCTGGGAGCGCCGCTGGGAACGCCGAACTTTAGTTCGGCATGGGTGAGCTTTTCTGGGAGCGCCGAACTTTAGTTCGGCATGGCTTAAAAGATAGAACAGGGTTTCGCACAGAGGCCACAGAGAGAACACGAAGGGTTGCACTGAGGCCGCCCAAGAAACGCCGCTGGGAATGCTAATCTGGGAGCGCCGAACTTTAGTTCGGCATAGCTTTAAAGATAGAACAGGGTTTCGCACAGAGGCCACAGAGAACACGGAGAGAACACAGAGAGAACACGGAGATTTGCATCCAGGCCGCCCAAGAAACGCGGCTGGGAACGCAGAACTTCAATTCGGTATGAGCGCTGGTTCGGTAAAAGTTAACAAGCCGCGAAACGGGCGGCTGATTCCGATAGGCGTTTACGTCTCAGCCGCGGCAGGTTGTTCTTTCTTGAAGGCCTCCAAGAAATCGTTCAGTTTGTGCACGCTCACGGTCACACCCTTCTTGGTCGGCAACCATTCGCCCTCATCGTTTTTGAAGAAGATGCGAATATCCATGTACTCTTTCCCTTTATAGCTCTTCAGTTCTATCTGTATCCGTTCGGTTTCGGTCTTGTCGATCACTTGCATAGACGAACCCCCTTCACAAAGCTTCCGAAAACTTTTCGATTTTAACGAATTTTGCGCGCGATGTCAAGGGCAGCGGAACGCTTAGGAACGCCGAACTTCGCCGGTCATCGCGGGGTAACCAAAGGGCTGACTTCGGTAGACCACGAAGTCTCGCGACCCGCCATGGGAACGCTTTGGGAACGCCAAACTTTAGTTCGGCATGTTTTCCTAGAAGAAAACGACTTTCGCTCAGAGGCCACGGAGAACAGCCTGGGAACGCCAAACTTTAGTTTGGCATGTTTTTTGGAAAAAAACAAGTTCACACAGAGAACACGGAGAACGCAGAGAGAGCACTAAAATACTTTTCGAGAGCTCTCTATAGCACCGTTCGCGACTATCTTAAAAAAACTGCCAGCTTAAAAGCTGGCGTTCCCAGAGTGCTCTCAAAAGCCGTAAAACTTGCCAACTTAAAAGTTGGCGCTCCCAGACGTTCCCAAGCATTTCCAGAAAGCATTCTCCGTTCTCGGCGTGTTCTCCGTGAGAAGCCCTTTTTCTCTTTTTGCACTCAAAAACATGATACAATCTTCATCGCACGAACCGTTTAATCTCGCAGGAAGGAGAGGACACGCTGTGCCCGTCGTCATCACCGCCGACATCATCGCATCTCGCGAGCACCTGGAAGAAACGCGAAACCTAAATAAGAGGATCCTCGAAACGCCTTTTCCCGACATGGCGATGCCGTTCCTCTTCCTACGGGGCGACGAGCTCCAAGGGGTCCTTAAAGAACCCGCCGGGTTGGGGCAGGCGCTGCGGCGCCTACGACAGACCGCCTTCCCTTTGGCGTTGCGCATCGGAATCGGCGTTGGCGCCATTGACGCGCCGGAGGACACGTGGGAGCACAACAGCTGGCTACTCAGCGGTAAGGCCTTCTACAACGCGCGCGATGCGCTCAACGAGATCAAGAAAAGGAAAGAACCGATCACGACCATAAAAACGACCGACGCCCACATCGACCCGGTGCTCAACGCGCTGCTACGGTTAATCGACGTGATACGAAACGGGTGGACCGAAAAACAATGGGAAAGCGTCCTCGCTTACGAGACGCACGGGACCTACGACAAAGCCGGAAAAGCCCTGGGCCTTCCGTATCAAAATGTCTTCAAGCACTGCGAACGCGCCTTCTGGAAAGAGGTCCGCACGGCGGAAGAAGCCCTCGAACGCTTCTTGAGCGGTTTGTAGGAGAGCCTTTTCTGGGATCGCTACTGGGAACGGCAACCTAGGCACTTCGCTGGGAACGCCTGGGAACGCCAAACTTTAGTTTGGCATGGCTTAGATTTTTTGGAAAAACGGTTTCGCACAGAGAACACAGAGAGCACAGAGAGAACACTAAGATTATTCCTGAGTGACCTCTGGGAACGCCTGGGAACGCCGAACTTTTGTTTTGTATGGCTTTGGTTTTTGGAAAAACGGTTTCGCACAGAGAACACAGAGAGAACACTAAGATTATTCCTGAGTGACCTCTGGGAACGCCTGGGAACGCCAAACTTTAGTTTGGCATGGCTTTGGTTTTTGGAAAAACGGTTTCGCACAGAGAACACAGAGAGAACAGAGAGAACACTAAGATTATTCCTGAGTGACCTTTGGGAGCGCCTTGGGAACGCCAAACTTTAGTTTGGCATGGTTTAGGTTTTTGGGGGCGCCGAACTTTAGTTCGGCACAGTTTCCTATAAAAAAAAAGAGTTCACACAGAGGGCACGGAGGGAAAACTGGGAACGCCAAACTTTAGTTTGGCATGGTTTAGGTTTTTGGGGGCGCCGAACTTTAGTTCGGCACAGTTTCCTATAAAAAAAAGAGTTCACACAGAGGGCACGGAGGAGGAATGAAAACGTAGAAGACATGCCAGCTTAAAAGCTGGCGTTCCCAGGCGTTCCCAGGAAGCAAACCATGCCGAACAAAAGTTCGGCCTACCTAAAAGTAATATGAATACGTATGATAAAGTAAAAATAACCCATAGAACGTATATGTCAAGGAGGGATGACCGTGGCATTGTTCGGCTGCTATCTGATCCTTTTCGTCATCGTGGATTACCTTCATCCGGTACCAGCGTTTGGGGCGCAAGGAGTGGAAGGGCGCGGAAAGTTCCGGTTGGGGTGGCTGCTTCTGGCGTTGGGGTATGCGGTAGTGACCCTTTTTTTCGTCCCGATCACCACGCTCTGGGTTTTTGTGCCGATTTGGGTGGTCCACCTCTGCGCGTTGGGGATCAAAGCTCGGGCGATGAAACAGGCGAAACCCTACGGAAGGTTGGTCGTCTATCTCCTCTATCACCTCGGCGCCGCGTTGACGTTTGCCTTATACTTTCTCTATTTGAGCCGCTCCGGACTGGGTGAGTGTGCTACCCCTCGGTTCGGGATTTTAGCAGATTCCGGGTTAATGAAGCCGCAAAACCTCTACGGATTCCTCCTCTTTCTCTACGTCTGCCTCACGGGCGCGCAACTCATGCGGTTATTTCTGGACATCGTCTATCGAAAGGTCCCGGAGTACGCCACGAAGCTCTATCCCGAAGGCGAAAAGCGGACCGAGATCACGAACACGGTGATGACCGGCAGAATGATCGGCATCTTGGAACGCGCGCTGGTCTTCATCTTCGTGATCGCGAACAACCTCTCCGGTATACCCTTCATCCTCACGGCAAAATCCCTCGCACGCTTTAAACAGCTCAACGATCGCGATTTCGCGGAATACTACCTGATCGGAACCCTTTTCAGCGTCCTAATCGCGCTGTGCGGCGGATTCATCCTTAGGTTTTCTTTTTAATGGAGCGCCTTTTAAGGAGCGCCCGATCTTTAGTCGGGCATGGGTTTAGTTACTCGAAGCAAAAGACTCCATCCATGAAGGCTGAGAATGGAAAAGGAGTATCGCTCGAAGGAGGGCTTGGAACCTCTCGTGTAGCGTATTTTTCGGAGCGCCGACTCTTTAGGTCGGCATGGGTTTAGTTACTCGAAGCAAAATACTCTATCCATGAAGGCAGAGAACGGAAAAGGAGTATCGCTCGAAGGAGGGCTTGGAACCTCTCGTGTAGCGTATTTTTTGGAGCGCCGACTCTTTAGGTCGGCATGGGTTTAGTTACTCGAAGCAAAAGACTCTATCCATGAAGGGTGCGAATGGAAAAGAAGTATCGCTCGAAGGAGGGCTTGAAGCCTCTCGTGTAGCGTATTTTTTGGAGCGCCGACTCTTTAGGTCGGCATGGGTTTTTTCTCCAAACCAAACGAAAAGGAACAATAAAACAAAGGGCATGCCCGACTAAAGATCGGGCGCTCCACCCTCGAGCAACGGTTTAGTTGCTCGAAGCAAAAGACTCTATCCACGAAGGCGGCGAATGGAAAAGGAGTATCGCTCGAAGGAGGGCTTGGAACCTCTCGTGTAGAGTATTTTTCGGAGCGCCGACTCTTTAGGTCGGCATGGGTTTTATCTCCAAACCAAACGAAAAGAACAATAGAACAAAGGGTCTGCCCGACTAAAGATCGGGCGCTTCATCCTCGGGCACGGGTTTAGTTACTCGAAGCAAAAGACTCTATCCATAAAGGGTGAGAATGGACAAGGAGTATCCGAAGGAGGGCTTGGGGCCTCTCGTGGAGCGCATTTATGGGAGCGCCGACTCTGTAGCTCGGCATGGGTTTTTTCTCCAAACCAAGCGAAAAGGAACAATAAAAGAAAAGGCATGCCCGACTAAAGATCGGGCGCTCCATTTAGCGAAATCAAAGCCCGAACCGTTCACTCGTGCTCGCGCGAATCCAGGAACGCGTGATCGTCTCGTTCTATCTTCCATCCCTCGACTTTGTCGAAAGACAGAAGGGACAGGTTTTCGTTCAAAGAAAACAACGAAGGCTCGAATCCGTTTTTTGATACCAGCAGCGTGTGGTCCGGCGCCAAACCCATCGAGGCGCATTTCCTTTTCAAT
>MWEM01000025.1 GCA_002071085.1 Thermotogota bacterium ADurb.Bin062 | reverse complement strand
AGGCTTTGTAAACAATAATGGAGAAGTTTAAAAACCCGCACGGAGATTCGTTTCAATTCCTACAAGGTAGGCTTCCTACATAAAATGAAAAACGTCGTTGGTCATGAAGAAGCGATTTAACCATCGTGAGCTTCTTCGGCAAGCAAACGCGGGGTATGCGTTTGCGACGTTTCCCTGACTTCAAGGTAGGCTTCGTACCAAGGCCCAGCTCATCGAATTGGGCCTTGCAGAAATGTTTCCATTCCTTCAAGGTAGGCTTCGTACTAGCACGAACGCTTAATACCTGCTGGGAGGTGCGGTGTTTCCATTCCTTCAAGGTAGGCTTCGTACTACCCATCCAGACTCAAAGCAGGAAGTTGTAGGCTTGTTTCCATTCCTTCAAGGTAGGCTTCGTACTTGGGGGTACAATCTATCCATTATCCCGGCGTTCAGCTGTTTCCATTCCTTCAAGGTAGGCTTCGTACGGGGGTAGCTTTGAGGTACAAAGAAGCATTTGCTTGGGCGTTTCCATTCCTTCAAGGTAGGCTTCGTACCGTATCCGAACGGCTGGAGCCTACTATTCTTATCGAGTTTCCATTCCTTCAAGGTAGGCTTCGTACTCAAATGATACTGTCGTATTATATATCCTCTTTCCTGTTTCCATTCCTTCAAGGTAGGCTTCGTACCGGTATAGAGCTATGGGTTACCGGTGCGTGGAAGGCGTTTCCATTCCTTCAAGGTAGGCTTCGTACTCTAAAACTGTATACAGCAAATAGAGGATCTAACTCGTTTCCATTCCTTCAAGGTAGGCTTCGTACGGGCTGGAGACACATGAGGCCCATCATATACTTAACAGTTTCCATTCCTTCAAGGTAGGCTTCGTACAGGACCAGGCCGAAGAGGAAGGCGGCACGCAGCTAGCGTTTCCATTCCTTCAAGGTAGGCTTCGTACGGGGAATCATTCAAGAACATGGTAAAAAACATGACCCGTTTCCATTCCTTCAAGGTAGGCTTCGTACGAATAGAAAGAGAAACGGACGTATTGGGAGTTTCAAGTTTCCATTCCTTCAAGGTAGGCTTCGTACGTGGGAAGAACATGAGGAGGAAAGATGGAGCTCCTAGTTTCCATTCCTTCAAGGTAGGCTTCGTACAGAAGTAAATAAATCTAATCCTAAATTTAAGCTCCGTTTCCATTCCTTCAAGGTAGGCTTCGTACTAAAGCAAAACAAGCTCCTACTTCAGATGCTGACCTGTTTCCATTCCTTCAAGGTAGGCTTCGTACCCGTGAACACCGCTTCTATTCTATCATTGATTTTTCGGGTTGTCAAGGGGTTTTTTCGGGCTTTTTTAACAAAATTTCGCTAATGCGTTGTAGTAAAGCTTTTCCGATGATTCGCTTACCGAAATAGCTTCCGTCGACCTCCCGGGATTTTCGGGCTATCGGAGGTCGACGGATTTTTTTGAAGGGGTCACGAAAGAAATCGCGGGTCAGGTAAAACGGAAAAATAAGACATGCCAAACTAAAGTTTGGCGTTCCCAGGGCGTTCACAGAAAGGCTGCCGGTTGAAAAGCCAACGTTCTCAGAGCGCTCCCAGAAAGGCAGGCGGAACTGAAACGCGGTGATACGGCGACGCCGCGAAGACGTTTCAGTAAACCCGCTTAACACGCCGAACTCAAGTTAGGCATTCTCAGAAGCCTCCCCCTACCCTCCGTTTTGATGGCCGTTTCTTACAAGCTCGGCGGCGAATCGTTCAATAGAGTTTGGCAAACGAAATACGGCCTGTCGACCCTCGGTGCTTTACGGCTATCGAGGGTCGGCAGGATTTTTCTATGCGTTCAGTTTTCGACCGCCTATCACACTCCTAAAATTCAAACGACCACCTCATACCAAAATTATAAGACAACATCTTTTTCGTATCTGCATACGTGACTCTTATATGAGGCGGAATGGCTTGTCGGAAAGTCTTTGATGTCGGTAAAACGATTTCCGCAATGTATTCCGTTGGTATCAGCTCTTCTACGAGTATTTCGGCTTGCTTATACCGTTTATAATATCGGAAGGCATCGACCGATGTTATCGTGTGTTTGGGGCAGTATATTTTTTCGAAGTCCAAGCGTGAGAAAACCTGATCCGGAGTCCCTATCGCGGAATCATATGCCGCAGCGTTTTTATCGGTGAATAAACAGTTCCTCTCTTTAATAATTCGCGGATCGATTTTTATAAGAACCGGATTGCTAATTTCTGAACGGTATATTTTCGCTCCGAACATGCTGTAGCTTTCATCATAAGCCAAATGAACGTAGTTTGTCGTACCTTTCCGACCATCGAGCGATTGCGATAGGGCGCCCGTTATCAATCGCGGTTTTATACCACTTCTATGCAGTTGTTCAATCGAAAGTATTCCTTTTTGGAGTATTGACGCTACGTTTTCAAATTCAGTCACGTGCAGCAGATACCCTTTTCGATTACGGATGATTCCGAGTAATTCTTCCGTTGTCTGTGATACGGAACCAGTAACTTGCCAGGCAGATCCTGGACTTTGTGATGAGACCTGGTTTTTCACCTTCGATTCTGTTGGATCCCGTTTCTCCATTACTCCCGTCAATGGCATTTCTTCGCCTTCGGAAGCGGTTTTTTGTGGGGTATTCGTATCAGTATTCGCGGTTTCGTTCGCTTGCTTTATAAGGCACCATATTCCGATCGAAATGACGATTCCAATTAGAAAGCCCAAAATTCCCCCTCCTTCAAATACTTGCTTTTCGCTAATGAAATCGCGAAGCGCGGAAGCTCTGAATGCCTCCATTCGCGGGTTTCTAAAAAGGAAAGAATATACGACACGAGTTACGAGACCAACCGGGATAATTATTGACTTATGAGCGGTTCTTATAGACGCTCTCGTGGAACGGCTGCGAAACCAGTGAAGGTCGTTAACTGGGCTCCAGCGTTTTCGAAAGCCGTACGTGAGGATTTCCCGCATACGGCTTTTTAAACGGCTTTGTTAAAAGGGTGATGTGACCATTGACCATTTTTTGCCGGGGTCGATTTGCCGACCGAACGCCAATACGTCAAAACAGTCCGACAAGAGATGAGGGAGGTATTGAAGAAGAAAGAAGGGGTTATTTAATAGATGCGTATACTCGCGAATGGTTTCCCATTTCCATCCTGGCTTTTCCCGGAAATCAACGTATCGCCTTCGTTAACGTAATGCTTTGACCGGAATCGAATCGGATTTTCGCGATGTGTGTATTTTCACAAACTGTTTTCATAAGTACTATCCCAGGACCAAAGAGAGTCGTTTTGACCTTATCGCCTTCCGCCAACTTATCCAAACGGGACTTGTAATCCTTTACGCTTCCCCTCGTTCTAACCCGGTCTGTTGTAACCGCCGAGGGGTTCGAGAAACGATGAGCGATTTCTAGGAGGTAAGGAGCGTCTTGTATAATTTTGACGGTTTCTCCTTCGATACCGTCAATTCCGTGGATCGCTCCGTATATCGTACCCGCGATGCTTGCGACGGTATCGGTATCGCAATCCTTCATCCTCGATATGGGGTAAAGACATTTAACCATCCCGCCACTACCGTTTGAAAGCGCCGCATAAATAGCCGCTAAAACGGTGTTTATCCCGGACCCTTTTTCTTTTCCAAAAGCGTTGAAGGACTTAAATGCCGTTTCTAGCGGCGCGTTTTCGCTCATAAAGAAGTCAAGCGCACAGCAAGCGGAAAGAAAATACTCTCGAACCATATTTTCAGTCGAATCATAGGACAACCCTGTTTGTGATTCCCACGATTCGAACCACTCTCCCGGTATTCCCGATTCGTAAAGCGAAAAACGTTCCATAGCTTCTTTTGCCGATTTTAACGAGTTTTCTCCAGAATCCCCATTTAGTAATCTGAAAAGAAGAGTTAGATAAAAAACTTGGGCTAAAATTGCGTGAGGGTGCCCGTGAGTCATCAGGCAATCGACGATGCCATTCTGTATGCACCTCTTTTCATCCGAAAGATTGGCTAAAACGTGGGGCAAGGCTCTCATCACGGTTCCGTTACCGCCGGCAAAGGCGTAACCGTCATAAAACGGGAATAGTCGTTTAGCGGTTCTCTCCGCTGATCTTGCGGCAAGCTTGGTCGCCCTGCCGCCGCCAAGCAGGTAAGAGATGCCTTCTTTTAACTCTGCAATGAAGTGTCGGGTGTCGAAGACCCCCATCGCGCGATAACTCCTCGCAACCATCAGCATCATTTGCGTATCGTCGGAATAACTTCCGGCCTCCATCGGAACCGCTATCGATAGGAAACGGTTTCTCGATCTGTAAATCCAGGGAAAGAAAATACCGTTATCGGTGTAGGAGTTTTCTTTTCTCTCAAACGGAAAACCCATCGCGTCTCCAATGGCTCCGCCCAGTAACGCGCCTGATATTTGATCTTTTTTTTCCATTAGCCGCCTCCGATTATCTGTGCGAACACAAAGCTAACATAACGATCAGTGAACCAATAAGTCCTATGATTCCGCAAACTTTGCCTGCCATTCCGCTCTCGCCGTTTTCGATCGCTTTGTTCCCGAAATAGATCGCGAGAGGTCCGAAAATGATTCCGGCTATAAAAAAGCTCAGAATCCCGAAAGCCAGTGATAACGCTGGGAAAGCCGTTTTGGTGTGATTACGGTAAGGCGTCCGATTCGCCGGGTACCCGGAGAATTCTTCATCGATGATATACCGGATAAGGGCCTCGTTTTCATTTCCAAAGTTTTTCACGGCTTCAAAATACATTTCCGATTTCGAATACCCCATATACTTCTTAACGCGAACAAAATCCTTGATCTTGTTTACCAACACCCGTTCCCCCTTTCTATAGATCGCAAACTTCTGTTCTGGGTCTAATGAAAAAGTTCCCGGTACCAAAAAGCGAATCAAGAACAAAACGAGTAAAACGGGAAAAGCGGACCAAAATAGATGTAAACGGCCCATTGAGCGCATGCGTGTCTTCTTTGCTCAATCGCTTGCGCATCCGGGACAATGAACCGTTCTCAACGACGGGCGCCAGCATGTACGCTTCCAATCCCTGAATGTGTATAGGCAGGGTTTTGGGTAATTCGGCAAGCCTTCCTTCCCCATGAGGTGACTACACACTTTAATATCAGCGTCCGTTTGAGGGTTATAGGGATGAAATCGACCGTATCGAACTCAGTTTTGACTCAAAAAGAAAGGGCGGTTTGTTACCGCCCGAATGTCATCTTTATACTTCCACGAGCATTGCACGGCTTTCCATAAGCATGGCCGCTTCGTCGTTCGTCAGTTGTAAGCCTTGTATCATTTTTCTCGCCAATTCACAGAACCGGACTAACTGCGCCCTGTGGGCAGGATTCGCGTATTGACGCAGGAACCTTTCTTTTCTTATACCCCCGATGATTCCTAAAGCTTGTTCCGCCATTTCGGAAGACAACCGCGGTGTCGAAGGATTCCTTTGGTCCGATAGTTCAGCCAAGGCGTACAGCATCTTGCACACGACGTCAACATGCTTCGCTTCAGGCAAATTACGAAGTATCGTTGCCAAAAACGGGGTCGTATCCACCGCGCTACCTGTCAATGCGCATTCCCTGCTGCCGATCTTGCCAAGCATCCAGTAAAAGTTGATAACCTGATGGGTTTTAGTGAGCGACACATAGCGGTTCATATGAGCGCGAATAAACTCGAGTCCTCTATCGGTCGGCGCGATTTTTCCGTATGCGATAAATAGCAGGGCATACAAATCCTTCAGGGAAGGCTGCTTTAGCATCATTTCGATCTGCGCGACCGCGTGCGGATGGTTACATTGATAAATACAGGCAATCGCGGGTTGGATGAGGTCGTTGATCAATCCGGGTTTTGCAGAGATGAAGAGCAGATTGTTGCATTCTCTGCAACAGGCGTCGAACACCGTTCCTTTCACTGAATTGGAAAGATACGGAGAAAGGGCGCCGATGACGCGAAGGATTCTTCCTTTCGCGAAACTATAGCTCTCGTGATAGATTCCGAGAAGCCACTGGGTTACTTCATCCGCGTTTTTTGCCTTCATTAGGATGTTTTCCGCGGCTTTAATTCTCTTTATCCACATCGCTTTTTTTGTTGGAGGCTCGGCATGTCTGTACTCGTCGAGATAGCGCGAAAATTCTTTTGTATAGGATTTGTTGATTTTCTCCCGGTTATCAGGGATCGCTTTTTTTATCAAATTAGGAGGCGTTTTCGGTAACGCCCCCGCTCCGTTTCCGGAACTGGGTTTCGTAGGGCTCGGGTTCCAAATCCCCTGTTTTTCATAGGTTACGTCTTCGAAAGTACGGTTCGGGTCTTTTGTGAACCAGCCTTTCAGCTTAATGACATTGCTCTCATCCACTGATATCTTGATGGAAATTTCTTCTCCTTTTTCCAGTGGGCGTTGGAAGTTGAAAACGCGATCGGAAATCTGCCGGTTTGGGGGATTCGTATCGGTCCTGCGCCCGAGGTACAAAGGGATTCTCAGCGCTTTGCGACCGTCAGTATCCACTTCGAAACTGCGAACGGGTGATTCGCAGGGTAAAACGGTTCCCGCCGGTATCATATGGGATACGCGGTTTCCTGAGGTTCCGATGCCTATCGTTTCGTTAACGATAGAACTCACTTTTTCTCCGCGGTGAAGATAATAATGGTATACGACAGCGCCCCGCGCTACGGATTTATCCGGGTCCATCACCTGTATCGGTTCAAATCCAAAAAAGGACTGCAACCGTTTATGAATCACCGGTAGTTTCGTCATCCCCCCGTTCAGGAGAACGGCGTCCACTTTCGGTTCTATACCACGGTCAAGCGCTTTTCTAAGGACATCGAGAATCGGGTCGATAATGTTCGAATTGCTGCTTTGGGCTTCTTCAGACTCATACAAAGACCGAATCGTTAAATCGTTCGCAAGAAGGGGAGAAACGATCTGCTCGTATTCTTCCATAGTCAACGTTGTTTCAAACGCTTTATTATCGACAATATTCGGTTGTAAAATTTCTGTTTTAACGGGTTGGTCTGAATTGAACCCCATTAAAACCCGGTTCGCAAGTTCGGAACTCAAATCGATTTTTGCTTGCTCAGCAAGCTCTAAAAGCCTTGCTTTTAGTTGGTTCTCTACTGATTCAGGCATCACGAACGTTTTGAATTTCCTTTTGAAAATGTCTAAAAAGTAGTCTCTGACATATTCGTCGAATTGGTCCCCGCCCAAATTCGTGTATCGCGAAATGGCAATGTCTTCGAAGTCGATTCTCGCCTTTTTTGGGTTATGAAACACTTTGTGAAGGGAAATATCGAGTGTTCCCCCTCCGAGATCGAAAACGAGAATGTTTTTTGGTTCGTTCAGAGAGAGCAGGGTCGTTGGGATTTCTTCAAGGTTTTGTCTGTTGATGAAGTCGTAGAGAACGGCTCTGGGTTCGTCAAGCAGAAGAAGGCGTTCGCTACCATCGTCGTTCTTTACTTTAAATCCCGCCATTTCGGCCGCTTCGAGCGTCGCTTTCCGCATATCGGTGTCAAAGGACGCAGGAACAGTTATCACGACGTCCTCGATATCGTATCCGAAGGTTTGTTTCGCTCCGGATTTCAACATTTTCAGAATATGCGAAGATATCTCGGAGGGCGTGTGTTTCTTTCCTTCCAATTCTACAGAATAGTCCGTACCCATCTTGCTTTTTATAGACTTCGATACACGCTGTGGTTGCAGCGCATACTGTTTTTTCGCATATTCGCCGACAAAAAGGTTTTCAGTGTCTTTGAAAAATACGACCGATGGTAGCATTTGTTTCTTTGTCGTGCCTCCCCCTTCTGCTTTCATCGGAATTTCCACGATTCTCGGTTCGATGGTGTTTTTTTTCGGATTAAATAACCCCCACCCGATCAGCGAGTTCGTCGTACCCAAGTCGATACCAAAGAAAAAGGTTTTCTCTTCCGCCATGTCACGCCTCCCTTATTCCAATGAATCGCGCGCGCTTGAGGTCTCTTCAACCCGAGGTTTAGAGATGAGAATATCCCCGATTTTCCATCCAGAAGAAACGATTCTCACGTTTTTCTTTTCATCTTCCGTTAAAAAGGGCGAGCCTGAATAATCGCAATTTTGACACGCGTCTAAAGAAATCTCCCGTTCCGAATCGCCAGTTTCTATTGGAAAAATCCCATACTCTTTCAAGAAACGCATAAACATACGAATGGTCAACGGAATGGATTCAACTTCTTCAGGGAACTGATACCCTTTTTCCTTAAGCATCTGTAGTTGTTTTTCCGAATAGGCCATCTGATCCAGAAGGTATCCGTATTGACTGCAGTTGAGGGATTGGAAGAAATTTGAAACCGCGAGCTTTTTTTCTTCTTCGCGAAATAGAGATATGTTATTCCGGAACTCTTCGACTTCCTGAGTCGTTATTTCCAGCCCTGAGCGCAAGTCTTCGTTTTCTTGCCTCAGGTAATCGTTTTGCTCTTGCAGGTCATTCGTTTCATATTCGCGTTTCTCCGGGACGGCGATAAACGATGCCAAATCGTCTAAAGATTCTTCTATACTCTTCTTCTTACGCAGGCCATATTCAAAGGCCACCTCATCGATAAACGCTTTTAAAAAATACTCTAGCGTACCGAAATCGAGGTACTTCATAATGTTCGGTAGTCTTTCACTCAAGTCTTCACGCAATGGGCCTATCCTGCTCATAGCGATTAGAACCGCTTTGGAATCCATCATCGGTTTTTTAATGTAAGGAACTTTCAAAATTCTCTCTGAAAGCCTTTCATATAATTTCCGCTTATCGTGGTTTCCCGTTTCGGGGTGGAGGTAATAATACAAGTATTTTGCCGTTTTTTTGGTTTCTTCGACCCATGCGCTTCTTTTTGTCGGGTTGTCAAGTCTGTTTATCCGAAGATTTAGGAGTACGTTATAAAACAGAGGTTTTCGGCCGGTTATCGTTTCCAATCGCTCAAGGTATTGCCGCGGATGGTATTCTGGTTTCTCGAGTACCGCTTCGATAAGGTAACTGTCCATCCTTGAATTTTCTCTTCGATGCGGAGACCGCCTGTCCACATATTTCGCATACTTCATCAAAAGCTGGTCTTTTCCGGAAAGCACAGATAAACCCCTCCTTATAGGAATTGAATTGGCTGCAAGTTGCGAGATTGATAAACGCATTTTAGAAACGGAAAACGAAGGTGTATTTCCTCGAACAAGCCTATCGGCGTCGTTTCGTTCGGGTTGCCGTGCACGAGTATGACCTCTTTGGGGCGCACATTCCCAATAAAAGAAAGAAGCCCTTCTCTTTGCGCGTGGGCTGTGAGCGGCAATTCCCCGACATAGATCGAACCCGACGGCATTCTGGAATAATGACGAGCTGAACGGTTGCCTTCCAACATCATACCGGGACTGGCGATAATGATGCACGGTTCGTCGGCGTAAAGCGTTTCATCTTGACGCTGGAAGGGAAACACGGTCTGATAATCGTATATCCTACGGCCGTAATTTTCATAGATATCGGTCAGGGCTTTCGCGAAACCGTCGATCACTATCGGACAAACTGGAACCAACCCAAGGTCCTGGGCTTTTTTGATCTTTAAAGCGACTTCCTGCGCGCGCCCAAGAGCGAAACCAGGCAGCATGACCTTCCCTCCCTCTGCGAGGATACCGCGAAAGTCTTCGAAGGAAGCGTATGTTTTTAATTCTTCCCTATCGGCTGTCCTATTCCGGTAGGTTGTTTCCATAATCAACAAATCGACAGGAAGGTTTTCGGGCAATTGATACTTGCCGACCGTTTCCTGGTCGACATCGCAAAAGTCTCCCGTGTAGAGTATTCGGCGGTTTTCGAACTCTATGTACACCATAGCGGCGCCTAAGACGTGACCGGCTGGAAAATACGTAACTTGGAAATTTCCGAATGACTTGGGCTTATTCCAATCGATAGCCACGACTTTTCCTATCGCTTCGTGAATCAATGCGCTCTGATAAAACGCGTTAGGCGTTTCATACCAACTATTTTTCGCATTTTCTTTCGTCGTTATCTTTAGCATCACTTCAGTAAGCGTTTTAGTCGGCGTCGAAGCATAAATCGTAGCCCGATAGTTTTCGCTGATAAGTTTTGGCAAAGCGCCTATATGGTCCAGGTGAGCGTGAGAAAGAAATACGGCGTCCAAATCCCATAGTCCGTCGATGAATCCCATTGGAAGAAACGACTCAAAGTAAGGATACACCCATTCGCTTTGCGGTCGAAGCCCGCAATCCAAAAGCAAGCGCGTGTCGCCACTCCGGAGATAGTAACAACTGGCTCCGATCTCATCTCCGCCTCCGATCGGAACGAAAATGTTTTCGATAAGAACCCCCCCTTCCCGCATATGGATATTCGTTATCGTTTGTCACATCATCCGGCTTCAGGTATGAATCACGAGTGAGGTGACGAGCGGGTCAAATAAGAAGTACACACTTAAAGAGAACGGTTATAATAAAAACAGGGCGCGAGGTAACCCGCGCCGTGTTTTCAAAAATTATCAGGTTTCCGTAGGACGAAAACGCCCGTAGCCGTAAGCGGTCTTCGCTCCGATCCCCCAGTATTCGAGCATAAGTCTGAACTGCTTTTTAATTTCCTCTTTTTCTTTTCGTGTTTCATCTTTGAGCAGTAAGGTGAACCGGATCGTCGCGCCTTTAGAAACTGCAAGGAAGCGTACGGGGATGGGGTTGTACCAATCGTTCGGCGGCATATCGGGAACATCGCCATAATAATCGGGGAAGTGGCTGTTAATGATATCCAGCTCGTACTGCACATTTCCCACGGGCAGTCCATCCAGGAAGACGATAGAGCCGCGTTCTCCGCCCATATCATCATCGCCGGTTCCGACCCCGAACCATCGGCTGCGTTTCGTTCTGTCGTATTCTTCGTCCGCTAAATAATGATGGAAAGCGCCCTTTATAGAAGAACCCGGAATAACGGGCAATCCGTAGTTTCTGGAGAAGTGGAAGCCAACATCGGTCGGGGCAGGACAGCCAGCGTATATTAGGAATCGTGATTTCGATTTCGCGGTGAAGTCGATAACAGAATAGCCGTTCCGTTCTTGGAATTGTCTTACGGACAGATCGCGGCGTTTCATCAACCGGTCGTAAAAGCTGATCTCTTTCGGGATTCTTTTAATTGCCCTTAAAAGCGTGTCTGCAAGGTCGTTGCTGCCGCCGCTCATTTGAGCGAACGCAAACCGGTTGTAGTATAAAGACAAATTCTTTCCTACCTTCTTATTGAACGCGTCGGCGTTTATCATCGCGCCCCCCTTCATCCTTGCTTTCAATGAGGATATCCGCATATCGGCGCAGCCATTTGTTCATTTCAAGAACTTCCGAGGTCAACCGCAGATACTTTTCTTCGGAAAACTGCAGATTCTGAGGGTTCGGGACTCCTTTACTTTTTAAAAACTCAAAGATGTCTTCCATTACGGCTAAATGATGCGGTTTACTTTTTGCCTTTAGATATAGTAATGTTCCTAACAACCCGTTCTGGATGATCATCGCGCCCAGCCCTTTTACCAATTGTTTGTATTCGGTGCCTTTGTCCTGGTTGATGTTTACCCTTTTTTTAGCCCATTGCGCCAATTCGAGAGAAGTCGGCATTTCTATCCCTCCAACACTTTCAAGTACACGAGGCCTTTTCCGACGGTTTCGTTTCCACCTATCGCGATCATTTGCCCGTCCAATGCTTTTATCGTCGATTCGAGAAGGTTTTCTCCTGTGATCGACGCGTTTCTTAAAATGCAATACATAATCGTATCCTGTGGTAGGTATTCTTCGTACCACAGCGCCCCGGGAGCGACGGTTCCCGTCCTTTCGTCGATTCGGATGCGCGGGATCACTTCGGTCGCCGTAGTGACGAAGTTTTGGAAGGCTTTATCCGGAACGATCGCGAAATTTTGTTCAAAATGCTCTTTCATCGTGTCGTCCGGTGTCAAGCTGGACAGCGCTTTCGCCCACTTGGTCGCTTCGGGGTTTACGGCCGCTTCGATTTCGATCTCTTCCAACGAAAGCTTTCCGTCTGCGAGCATCGTCGGATTGCTTACGATGGCTTTATTCTCCTCGATTTTTGGAATCGACAAGCCGCTGATTTTTTTCAAGCGGTGCAGGCGCGCCAACACCAGCGGACAGGTGATCCATATGAAAACCGACTCCGGGCTTCGAGCCGGAAAGGCGAGTATTTTCGCTTCGGAAAAGGCGATGGAACCCGCGAGGTCTTCTTTTTCCGCGAGTGGTTTATTGCCGAATACCTCTCTTTCTTTTTCTTTGATCAGCTTACTCGCCCGGATAGCTCCTTTAATGCCTTGTATGATGGGGAACCCCGTTGACTTTTCTCTTTGTATCGGCTGGTCGACGATGCCGACATCGCTGCCCTTCCCCGCGTGAATCTGACTTTCCGCATATAGCGCCAAAATCTTATTTTCCATAGTTATCCTCCTTATACCGTTTGCACTCTATGTATGAGCCATATCCGAATTCGCCCCGTAATTCCGTGATCGTCGTCGTATTGAGGGAACCCTCTATGAAGTAGGTAGAACCTATTGGCACCGCATGCATCAAAGGTTTCGGTCTACGGGCGATGAGGTCCCATCCGCCGATCGCATACGGTTTTCCATTGCACACCGCTTTCACGGTCGCCCCGAAAAAACTGTTCTCGGAACCCGTCGGAAGAAAGCCATTCCGGAAGATCGCAGGAGTCACAAAAATCACGGTTTTTCGTGAATCCTCAACTTTCTGGAAAAGGGATCCCGGCACGTTCTTTTCGAGTTCGGTTGTCGCCACACCCGATTTGCCTCCCAGCAATACCGTATCGATTCCTTCCAGAAGCTCGGCGCCGTTTAAAACGCATAGATATAGGCCGGCTTCCTCTTTAAAACGGAAAGAGCGGACCCGGAAGATCATCTCTTCCCGCGCGTTTTTGCGATCGGATCGGAGACCGATTCCGGTACGGTGTTCGATTTCGTAGAAGACAGTTTCTTTCACCAGCGACTCTTTGGCGGGCGGTTTTCCCTCCTTTATCTTGGACATTCCTTCCCAGTCGATCCACGGGTAAGCTTCCGCCGCTCGAGACCCTTGCTCCGTTTTTCCATCCCAAAGCGTATGGAGGGAGATGCCTCTATAAGAAAAGGATAGTTCCGGGTTTGGCTGTAAAAAACCGATCTTTCCGTCATCCCATTTCGTCAGATGGGAAGGGGTGGGGAGGAAGTACCGGGTCCGCCCATCTTCTTTCAGAAATGGGAAAGGGCCGATGAAGCGGAATTTCCCCGGGTGGTCTCTATCGCCGATCTGTTCACGGTATTTTTCAACGGCCTTCTGGTTTTGAAGGTTTGTTTTATTTTTCCTCAAAAAGGCCGTACGAATCGCGCCATAGAACGGTTCTGAGGTCGGGAACACAGTCCGGGCGTTATCCGAAAAACCAAATCCGCGTGTGTCGCGGAAAAGCAAGGCGCTTTCAGGGTTGAAACGGAGGATGTCGAAGTTTTTCATCGGTTTTCCACCTCTCTCTGCGCGAACTCTCCCATCGAGAGCAGCAAGAAGAAATCTTCAAAGGTTTTACGCGTTCGTATTTCATCGTTTTTCGTGACTAATCCGCTTAACACTTCCTGAAATTTCTCTACAACGACGTCTTTGGCTCGCTTTGTGAGGTTTCCGCGACGTTCGATGAGATAGGGAAGGTATCGCTCTACCCATTCTTCCGTCGTGAACTCGCCGGAATCGATGTCTTCCAAAAACGTGTAGAGGATTTTTTTACTCACTTTGGTTTGTTTCAGCAGCGTCCAGATCTCTTGCGCCTTAGCCAGGAGGTCCGTTTGATTCCGTTCCCATTTGGATACCACTTTGGTTTGCTGGCCGGAGTGTCGAACCACCGTAATCGAGAAAGCGTTTCTCGAATCGGCTTTTTCGTTTTCAGAAAGCGCAGGGGGAAGGTCGATCCAGCCTCTTTTCGCGCATTTTTCAGCATCTCGCGCGATATCGAGCGCGTCCGATAACGGAAATTTGTGGTTGAGCAGGGCGATACCGGCGCTCATCGTGGCTTTGCTTCCCATCATCGGGAACATCGGGAACCATTTTTCATTTTCTTTTTTATAACAAAGCTCCTGATCGAACAAGTATTCTTCTTTATTTTTACCGTCGACATCCACCGTCAGTTCGACTTTTCCGATACCAGAGTAAATTTTGCGCAGGTCATTGGCGCAATTAAAGACGGTTCGAGCGGGCAGGAAAGCGAGAACGTCGTCGCCTCCGGCGTAGATGAGCAATCCGTTGTATTTGTCTTCAACTACCGGCTTGACAAATCGGGAGAAATGATCCAGCGTTCGCGAGATCGCGCGGTGGTAACTGGGAGTGATCGCCGCCTTTTTTAATTTGGAAAGACTTATTTTTCTATTGTTATCGAGAGCGGTTAGCGCATTTTTCGCTTTCTCGTGCAAACGGTCTTTCAGCTCTGGCGCCCGTTTTCCGGACATCCACTCGCCCATCTTGTCTCCGTCCATCACGAGTATCGCGTAATATGGGGTCGGCAACTTTTCGAACGTTGTATCATTCTCGCGTTCCTGATTCTCTTCTCTCAATAAGTTCAACCATCGCGTTCGTTTCTCTTCTTCCAGATTCCGTATTGCGATTTCGGTTGTCGATGGCGTGCGCTTGTTTGGGATGTCTTTCTGAATCTCGATGATCTCTCGTTTGATGAGGTTGATGGCGCCCAATCGCTCCGATTTGTCCCCCGGCGACGCCGCGCCATCACGCCGTCGGTAGTCCTCGAGGATGGCTTTCACTTCCCCGCTCAGCTGGTCTCCGTCCACGGGGCGGTCGTCGACGTAGCCCCCAAAAGCGGTCGTCGCTTTCACTGCTTCCAGTTTTCGACGCGTCAGTTCATAAAAGAACGGGTAGAAGCTGCCGCTGTTAACCGGATAACTCTCGAGCTGAGAGAGTTTCCGTAATTCGCTCGCGAAACCGTCGAGTTCGTCTGTATCAGAGAAAAATTTCTTAAAGACAACTTGGAAATTTGCCGGGTTTTCCCAGTTCTGGATCGCGTAATAAAACTCCGGGAATAAGTCCGTCTGCATAGTCCAATACTGTCTTTCCGTATCGCTGAGCTTCAACTTTCCCGCTGTCTTCTCTGCGATTTCGCGCCAAACTTTCTCTATCGCGTTTTTCACCTGTTGCGCGAGCGCTTCAGCCTGGTCTGATGGAACGACCGCCAGAAATCGGTTGGGTAAGGAGGCGATGTCGCGCGGTAGGTCCTGAGTGTCATCGTCGACATTAATCTCTTTCTTTCGAAGCCACTCTTTCAGGAGTGTCTGGTGTCTCATATTCGGGAAGATGATATGGTCGAACCCGAAGGTTTCTCCGATAAGGCGTATGCCCTGGAAGGTCAGGTAAGAAAGTATATAGCTGCCCATCCATAAATCACGGGTTTTGCGCGCAGCGGCGATGAACTTTTGGATCGGCCCGATCGCCACCTGTAGGAGCGCGGGTTTGACTTGAGCGCCGATTTTGCAGCCCTCGAGGGCGGCGGTCATATCGAGGTGGTCGATGATGGAGTGATAGGGCGCGCGCGTGTCGGCGGGTAGGAAGTCGATCATCGGCACTTTGCAGGGCAATTCCCACCAGAGGTGATGGAACAATTTGCAGGGATCGTCCGGGTATTTGTCGACGATCGATTCGACCCATTTTACGAGCTCTTCGGAGAGGAACCGGGCATCGTTTCTATAGCGGTCATAGACGGTCTTTTTAACCTCCAAAGGAGTACCGGAGAGAGGGTGCAGGAATTCGCTCAGATCGGCAGCGTCGACAATAATCCGGTTCTGTTTGTTAGTCGATGTTTCATAAGGCAGCAACAGCCGGTCCATCGCGCTGGCGGGGGCGTCTCCTGATTTTTGTATCTCGACGCCTTCATCGCCCAAAACCTTGAGGAATTTACCCGCAAGGGCTTCATGGGTTTTTACGTCGAAGGCTTTAAAGACCGGGTCGTGGAAGAAGGCTCCGAGCTTTCGTTTCCAATAGAAGCCATTGTTTTTCACCTCACACCACCACCCTCGAGCGCTTTCAAGAGTTTTTTCTTGAGATCTTCGAAATCTTCATTGCCTAAGACCTCTTTTTCTGGATTTCCAATGTTGGGCTTAACGGTTAAAATGGGTTTGTTGTCGTTGGTTCGATTGCTAGAAATCTGAGATGGAATGAGCAGGAAAAAGGCGAAGGTATCGTTGTTCTTTTTATGGATCGAAACGAACAAGGGAGAAGCTTTCCGCCCTGTTGGGTTATTCACTTCACCGGTGTTACGGCCGGTGCTATCCGGAGTATTGCCCATATTTTGATACAGTAAAGGAAGGCCGAGTATCGTTGGTGAAACCTCCCATTGATCGTGGGGGAAGGTTGGCGCCTGACCATAGATGATTTCCCGCACCGCTTGTACCCCATCATTTTGTTCGCCGTGTTTCAACCTCATTCCCTTTATTTTTACGGTCTTATAGGCCTGAAAATTCCCTCGATAGCTTCGTTGGCCCATCATCCCCGATCCTCCAAAGATCGCGTCTAAAACTGATCTCCAGTCGGAGTTTTGGTACTTTTTTTTGTGGAGCCAGCATACCTGAGTGAGGGCTGGAAATGGTGGGACAGGCATCAAAGGCTGCAAGTCAAACGCGAGGGCATTTTCCGTGTCCAACTTTGCCAGCATTTTGGCGAAAGTGCTTCTCACGGTATCTAAAACATTTCGTAGACTTTCTGGAAACAGAGTTTGGGTAGGGGAATAGTCGAACATCGTTCCTTCTACTTTGGTCGTGGCGATGTCGAAGCTTCCGTACCCTTTTCGGGATTTTGCGCCGATTCCGCCAAACATGCTGATGACTCCCCATAGGTGGAGGAAGGCGTCGCGCATCTCATTCGACAAGCTCTTCCGGCGGAAAACGAAAGACAGAATCACTTCCGCTCCGGCCGGCAGGTACTTACGTATGGGTTCTCCCGGTTTAGTAGGGCTCATCCCGTACGCGGCGTAGTTTGCGCCGCTCGTCACGAGAAATTCTTTTGGGTTAAACACAGGCCTTCCTCTTGGAGTTGTCCCCCAACTCCCAAAGTCCTGTATCATTCCTTTTAATTCCACTTCCACGTCGAACAGGCTGCGCTGTTTTGTGCTGCCAAACAGGAGCTCCTCGGCGTACTTCATTCCGCAATACTGCTTGGTCTTCTGTCCGCAACGGTGAATGTCGATCACGTTCGGAAGCAGCGCGCGATACCAGAAACGCATGAGCCCTTTGATGCTTTGAGGGGTAATTTCAAATCCGTCGGAGCCTCCCCTCGCAAATACCGGTGTGTTAAACTTCAGCGTTAACTCGATCGTTTGCAAAAAAATACCCTCCTTTCTTTCTGAATTTTTCTTTTTCTCTCATTAAGCGCTTGCGCATAATGAAATAGAGTCGTCTTTTGCTCTACACGGAGCGCGCTGGGTGAAAAAGAGAGCGTTCCGAGTGAAAAACCTGTTGATATGCCGAAATGAAGTCCGGTGGTTCCGTGCCTTCCCAATTGCGGTAATCGCGGCGTAAGCGCCCCTTCTCTTCGCGACGGCGCGATACCCCTTTCATTCGTTCCCAAGATCAAAAAACAGGGTTCGCACAGAGGGCACAGAGAACACGGAGGAAAAACTGGCATGGGACAGGTTTCTCTTGGAAAAAGAAAAGGCATGCCGGACTAAAGCCTGGCGCTCCCCGGCGTTTCCAATCGCAGCATCGCGGCGTAAGCGCTTCTTCTTTTCGCGACGGCGCGATACCCATTTTTAAAGACAAAGGGCGGATCGCGGGGTCGTAAAATGCACTTACCCCGCGATAAACCTCGTAGACATCGCGACACGCTTCTGCAAATCCCTTCCGGACTGAATTCGGCGTTCCCGGGTGGTCCCAGGGGCTGAGGATGATGCGTGTTACCACTCTTGGGCGGCCTCTTTCAAAGACTCTAAGGCAGCGAGTCGTTCTCGCGAGTTCCGCGCGGTTGTATATATTTTGAACCGGTGTGTGCCCCCTTTGTTTCCATATTCGAATAAGATTTCGTCTCCTTGGAAGCGCGCTTTGAACCCGCTCAGTTCGAAATTGGGTGAGAATTGGAATCCGACCACTTTGTCGACAAAAGAAAGCGCCGATATCTTTTCGTAGAGGGCGTGTTTTTTTGCGAATTTCAGGGCGTGTGATTCATCTTGTATGTATTTGGGTTTGTCCTCGGGCGCTTTAATCGATTCAAGAAGCGGGGTTTCGACGGTCAGGAGTTCGCGCGCGGACTCTATGTACACCTGGCCCATCGGGCTGAGTCCCAAATAGTGCTCGGCGTCGATTTTTTCTCGTTCGATAAAAGTCTTCAGCTCTTCGGGGATGGCGGCGTAGTTGCGAAATCCGTAGGTGGGCAGATCGGTTTTTTCTGAAAAGGCCGTCGATTCTTCGAGAGTGTCCAGTAATGCGTGGTGTTTGAGATAGATTTGCCAATCCAGCGCCACCGGTAACGGGGGCATTTTTATTATATGGTCAAAACGTTCGAACCGGTAGAACACCGGGAATTTCATCGCCTGCCCCAACGCGAGGGCGAATGCGATTTGCGCTTTGTAGCCGCCGGTGGCGTTGACGGCCAGCCCATAGCGGTGTTTTCTCGCAACGTCGGCGAATTCGCGCACCAGGTTTCTTAACCCCTCTTTTCCGAACGCGTACTCGTCGGTGTCGCTGAGCTTCGCTATCTTAACGACCTGTACGTTTCTAAAACGGAGTTCGCTGTCTTTTTCGAAGAACGTCTTCAGGATGCTTCCGATCTTTTCGCCTACGGGGGTATCTGAAACGAAAAAATAGAGGTTGATCGGATCAAAGGTTCCGGCATCGAGTTTATCAAAATGTTTGATCAGGCTGACCGTCGAGTTGATTTCGGAGCCGTATACGGTGGCGGTTTCGGGATCCCCCCAACTTCTCGATAACATTTGTTGCACGATGGGCTCGACAACGCCCTTAGTGAAGTCCTCATTGAAATCCGGGAGTTTGGAGATATTTCCCGCAAGACTCGCGCCTACGGTTGCGATGAGGGTTGTGTAGGTTTTCAAGTTTACCTCCTTGTTATTCGGGATTCGATGAAGGTTGTTCGTAGAACTCCACTTCGAGATGCTCGATGCCTTGGAGTTTGCAAATCCCGGCTTTTTTGAATTCTTCTTCAACGTCCTTTTTTACCTTGCTTTTCACACTTTCGAGGAGGGCTTGGGATTGGTCTCCTCTGAGTACGTAGTTCAAGAAAAGCATCTTCGTTTTGCTCTCGTCGCCTCGCTTAGCAAGCGTTTTCTCTTTGAAAAACCGGGGAAAGACGACCTCTATGGCGTTGTGCGTTTCGAAATGGACGAATTGTCTAATTTTGAAGGCGATACGCGCTAACGTCCTGATGTCGTAGGAGATCGAAATTCGCGGGTTTCCGTTCGCGGAATAGATGGCGTCGGCGACGGTCTCGTAAACGGTTTTTTCCAAGGTTTTCCCGATGTCATCCAAATTCGTCGAGATCGACGCGTCGCAATGGTCAGGGTTGTAGAGTTTCAACTGGCGTTTGGCCGCCAAGAGCTTGCTTTTCAACCCATTCAAGGCTATGCAGGGATTAGGAAACCTCAACAGCTCTTCGATGAGTTCGAGCGATTCGTATTTCGTACGCTCGCAACGGATTTTGCTGTATTCGGGAATGAGTGTGCGGTCTGCTTGCACGTCCGTGCCGTCGATAAACTTCAACCAGCGGGCAAGCGCGATCACCATCGCCCTCCATTCGGGTTTTCCGGGGAAAACCTCCTCACATACGTCCGCCAGAGGCGGACAGTGTAACTCGAAAATCGAGACGAAATCTTTATCCAACGTCTTCTCTACGGCGGCCGGGCGGTCGATAGGCATATGCCCGCGATGATATCGCGACACTAAAACGAGCGCCTTTTTTATATCACCAGTGGGGTCGAATTCTTCAAGCCCCTCCAGCAGTCGAAAACGTTGGTCCTCGTCGCTTCCATCGATCATCTGTACCGTGAGCTCGTTATGTAGGTCACGCACGATGTTCGGCAGCCCGTCCAGGTGCAGGACTTGACCGTTTCCGAACCTCCACAGGTTGTTGGTGTGTCCCAGATCGTGGATGTTCATCGCAATCGCCAGAATGAAATAGAAATCCTTTATATGTGTACGCGGAATCCCTTTGAGGAAAGTCTCTTCTCCTATGGTGTTGATCAGGTTGACCGTGAATTCCATCAGTCGCTTGCTATGTCGTTGCGAGTGTTCCACGGTTTCGGGGATTTGATCGCCCATCCATTGTAAAGACCAGCGAGAAAGGATCTTGTCGCGTATCCAGGCTTTTCTCTTTTCGTCGTCGAGAAAATCCAAAAATTCTTCTCCGTATCCGAAAGGTACTTTTCGGGAATCTTCATATTTCGAGAGGATCCTATCGATAGGTAATGAAGTGAGGATCGGTTCTGCCTCTTTAGGTTCCGGGGCGATGGAGTTGAAGATGTTCCTTAGCGGTTGTGGGACTTGAAGATACTGAACGTAAGAGATCCGATTTCCATTGATTTGCCTGTAAAAGGCGTGGCTTTCATCGATTTGTAGAATATCCCAGTTGATCGGAGCGGGCGGGAATTTGTAAAGAACATCGCTGTCCGCCTGAACGTAATAGAATGGTTTTTTGCTGAATTGGAAGTACAAAGCGGCGATAATGCCAATGATCTTGTGACCCCCGGTGGAGTCAAAAACGATTTCTCGTCCTCCGTTGTTTCGCTCGAGGCCTTCAAAAGCTTGCCAGGTTTCCTTAAAAGACCGGTACACACTTTCGGGATCGTTTGCGGCATAGGAGTGAGAATAGCTACTCACCGTCACGTTATGAAACACGCGCTGGGTCAACTTTTTGAGATATGGATAGAGCTTCGGGCATCGGTTTTTTTCGTCCTCAAACGCGCCGTCTTTTTCGGGAAATAAGAAATAACGCACTTCATCGATCTCGTACCCGTTTTTTTCGATCGCGAATAAGCTGTCGAGTTCGGCGGACAAACCGCGAACGCATTCGTGCGCGAGAGGAGCCTCCGCTTCTAAATCGAGGATTTCTTTTATCGGTATGCCGTAAGTTCTTCCTTTGGGTTTGAACTCTGTTTCACCGTATTTTTCGTAAGGGTAGGTGAGGTCCGAAATATTCGCTTTCACATTATTTTGCGACGATTCGGCCCGTATCGCTTTCTCTATGTTCGATTCCAACGACTTCCCTTGCAAAACCGCTACGATCACTGGGCCTTTCAGACGGTTTTGCAGGGTTAAGATGAGAGAGTGGACGGGGTTTTTCACATCGGGTTCCCTTTTTTTCGCGAGGTCTCTGTTTTTGGAGGTCTGACGGCGCGTGATCTCTTCGACACAATCCGATAGCCCGAATTCGCTCAGGGTTTTCTCGAAAGTGGCATCGGGGAGTTCCAAGCTTTTCAGCTCAATTTCGATCATCGCGGAGACATCGTCTGGGTGAAGGAATTCGTCGAAAACCACCTCTTTTTCTTCGTCATCCGCCAAAATCGTACGTGTTTTGATTACGCAGGGGTAGTCTTGAAGGGCTTCGATTCCTTCGCGGAGCTCGAGAAGTTTCGGGAATTCATCCGGGGGATACTGCCCGGAGGCAAGCTTTTCCAAATCGATCGTTTCTTCTAACTCCTCCCGCAAATCCGGGTCGTCAGTGTCACGCTTCTTTCCGTAAGTCCACACGTGCCTGAAAGAATTTCTCTCTCTATGTATCTCGAGGCGCAAGCGGATTTCGGTGTTAGCGCCGCATTCGAGATACCACTGGACCACCGCGGTTTTCCTGACATTTCTCTTTAAAGTCTCTTCTTTGAGACGCTTCTTTAGCGCGCTTGCGCCTTGTGGGTTCACATCCGAAAGCAACCGATATTTCTTTTCTCGTTCGATGCTCATTCTTCCTCCTATGGGTCCGTGACTTATTGTATCATTTTTTTCCCATAATTAGATTTAAGTTCACCGCTCGAAAAAGACGTTAATACTTGATCGTATTCACGTATTCAAAAAACGGTGAGACAATGAACAACGGTTCGGCGTTATCACCGAAATCAGTAAGAAGATAGGAGCTCTTGAATCATTATTCGAGCCAAACCACGGTAATTCCTCTCTTTCGAGTAACCTTCGCTGAGCGTAGAAAAGCGACGTGCGAACGGACGCGCCGCTCTTCAGGAAACCAACCGCAGCGCAACCCCCTCGACCGCGTTTCACCGACAGTGCTTTCTCTTGCGGGTATAATATCGAGGCTCAACAAAAAAAGGGAAGAGAAGGAGTTCCGCCTTTTGTCATTTTTAAGCCGCGATGGACGCAGAAAAAACGTATCGCGCCGTCGCATGAAGAAGGGGCGCTTACGCCGCGATGCTCGCGCGTATTATCGTGAGGTGGGTGGTTTTTACGACCCCGAAAAAAACCTGCCAACTTAAAAGTTGGCGTTCCCAGGCACTCTCAGATGTGTTCTAATCTCTCCTCAGTGTCCGCCGTGTTCTCTGTGCGAACCCCATTTTTCCCGCTCAGGAAACCATGCCAAACTAAAGTTTGGCGTTCCCAGGCGTTCCCGGGCGTTCTCAGATGTGTTCTAATCTCTCCTCAGTGTCCGCCGTGTTCTCTGTGCGAACCCCATTTTTCCCGCTCAGGAAACCATGCCAAACTAAAGTTTGGCGTTCCCAGGCGTTCCCGGGCGTTCTCAGATGTGTTCTAATCTCTCCTCTGTGCCCTCCGTGTTCTCGTGCCACCCCCATTTTTCTCGCTAAGGAAACCATGCCAAACTGAAGTTTGGCGTTCCCAGGCGTTCCCAGATGTGTTCTAATCTCTCCTCTGTGTCCTCCGTGTTCTCTGTGCGACCCTCAATTTTCCCGCTAAGGAAACCATGCCAAACTGAAGTTTGGCGTTCCCAGGCGTTCCCAGATGTGTTCTAATCTCTCCTCTGTGTCCTCCGTGTTCTCTGTGCGAACCCCGATTTTCCCGCTCAGGAAACCATGCCAAACTAAAGTTTGGCGTTCCCAGACGTTCGCAGGCGTTCCGATTCTGTCCTTGTTTCTTGATTAAACCTCATAACTTGACCCACACTGCTTTCTCTTGTTCACGGGAAAGATGTTATAATCATTACGTTACTCGATTCGTATCTTGATGTTTTCCTATGTCGTACCGCACGCTCACGTTCGTTATAGGCGTGCATCCGGGCTTGAGGCCGTAGCCCTTCAAGTACTACTACACACTTTAGAGGTCGGGTGTCGAAAGAACTCGGCAAGGAGAATGGAATATGCCTTTCGGAATAGATTTTTATATGAGGATGACCTCCGGAATCACGCGCTTTCTACGAGAAAACTTGAAAGACCCAGAGATCGCTTGGACTTTGGAAGCAGCGAACCGTTTGTGTACGTCCGACACGCTTCAGAGCGCGCGATGCGCCCTCGTTTCGCCACGGTTTCTTCAAGACCGCGCGCTCTCTTTTGAACACCTCGTCCTCTTGCCCGACGAAGAAGGTGTCTATACCTATCGGAAGAAGCGTTACTATTCTCCTTTCACGCTTTTCGAAAAGGGCGTGGCTTTTGATGCCCCCGTTTCCTTCAAGAGCGAAGAAGCAAAGCGGACGCCGCCGCCTAAAAGAATGGATTTGGAGGAGCTTTACGTAATGCCCGGATATTACCTCCACCTTGCTTTGTCTCTTAGCAGGTTCCTTCGGAGCTTTTGGGATGACGATAAAAACACGCGCAAAGCCATTGAGGAATGGGTATTTGAGAGGTATGTGGATTTCCTTTCTTCGAACCTTTCGACAGTACCTCTTAAGAAGAAGTATCACCCCTGGGGCTACGACCAGGCGCAGACGCAAGAAAGAAAACGGATCCGCTGGATACAGGTTCTTCCGCTTCTGCCCTTTCAACCCCTCAACACCCTGCACGAGAAGTCCTTACTCAACGAAGTGATCTACCACGGAAGCCGGATGTCCGAATCGATGCGCTGGCCTCATCCTTCACACGCCGGTGTGATCGATCTCCTCGAGAGTCCCGAATCAGAGGAGATGGGGCGCGTTCTGACGAAAGTACCTGGAGCTCAGTACCTGCCCGAGGAATTGCGGTTTCTCCCTGCTTCGGTTGAAACAGAAAAGGTACAAAGCCTGATGAGCTGGGCGACGCGAACAGTTCCTTTCGCTAATTATTCCGACGGACCGCGCGTGATGATGGGTGGGAAAAACTTGAAGCAAGCGGTTAAGGTCGTGAGCGGGGAGCGCCCCATCATCGGAACCGGGGTGGAAGAGGAATTACGGATGGATTGGGGGGTGAACGCCTTCGTTGGGTACGCTCTCTATCACGGTTTGAACTTCGAGGACGGCATCGTCGCCAGCGAAGGCTTCGCGAAAAGGATGGCCATCGAAAGGGAAGAGGAGTTGCGTGAGGACGTCGAGTTCCCTTGTCCAGCGGTCTTTCAGATGCAGTATGACAGGCGAGACAATCGTGTCGTTTTGTCAGATTCCGATGCTGGTTCTCGGAGCGCGATAAGCGTGGAGTTGGTTTTTAAACGGAAAGGGCATATTTTAACACGAAACGGCGAGTTCGGATCGATCACCGTCTATTTTGTGGATAAAGACCGCTCGCTTCCCGCGAAGAAGCTTCTTTCGAAAGTCCTGATTTATAAAGAGAGGTACCCGGCGGAGCTGCTCTTGGATTTGGATAATGAGGATCATCGGGAGCGCTTGATTCGCTTCGTACAGAGAAAGTACCCCTTTGGGAAGGCGAAAGGGACGAAGGAAGAAAAAGCCGGTGTTGTACTCAACACGAGTATTGTTGAGCTGCGTGTGCCGATCTTCGTTCGAAAGCCGCTCGAAGTGGGGGATAAAATCACCGGAAGGCACGGCAATAAGGGCACGATTTCCAAGGTACTGCCGGATTCTTCGATGCCCTATGTGTTGAAAAACGGGCAACGAAAACCGCTCGATCTCATTTTAAGTCCTTTCGGGATAATCACCCGAATGAACCTTGGGCAGCTACTGGAAACCCACCTGTCTTTGGTGTCCGAGCGGACACAGAAGAGTTTTACGACGGTGGACCCGGCAGATTGTCTCAAACATATGAAAGAATCCGGGTTTGTGACCGATCTGGACGCTGAGTTCGGCAAAGCGGACCTGCTCCTTGATGGGTATCGTGTTTCCGCCACCGTGGGTTATCAGTATTTCGTCAGACTCAATCATTGCGTGAGAGACAAGTTGCACGTGATCTCGAAAACAGATCGCATCAACTTGAATACCTTCCAACCGTATAAGGGGCGCTCGAACGACGGCGGGCAACGTATGGGAGAAATGGAGTTTTGGACCCTCTTCAATCACGGCGCTACAGAACTCATCGACCTTTTCGCACATACAAATCTGTCGGATTGGAAGGATAAAGAAAAGTATATTGCCCGGCTCAACGAAATCCTTCAGTATTACCACCGGTATACGCTCTCGACAAAAGCGGCTCAAGGAAAAGTGATCTTGACGAAGGCACGCGCGGAGTCTATTTCTTTGAAAAACCTGCTTCTCAAAGAGATGAAAAACCCCGAAGACGCCTCACTCGTGTATCGGCTCATTAAAAGGGACATCCGCAAACAATGCGTAAAAAGATTGCTCGCTTCGAAAGAGGGGTATATACGCAAATGTATGCTCGGGCGAAGGGTTCATTATTCCGGGAGGGCGACGATCACTCCGGCGACCGATATCACGATCGATCAGGTCAAACTACCGTTGGAATTCGCGTTGGAATGGTTTCCGCATTTCAAAATATCAGCGCGAGATAGAGACAGGGTTTTTAACGGAGACCGGAGCAAGAGGGCGGAGATTTGCAAGCGGGTAAATGAAAGCCTTCCCGAGGGTCTTTTCGTGCTTCTGAATCGACAACCCTCGCTGCATCGGCACAGTATGGCTTCCTTCAAACCCGTTTTTTGGGAGGAGTACGCGATTGGCCTGCCGATTATGGTTTGCGAAGGCTTTGGAGCCGACTTCGACGGGGACACGATGGCGGCGTTTTATCCAATCACCCAAGAAAAAAACGTGAGGATGCAGGAGGAGTTGGAAGGTATGCGGCCTTCACGTCATCCGTTTCGTTCTGGGAATAGGGATTTCGCGTACTCGCTTTCGCAGGACCTCCTTTTCGGATACTGGCGAAAGTGGGGCAGCGCGAAAATCAAAAGCCACGTGAAAGATATCCTTAACTCATCCAAGCCGGACGAAATACCCGACCGCTTACTGTCCTTTCAAACGGAATGTTTGGATGAGGCGACGCGCCAGAACGTCAGCCTATCCTTCTATGAAGTTGTCCATCAAAAAGGCGATCTCCTCCCGATAATGGAATCTAAAGCGCGCGGGAAAGAGGCCCATTTCGAAAAAATGAAGCGGCGAGAAGGAGCGGACTCCTTTGGCTCCGGCCATACGGTGTCGAGTTATTTTGGTCTAGGGGAGGACCGAGAACCCCTACCCGATTTTGACGAGCGCATCGTTGTTCAAACCCGCCGTTCGATGATGGATAAAAAATTCCACGTGGGAGAAGGCGGCTACTTCACCCGGAAACTCGTCGAACTGCTGTATCCGGTACGTGTGACGGAGTCGGATTGCGGCGCGCAAGAGGGGCTGCGCTTTCCCAGAGCCTATCTGGAAGAGCTGATCGATAAGATCGTTCTGGAAGGCTCGGCCAACCTTAGTCAAAACGCGCTCGAGGTCCGTAAAGAGAGAGCGTCTTTTTTATTCAGAAAGTTGTTCCTTAACCGGTATGTTCGCGATAAACACGGAACATGGGCGCTGGTCGACGAGGAGGCCCTCGAACATCTATTTCGATCGTCGGAGGACATCGAAGTGAGAAGCCCCGTCAAATGCGCCACAAAAAACGGTATGCTCTGTTCTCGTTGTTTAGGTCTGGACCCTTCGAAAATTAGAGAAGGGTTCGCGATTGACGATTTTGTCGGGGTGATGGCCGGCCACACGATAGGAGAACGCGGTACGCAGCTCTCGATGAAAACCTTCCAGACTGGCGATTACGGGTTCAGAATGCAACGGGTATCCTCCTTTTTCTTCAATTTAGAAGGCGCCTGTGATAAAGGTAGTTTGGGATATTTAGAGTACTTTAGAAGGATTTGCTTGGCTTCCGTTCAGCGGATTATGTCTGCGGATACGGGACAAAGCGTTGATATGCTCGCCACGCAAGAGTCTGCGTCAGACGTGGGGGGATCGCTTCTTCAAACGATCGACGTCATCTCTCTACATTTGGAGATCCTCTATCGAGAGATGTCACGGCTTAACCTTCAAACGGAAGCGCAAATGCTCGATTGTCTCACAGACTGGAGAAAGAGAGGCTTTTTTACGGCGCTGAGTTTTGAAAACCCCAGAAAGAGGAAAGGTGGAAAAGAAAAGTCGGATACGGAAAAGAGCGAGGCGATTATCGCGTCGGAATTCGGAGCTGAAAACGAAGACTCTATAGAAATCTCGCCGAAAACCTCATATGCCTTTTGTCTGAAGTGGGAGGACAACTATGGAAGCGTTTAAGCGGCAAACGCGGGAATCATTCAAAAACAAGTCCCTTTTAAAAAGCGCGTCCAGGAAAAAGCGCGTTCCGAACCTGGATATTTTTGGCGAAGAGAACCCGGAGGATGAAATTCCGACTGACGAGAGCGGTTTGGAAAGGGAGGAAGAAACCGTAGAGGTCAATGACGACGAGGTAGCCCCAACCCTTGCGCCGGAGAAGACCTCGTTGTTTGAGAGCGATCTCGAGGTTCCGTTTGCCGAAGCCCGCGGGATGCGCGTCGTCTTGCTCCTCGCGAAACAGGAGTCCGGCGAGATGACAGTGTTCCTAAACGGAGAGCGAAGCTACGAAGATATCGAGATGAATCACACAGGGGCCTATTATTCAAACGTCAAACGTATATTGCAACGCTTCTGCAGCGGGTTCTTCGACGGCGAAAGACCGCCGGAACCCGAAGACTTTTTCGCCAGGTTCAAATCCACGTGGTTCTTTGGCGAGAAAAATACTTCTAAGACCAATCGCCGATACAATACCGACTACGCGATAGAGTTCTGGAACGGTGAAAGGGTGGCGCTAAACCTATTGACTCCGAACGGACTAATGCCGGAAAAAACGGAAGCGGCCACGCTTTTTCGTATCGCGCTCGGCGCGGATCCGGCCATATTGAAAAATCGATTTCGTGATCTTTGCTGTGACTATGCGAGTCAGGGAAACCTTGACGGCACTTTGGAGGTATTATCGTATTTCAAGGGACTGACCTACGCGCTCGGTGATATGGGGATCGATCTCAGCGATCGAAAAGAAGATTTCCTCTTTTCGGCGTTGAAAGGGCAGCCGTTTTTTATAAGTTTGGTACAAGCGAATGGGAGGAATGATCGTGCCTGCGGCCCAAAGTAGAGTGAGCCTCCTCGTAATCGAGGATAAAAAAGCCAAAGAGGCTAGTGAGGTCGTAAAAGAGATCATCACAACGACTTTGAAGAGCAAAAACCTTGACGCTTACGTCGAGGTGAGGTTTGAGGCGGACTACAATCTGCAGGGAGCAGCCACAGACATCCTGGTCATCAATACCCCTCAGTTTAAGCCCGAAGACGTAGTTTCCTCGGGTAAGAACCCCTATATCTTTCTTTTGTTCACGGGCAGCCTTTCGGTCGAAACCGCGCGCGCGGCGCAAAAAAGCGGACGATTCGAGCTGTTTCCGACCGATAGGTTTTATGGGGAAAGGATAGAGTATTCAGAAATCGCGAGGTTTGCGGAATCGCTGAAACGCGTAGTCCGAGAGCTCGCGGGAGAAAGCGTTTTAGAATACCATTTTTCTAAGAGCCTCGATTGGAAGATCCGGTTTGATCATAAAGAGAAAGGAGCCGTTTCATCCTTCATCGCGGATCCGGTGTTTCAAGCGGTACTTTCTCAAGCAGAAAAAGCGCTCGGTTACTTGCGAGGGTTTCAAACAGAATTAATAGAATTTCGACAAAAAACGAAGCGCTCACTTAGCGAACTCGGCGCGTATGAGAACGACGTTTCGGGCGCCGATCTCAACGCGGTAAAACGCGGATTCAGTGAGATTAACGCGCACGCCGCCAAAATGAAAACAAAAAAGATTCACGGTATACTCCTAACAGGAGAAACCGGTAGCGGGAAGACCCGGGTTGCGGAATGGATAGCGTCTCGGTTCTTGGACAAGGACTTTGCGAGCCACTATGGAAAAATCCCACTCGTGAATATCGCGCCGAACTTGATCGATTCGGAGCTGTTCGGGACTTTTCCGGGCGCTTTCACGGATGCGAGGTACAAGACGGGAAAGCTGCTGTCTTGCGCCGGAGGCGTCGTTTTTCTCGATGAAATAGGGGAAATACCAGCAACGGTACAAGCGAAATTGTTGACTTTCTTGGACGATCGCAAAGCGCTGGTGGAAGGTTACAACGATCCACAGGGGGTCGTTATTCCGCTGTTGCTCATCGCTGCGACGAATCGTAACGTTCGAGAGGAAATAAAAAAAGGCGATTTCAGGAACGATCTCTATCATCGTTTCCTCTTCAAACTACACATTCCACCGATTAGAGATAGAAAGAACGACTTTCGGTATCTATTGAGCTACGTCCTCCAATCACAAAACGCGAACATTCCCGATTCTTCAGTGGAATCCATCAGCTTAAAGGCGATCGAAACCTTGGAAAAGCACGATTATCCGGGCAATTTCCGCGAATTGGAGGATATCGTAAGGCGTGCGCTTCTAAACGCCGACTTCGCGCGGAGGAAATGTATTTTGGCGAAGGATATCGAATACTGAGCGAAAACGGCCTCTGACGACGCTTTTTTGCGTAAGCGACGGGCGCGCGCAGATTGAGATTTTCACCGGGGCGTGAAAGAAGAAAAAGGGGGATTCACGCGGCGCTCCCACGGCGGTCCCAGTTAGTTCAAGAAGTCCCCGAGGTTCCGATAGGCCATTTCTTCGTATTCGGGCAAGTCGGTGACGATGATCGCCTTTTCCTCATAATATGTATTGTATGTGTCCAGCACGTATCGGAAGGCGGTGATGTGTCGGGCGACCCGGTAGGAGAGCGGTAAACCTTTTTCATCGTACGGGACGTTGAGTCGCTTCGCTTTGGCGGCGGCCAGGTAATAAGGGTCTTTGCCTTCTATGATCAGGGTTTCATCCGTCTTTCCGCGTAACCGGCCCATGAAGGGGTTAGCGGCCTCGAATAGGAACGGTAGGGTGTCCGAGTAGTCCCCCCACTCGCGGTGGCTCAATCCGTTTAGGTTCTTTGGCGATTGTTCGAGCGTGATCGGGATGTCATCGAATTCCAAGTACATAGCCACTTCAGCCGCTAGCTCCAGGCTTTTTTCGTGGGCGACGATCGCGTTCACGGTCGTGTACTCCGGTGATGCCTCATGAAAATCGATGGAGATATCGGCCTTTTCCCTCCGGATGATCTCCATAATCGCATAGGCGATCTGTTCGGTGATCGATCCATCTGCCTTTCCGGGGAAGGCGCGGTTGAGGTTTCTCATCTCCGACCCACTCAACACTTGCCCCTTTTCATTGACATATAGAGCCGGATCCGGCCACTGATCGAGGGGATTGGAAAGTCGAGACCCCACGCGAAAGACACGGGTTTCTCCGGCTTTGTTCTTAAGGGAAAAGGAGGCGGGGGAGCCTTCCAAGGGTTCGGTGTGGCTGATCGCGCTTCCGTTGGCGTAAGGGACCACGATTACTCTCCCTTTTTGCGCCACCCCTCTTTCTACCACGATTAAAGGCGCGATGAATCCCGCGGGTTCGTTCGGATGCGCCCCGCCGACGAGTAAAACCGTTCCGCCGGGTTCTTTTCCTTCGAGGTAAAATACCGGTGTGTCCGCAGACGTTCCTTTCAACGCCGGTAAGTAATCACTCAGGGAACCTCGTCGGGTGACTCCCGGCCCCGGGATGATGGTCTCGGGCGCCCGCTGTTTGACATAGGATAGGCCGGGAATCGCCACCAGGATAGCGGTCGCGATCAGAAACCCCAGGAATGCGGGGTTTGGGCAAGTCTTTTTCATCGCATTCACCTCTCTCTATTTGAGTTGCAGTAGGCGCAATATCCACGGGGCTAACACGAAAGCGGCCATCAACCACTCCCACTTCTTCTTCGAAGTGAAGGTGTAGCGTATCAGTAGGACTATGAGGAAACACAGGATACCCAAATAAAGCCATTTCATCATACGACCTTCGGCGCCTCCTTTCCTTTTATGAGCGAAAGAACCCCAAGGAATCCACCGGATACCACCCAGAAGAGCCAAGGGGGTAACGCCGCGACGTGTTTCGAGTAGAGAACGACGAAGACGCATGCGACGATCGTGATGGCCACGGAGATCAAAGAGCGGGCGAAGATTTTAAAGTAGCTCTTTTCCCCCACCACTTGGGCGGCGAATATTCCCGCCAGAGCAGTGGGCGGGACCATATCTCCCAAACCGGCGAGCATCGAGAGCGCGGCTGTGACCACGATCACATCACCGCTGAGGAAGGAGAGGAGAAAAGGCACTCCTAGAACGGAAGCGGAACCGAATGAAGAGACCGCGCCAAATAGCGGGATACCGACCGCCATCGTGAGGAAGAGTACGGATTGCGGGATGCTGACGAAACTGCCGACCACGAAGCCTCTCACGCCCGTCATCGTCATCACCTGGATGAACATCCCCACTCCGACGAGGATCGATAGGATGTTTAAAGAATCTCCAATCGCTTCGACCGAGGACTTGAAAAAGTCGAATCGCTTGCCCGTTACCGTGGCGCATAGCGCGCAGAGCAAGAAGACCAAGGGCATTCCGAGGTCAAGCACGCGCAGTTCTTCGAGGAGCATCAAGACGATCAGCAAGATGAAGGGGGCGTAGACGAGGAAACCGCCGGTACCCTTCTCGATCGATTCCTTCGGGATTCGGTGAATATACTTGCCGCCGAAAAGGAAACTGGTTAGGAAGGCGAGGGGAATGGTGATCCACAAGAGGGGGTAGGTGAAGCCCATATAGGGCATATCGACCCCCTGGCCGATGATCATTACCGGAATGTTCACCGGTGGGGCGATCATCCCAAAAATCGCGGACATCGCGATGATGGCGCCCGCTCTCTTCTTATCCAGACCGAGTTGCGTCAGCACAGGGTAGGCA
This sequence comes from Thermotogota bacterium ADurb.Bin062, assembly GCA_002071085.1. Taxonomy (GTDB): domain Bacteria; phylum Thermotogota; class Thermotogae; order MWEM01; family MWEM01; genus MWEM01. The sequence goes on along the minus strand of MWEM01000025.1, from coordinate 4,292 downwards.
ATGGCGCCGGTCGTCAATACGGAGGCGGTGGAGGAGCCGGTGATCATACCGGCGAACATGATGAACAGAGTCATAAAGGCCAACAGGAGGTACGGCCTGTTGTGAAGCACGCGGGCTATCGCATTCGCGAGCGTTTTCAGCAAGCCTGAGCGTTCGATGCTGCGCATGAAGATCATCGCCGTCGCAATAATCATGATCGCGTCCAAATATCCGAAAGCCCCTTCAACCAACCTGGCCAAAGGAAAACCAAAACCCGAGCAGAGCGCGCCGAGAATGGCCGCGACGATGAGCGAAATCGAGATCGGAAAACGCAAGGCCGCGAAAAGGATGAAAGAACCGAGCATAATCAGCAGGATGATGAATTCTGTCTGCAAATAGAACACCTCTTATCGATGGAATGAATCCCCCCGTTTTGGATTCTGAGCCCGAAAGGACAGTACCGGGCGCCCTGCGCGGTTCGCCGGAGAATCGGACATAGAGAGCCGGAAAGCCCGGCGCATCTAACAACGACGCAGGCCGTCTTTCCGGTTTTAAGAATCAGCCTGTCCGTAAAATCTCGGCGATCACTGATAGTAGTCGTACAACCGCTCCGAATTCAACACCTCAAACGGTGGTATGTTGACGATTTCTATCGTTTTTCCCGTGAAGTCCGGCAAGTACTGACAAAGGGTTTGCAGAACGGCCACTTGTAAAGAAACCCGATGGTAGAGGGGATAGATAAGGTCATTCACGACATCGGGAGGTTGTTTGAGATCGCTGTCCTGTCCCGGATTGGGCGTTTCAAAGAGAAAGGCGAACGCCGGCGTTTTGTCCCCGAACTCTCTGTGGCTCAAACCCAAGAATTCCGCGCTGGACTCTTCGAGTTTCAAATCGATCCCTTGCATCTGCAAATCGATGATGGCAAACGCGCCCAGATCCAGGTTTTTCGGATTGCACACGAGCATATACGCGAGTCTCGATTTCGTGCCCGATTCATGGAAATCGTCGACAAGGTCGATCTCTTCTTCGAAGATGAGAGAGGTAATCGCGGCGCTGATTCTTTGCGTGAGCGTACCGTCGGGAAGTCCCGGGTGAACGCGGTTCAGGTTTCTGGCTTCTGAACCGTCCAGTGGGATGCCGTTTTCGAGATAAAAACGCTCCGGATCAGGTAGGATTTCGTGCTCCGGATTGGTCAACCGCGAACCATAGGGAAGCCGTCGTACGCCGGACGGAGTCGTGAACTCAAACCAGGGAGGAATAACGGCGTTTTTATTGTCGCGCCAGGTGATCGCGCTGCCGTTCGTGAAAGGGATCACGAACAGTCTTCCCGTTTCGACCGACGCCCGCTCGACGAGAAGAATTGCGGCCATAATACCGGAAATCTCGTTTGCGTGCGTCCCACCCAAAACGAGGACGTTCGCGCCTGCCTTCCCGCTATCTAAAACGAAAACCGGTGTGTCTCCCGGCGTGTACCTCAACGCATCCAAGTAATCGCTCAAACGGCGCTGTTCGGTAACCCCTACGCCTGAGCGGATATCGTAGGTGAAGGGCAGATAGGCTGTGGCAAAGGCCGAGAACGAGAACGCTAGCAACACGCAGAGACAGATTAAAAAGTGTTTTCTCATCAGCTAGGACCCGCCCTTATTCGAAAACGGCATTCAGCTGAGCGGAGACCTCAATCGACTTTTCGACGATGGTTAGAGGGATGCCGTGTTCTTCGCAGAGATTGGTAAAGAACCCGTCGCTATCCGCATCTCTGACGATGATTACCCAGTCCGACATAGGAACGAACAGAGAGAAGAGCTGATCGCTGCTGGTACCTCGCCGGGCAGCCCCTTCGATTTGCGCGACGACCACCTTCATCCCTTGTTTTTTCGCGGCTTCTATCAGAGCGGTGACCCTTTGCGTCTCGCCATCGAAGTCGATTCCGGCCGCCCCGAGTCCTTTGGAGCTCGCGCCGGCGACGATGACGAGCGTTTCGTATCCTTCGATTTCGTCTGCGGTCACCAATTTCTCAAAAACGAAGTCTTTTATATTCGATTTCGTGAACAATACCTTCATCATCGCGGCGCCGGCGCTTTGACCCGCGGTCGTAATCATCACAGGCTCGGCGAGTTTGGGAACGGCCGGCCCGTTGGCTATCACGAGGATAGCGAAAACCAACGTGAAAGCCAGTAAGAAAACCCTTTTCTTCATGGAAGTACCCTCCTCATTATGCGTTTGATTGCGCTATTCGAATCTAAACCTAAGAAAGGGAGGCGGAAACCCCCGATGTTGCTTCCGCCTACCCTTGACGTGAATAACTTATCGATAGAAAACTGTCTTAATCGATTCCGGCAGCGCCTCCGGAGCGTCTGTAGGACCCGATGCCCAACAATAGGCCATCGGGGTAGCGGTAGACGATGTTCGCCCCTCCGAAGAAGAGATCGATACCGGGATACTGAATCAACTTGTACCCGTATTGGCTCTCCAACGCTTTTAGAGTATTCTCAGGGTATCCGCCTTCTATGAACAGCTCCGCAGCCGTGTCGTAGGTAGCTGTCTTCGGCGCTTTCAAAGCGGCTGTGACCGGCATTTTGAAGTCGATGACGTTGACGATGATCTGGGTGATCATCGAGAGGATTCTCGAAGCTCCGGGGCTTCCCACGACCATAAACAGTTCATCGTTCGGGTCGGTGATGATCGTCGGGCAGATAATCGTCCTGGGGTTTTTCCCCGGTACGAATTTGTTGATCCCGCTGGAAGAGAAGTTCGCCCATTCGTTGTTCAGCAGGATACCGGTGCCTGGAACGACGACGCAGGAGCCGAAGAACGAGCTCAGGGTTTGCGTCACGCTGACCGCGTTGCCCCATCGGTCCACAACACTGTAATGGGTCGTGGAAGGAGATTCGTAGGCGGGTTCCGCCAAAGCCGCGACGCCGGATAGCTCAACGTCCACGTAGGACTCTCCCAATTCGTAAGGCCAAGGGTCAGCAGCATAAGCGGCGTTTCTTTCGTTTGTGTTCGTAATGCGCTTCAATCCTTTTCCGAGCGTCAACAGCGGCAGCCTGGATTTGGCGAACTCTTTCGAGATCAATCCTTTCACCGGAACGGTGTCGCTGTCTTCGATGTAGTTCCGCCGGTCGATCGATGCCAGGTACAACGCATCGGCGATCAGAGAGATCACCATGGGGTCATCGTATTCGAACGCGGACAGGTTGAAGTATTCGAGGATATTGAGCCCTTCGATCAGCTGGGCGCCCGCCACGCTCGGGGGCACCGAGTAGATGTTATACCCGCGATAGGTACCCGATACGGCGTCCTTTATTTTCGCTTTGTAGTTGGCCAAATCGATCTTCCTGATCGCTCCGCCGTTCGCTCTGAAATAGGCGTCGAGTTTGTCGGCGAAAGTGCCGTTGTAGAATGCTTCACTGCCGCCCGCGATGATCTCTCGAAGGATTGCGGCCTGATCCGGGTTTTTGAAGATATCCCCAGCGGTATAGAGCATCAGGTCGTTAAGGTATACGTTCGCGATGTCTCCTGGCGCGTTCAGTATTTTTTCGTAAGCGTCGGATAAGTTCCCGGCGAAATCGCCTGATACGATAAACCCTTCTTCGGCCAATTTAACAGCCGGAGAGATGAGCTCTTCTCGAGACATCGTCCCCCATTCCTCAAGGGCTTTCAGCAGCCCATCCACAACGCCGGGAACGCAGACTGACAAAGGACCGGTGGAATAATTGCTCGGAGCTTTCGTATACAGAGACAGATCAGAAGGCGCCGTGGATTTAAAGTCGATGGTTTTTGTCGTGCCGTCCGCCAAACGTACGACGAGAAAACCTTCTCCACCGGGGCCGCTGGCATACGGTTCTACCACGCCCAAGGCGAATCCCATCGCGACGGCCGCGTCGACAGCGTTACCGCCCATTTCTAGTACTCGGGCGCCTACCTCGGCAGCATAAGGACTCGCTGAGGCAACCATGCCGTTCATAGCGATAGCCGTTTGTCCGGTAACGATTTGGCCAAATACGGAAAGGCTCAGAACGGAGACGATCAACAGGATACTGGCAAAACGTTTCATGTTTCCCTCCTTCTTTCGGGTACATAATTCCTTGAAACGCCCTGTTCGGATCCCCTTTTCAGGATCTGGTTAGGGCGCCGGTGCTGACCCGAATCTTTCTTTATTATACCCTATAAGAGGGCGGGATTTACCCTTCGGGTAATTCAGGCTTACCGAAAAACTCTATAACCCGCATAAAAAGTGTGAAGGTCTATTTTCTTTTGACCCCTTACGCTCGAGTAGTAACCCCTTGTTTTTTGTTACTCTTCAAAGTGTC
>MWEM01000024.1 GCA_002071085.1 Thermotogota bacterium ADurb.Bin062 | reverse complement strand
TCAAAAACCAAAAAAGGTTCGCACAGAGGGCACAGAGAAAGAATGCCTGGATTTAAAGCAAAAGATCTAGCTCGCGCAGAGAACACGGAGAACACAGAGAGAACACAGAGAAAATAAGCCTGGATAAAAAACTTAAGAGCGAGTTCGCGCAGAGGGCTCGGAGAAGGTAGGCATTCTCAAGCGGGGCATCGCGGCGTAAGCGCCCCTTCTCTTTGCGACGGCGCGATACCCAGGTGTTCGTTCCAAAGATTAAAAACAGGGGTTCGCACAGAGGGCACAGAGAAAGAATGCCTGGATTTAAAGCAAAAGATCTCGCTCGCACAGAGAACACGGAGAACACAGAGAGAACGCAGAGAAAATAAGCCTGGATAAAGAACTTAAGAGTGAATTCGCACAGAGGGCTCGGAGAAGGTAGGCTTTCCCAAGCGGGGCATCGCGGCGTAAGCGCTTCTTCTCTTTGCGACCGCGCGATACCCAGGTGTTCGTTCCAAAGATTAAAAACAGGGGTTCGCACAGAGGGCTCGGAGAACACAGAGGAAGACCGGTCAAGGGATAGGGCCTCCCTGGAAAAAAACATGCCGGACTTAAGCCCGGCGTTCCCAGACGTTCCCAAAAAAACCGCCGTCTTGAAAATTGGCATTCCCAGGCGCTCGCATAAACATAGCGCGCCAGTACAATTATCGAACGAATCGGAATGAACCGTCGATCCGCATACGAATTTACAGCGCCAAATTGCCTATTAGATATCATGTTGCCGGTTATTGCCTATCTGATGAACCAACGAATCATTTTGAATCATCAGTGGTGAGGCGCTTTTTATACTATGCCATCTCAGGAAAGCTGTATCCCTTTTAGGGTTATATCAAGGTACCTCTTGCCACCAGTCAGATGCACCGTGTTGTCTAGAATACTTCTTATACCCGCTATCAGATATTCTGAACAAATTTTTTTCAGAAACGGCTTCGTCACCCTTGGATTTAAATTCACCTACAGTCAAGTTATTTAAAGGATCCCAATCACCTTCGTCATTTTCCTTAAAAATAAAAAACCTCAATGGCGGATCGAAATAGCCCTGCTGGAAACCCATGCGATGGTAGACTGGACCCATTTTATTAGGGTCACACCCGGGAATTATAACTTCTCCCGACTCATGTTTATTCTTCGGAAACATTATTTTTATTCTTTTCTCACTATAATTCCTGAAATCCACAACGGTATTAGAACCATAGGACTCACCTATTATATCTCCTCCATGACATTCATACACTGAAGATAGCAAGAAAACCATCGCAGTTATAGAACTCAGAATCACTATCTTTAAAAATCTCTTCATACCTACCACGCCCCTTTCTTTTTTCGCGACTATAGTTTTCTAAGGATTGCCGAACACCTTCATCTGCGATCCACCCTTTTCCGACGTATTCTCAAAGACTTGGACGGGGTCACCGGTAGTTTTCGCGTGAATTTCCCCGGTTGTCGTGACCGAAAACTCCTGTTCTTGGTCGCTAGCAGGGGTCCAAGTATTAACGCGGGTACGAATCTCTGAAATACCGGTGACCCACGCGATCCCGCCTCCTACATTTTTCGCGCGATTCTCTTTAATTGTGACGCTTTCAGCGTAGAAGTTTCCTCGTTCTGTACCATCATGGGGACCGGTAACGCACACCCCACCGCCATAATCCGCTTCGTTTGATTCGATAGTTGTGTTGTTCTTGGCATAGAAGATGCCGCCTTCCGCGACGAACACGCCGCCGCCAAAAGAAGGAAAGTCTTCTGGGTTACCGGAATCAGCCCGGTTGCCTTTAATGGTAACGCTTTCCTCCGCATTGAAAACGCCGCCTAGTGTGACACCTACTCCGCCAGCAGATTCATATCCCTTGTTCGATTCTATCCTTGTATTTCTAGCGTTGAAAACGCCCTCTGCTGCGACACCCACTCCGCCTCCTTCGAAAGCTTCGTTCCGCGTGATTATCGTGTTCTCGGAATTGACTGTGCCGTAAGCGACACCCACTCCGCCAGCTCCGAAAGCGAAGTTCGATGAGATTGTCGAATGGTAATCATTGAAAATGCCACGCGCGACACCCACTCCACCGGCATAATAATTCGCGATGTTCTCCGTGATCGTTGTATTAAAAGCGTTGAAGGTACCATTATTCCCATAGACACCCACTCCGCCGCCCACATCAGCTTCGTTCTTCGTGATCGTCGTGCCTTCGTAGGCATTGAATATACCCTCAAAGACGTACACACCGCCGCCGTTAGACTTTTCCGCAGTGTTCGACGCGATCGTCGTTTCCGTCGCGTTGAAAGTCCCATTAGTTACAACGTACACACCGCCGCCGCCATTTTTTTCTGCGGTGTTCTCCCTGATCGTTGTGCCCTCGTAAGCGTTGAAAGTGCCGTCAAAGACGAACACACCGCCGCCCCCAAAAAATTGCGCGGTGTTCTCCGTGATCGCCGTGCCGTAAGCGTTAAAAGCGCCGGTTTGGACGTACACGCCGCCGCCTTTCTCTCTCGCAGTGTTCTTTGTGATCGTCGTGTCGTGAGCGTTAAAAGCGCCTTGCAAGTAGACGCCCACGCCACCGCCTCGGCCTGCGGTATTATCATTAACCGTCACATTGAAGGTCGTGACGTTACTACCTCCGGTGATGCATATCCCGCCGCCGACATCGTTACCTTCCAAACTCCCACCGGTGATGATCGCATCGCGGATGGTCACCGACGCTCCGCCAGTAATTTCTAAAACTCGGTTGTTTCCTCGGTTGGAACCTTGTTTGTTTAGTTCAGTCATATCTATAGTAAACGGATTGTTGGTAGGCGAAGAGCGGATCGTTATCTGCTTTCCATCGATGGTTACTTGTTTATCTTCGTTATCCAATACCTTTCCGCCGTCCACGTCGATGCGGTCTCCATTTACCGCGTCGGCGATCGCCTCGCTGAGTTTGGCATATTCTTTTTGTAGCGCTCCAGATGAGTTATATCGTTTGATAGGCGTTTCTGTGGCCCCTCCTGCGCGCGTCTTGAACGTCCGCTCAGTACTCGTCGCGTGTTGCCCGTCCGATTGCACCGCCACAACCTGCCACGTGTATGTGGCTTCGGGGTCGAGGTCGGTCAAGTTATAGTATGGATTCCCCGTCTCAGTAGATGCTTTGGTACCGCCCTCTTTTTGATAATAGACGCGGAATGTTAAACTCACCGCTCGCTCTCCCACGTTCGTTTGTGCGCCCGGTGTCGCCACCCACGTTAACGTCAACGTCGTCGGCCGATCCGTCGCGCCGCTCGCGGGGCTCGTGAGCTCTATCGTCGGTGGTCCGTACACTGGAGCCAGCGTCGAGAATGTGCTTTCATCGCTCGTTTTTGATTGCCCGTCAAACTGAACCGCTTTCACTTTCCACTTGTAGGTCGTATCATATTCCAAGCCCGTTTTCTGCATCTGCTTCACATCCGTGGCTTCTGGTTCGCCGTATTCTGCATTTTCAGCCGCGAAATAGACGAGATAATGGGATATCGTCATATCGCGGTCGCCCGCGGGGACGATCTTTTGCACTCCCGGTGTCGCTTCCCACGTTAAAGTCACGGTCGTTGCCTGATTCGTCGCCCTGCTCGCGGGGCTCGTGAGTGCGAGCATCGGTGGATTGTACAGAGACTCCATTGTCGTGAACGTTCGCGCTGTACTTGTCGCACGTTGCCCGTCCGATTGGAGAGCCACGACTTTCCACGTGTATTCTGTCCCGTATTCAAGATTTTCCAGTTCATAGGAGTTATCAGCAGTTGTGGCAGGTTTCGTAGGATCCGGGTCTCCCGTTTTCTTATGATACACCTCATACCCTGTGATGGTCACTCCGTCGCGTTTCCCCGCAGCCTTTAGCTCTCCAGGTGTCGCCTCCCACGTCAAAGTTACCTTCGTCCCCTCGTCTGTCGCGCCTGTCGCGGGCCCCGTGAGCTCTATCGTCGGTGGCCCGTACACTGGAGCCAGCGTCGTAAAGGTCCACTCGGTACTCGTCGCTCGCTTCCCGTCCGATTGCAGCGCCACCACCTGCCACTTGTAGGTGGTGCCATAGGCTAATCCCGGCCTCTGCTGCTGAGTGGTTGTTACCCTCACTGGATCCCCATATTTCTGGCCATTCACGCCAAAATAGACGAGGTAGCCCTCTATCGCCGTCGCTCGCTCCCCCACGTACGTTTGCTTGCCTTCTGTCGCCTCCCAGGTCAAAGTCACCGTCGTCGGCTGATCCCCCGCGCCGTTCCAAGGGCTTTTAAGCGCTATTTCCGGGGCATCGAACTGAACTGCCTGGGTCGTAAAGGTCCACTCGGTACTCGTCGCCCGCTTGCCGTCCGATTGTTTGGCCACGACCCACCACAAGTATTCTGTCTCGTATGCAAGGTTCGTTAGATTATGGAATTGATCAACAGTTGTGGCGGGTTCGGTGGGATCCGGGTCTCCCGTTTTCTTATGATACACCTCATACTCTTTGATGCTCACACCGTCGCGTTTCCCCGCATTCGTTTGCGCGCCCGGTGTCGCTTCCCACGTTAACGTCAACGTTGTTGACTGATTTGGCGCGCCATCCTCGGGACTCTTGAGCGCGATCTCCGGGGTATCGTATTGAGCGGCCTGTGTAGAAAAGACCCACTCGTCGCTCTTCTTGCGTTGCCCGTCCGATTGTTTGGCCACGACCCACCACGTGTATTGAGTCCCGTATGCAAGATCCGTCAGGCTATATGATTTGTCAACTGTCGTCGCCGTTTGGGTTGTACCCGTGCCATCGGTTTTTTTGTAATTAACCTCATACTCTGTGATGGTCACTCCGTCGCGTTTCCCCGCATTCGTTTGAGCGCCCGGTGCCGCTTCCCATTCCAGTTTCACCGGTGTCGCCAAGTCCGTCGATCCGCTTGCGGGGCTCGTGAGCTCTATCGTCGGTGGCGCAAACGTTGGCCTATTGCGGGAGAGACACCCCGAAATCGAAGTCAACAAGGTAATTCCTAACAGTAGAAGTAAAAACGCCGAAAGTGACTTTCTTCTCATTTAGTACCCTCCTTCGTGCAGACGAGAAAACATCAAAAAGAAAGTAAAGGAAAGAAGGAACACGGTATCCACGACCTTCAAGCCCTTATCGTTAAAGTTAGCCTTATGGCGACCGTATGCGGTTGCGTCATCGAGCGCATCTTGGGAATATTTTACCATAGCAACGAAAGAAAACAAAGAGACTGACTGGAAACACCCTCGAAGCGCCGCAAGCCTGTGGGCGCCCTGGGAAGCCTTGGGTGCTCCCAGAAGTTCGGTACGCTTTGAGAGTTATTTATCCACCATCATCTGATCGGTGTTGGGAAACTTCTCCGCCGTATTCCCGAAGACTCGGGCGGGATGGAAATCACTATACTCTGTGCCGGTCTTTATTTCCCCATTCGTGTCGACTGAGAAATCGTTCGGCTGGTCATCGGGGGGAGTGACGTCATTCTGTTTCCAAGGATTACCGGATGTGTAGATTCTTCCTCCGTCCTCGTAGTTCCAATAAATCCCGCCACCAAACAACTCCGCAGCGTTCGAGGAGACCGTTGTGTTGAGAGCGTTGAAAGTCCCTCCCGTATCGATGTATACACCGCCCCCACTGGCGTTTTCGCCATTCGCGGTGTTCGCGTTGATTGTTGTGTTGAAAGAGTTGAAAGCGCCCCCACCTACGTACACACCGCCGCCGCAGGTTACTGCTTGTCCATCCGCTTCATTCGAGGATATAGTCGTGCCCGTGGCGTTGAAGGCGCCGTCATAGACACCTACCCCGCCCCCACTGGCGTACACTCCGTGCGATTTGTTCGAGGCGATCACCGTGTTGCGAGCGTTGAAAATTCCCCATTTTTCGAGGCATACTCCACCGCCTTGGGCATACTCTCCGTTAGCCGTGTTAGAAGCGACCGTCGTGTCAAAGGCATCGAAAGCCCCATACGAGACGTACACGCCGCCGCCTCTTTGAGCCCTATTTGAGGTGATCGCCGTATGCGCCGCGTTGAGGTTACCGCTCTCAAACGCGCCAGGACTTTCCGTTCCGCTGATGTATGTCCCTCCACCATGCGTGTCCGCACGGTTTGAGGCCATCGTTGTGTTCGTGGCGTTGCAGGTTCCGACGAGGTACATCCCTCCACCGAAGTTCGCGATGTTCGAGAGGAGCGACGAACTCATTGCGTTGAAGGTCCCATTCGCATAGACGTGTACCCCTCCCCCGAGTTCTAACGCCGTGTTCGATGCGATCGTTGTGCCTATTGAGTTGAATGTCCCGCCTACGACCACACCCCCGCCGTTTTCGTATGAGAGGTTTGATTCGATCGTCGAGTTGTGGTCATTGAACACCCCGCCATAGACGCACACACCTCCACCCCCCCAGTTTGCGGTGTTCGAGAGGACCGTCGTGTCGGTGGCGTTAAAGACCCCGCTTTCGACGTACACGCCGCCGCCAAATGCTCCTGTGTTCGATTCTATCGTCGTATCCACCGCGTTGAACGTCCCGATGACACACACCCCTCCCCCACTCCAGAAAGCCCGGTTCGATTCGATCTTCGTGTTTACGGCGTTGAAAGTTCCGAGGACACAAACGCCGCCACCGAAAGAGAGCGTGAAGTTCGAAGTAATCGTTGTGTCGATGGCGCTAAACGCGCCGCTTTCGACGTACACGCCGCCTCCGTCTGCGTTTGCCTCTCCGCCGGTGATGATCGCCCCGCGTAGTGTAACCGAGGCTCCGTCGGTGAGCATCAAAACACGATCTCTCTGCTGCATATCCAAGACGAACGGCGCCGCGTTGCTCGAGCGGATCGAAACTTCTTTGCTCGAGATCGTGACCTGCTGAGTCTCGTTGTCCAAAACCGTTCCGCCTAACACTTCGATACGGTCCTTGTCGTTTGCCTCGTTGACCGCGTCGCTGAGCCTGTCGTAACTGTTTTGGTATCGACCTGTCGAGTCGTAGCGGTGAATGGTCTGAGATGGAACCGGAGTCTCTTGCGTGGAAAAGGTTCGCTCCTCGCTCGCCGTCTGCCCGTCCGATTGTACCGCCGTGACCTTCCACTTGTAGGTGGCGCCGTATGCCAGACCCGTCTTCTCCACCTGTTTGTCGGGCGTGGTTTCCGGGTCGCCGTAGTCTTCGTCTATCCGTGAGAAATAGATGAGGTAGTCGGTTATCGTTACCAGCCGCGTTTTATTGCTTTTCAATGCGCCCGGCGTCGCTTCCCAGGTGAGGATAAGGGCGGTTGGTTGATCGGTTGCCTCGTCTGCAGGTTCAACGAGCGCGATGATTGGCGGGGTAATGATCACTCGACAAAGACATCCCGAAATGACGATTAGCCCGACCAATAGGAACGAAACCACAGAAATGCGTTTCCCTTTCAAGGAAAGACCTCCTTCATACAGCGAGAGGGTGGGAGTGTCAGGGTCATTCGAGGTGAACGCAATGTCTGCGCCCCCCAAGCTCTCGCCGCTCTACCTTCGTTTTGGTGAATAAGAAACAAGTTCGCAGGAGTTCGTGTGAACTGAGTTTACCATGCCGAGGAGATAAAAAAAAGTGCTGGTGTGGGTCAAGCTATGGGGTGTAATCGAGAAACAAGACCAGGGTCGATCGCACGGTTTTTTATCCGTGTAGTCATCTGGGCGTAAGCGCCCTTTCTTTTCGCGACGGCGCGATACCGGTTTTCGTTCGTTCCAAAGTTCAAAAAACAGGGTTCGCACAGAGGGCACGGAGAACACAACGGAAAACCGGGCAAGAGACCGGGCTCTCTCGGAAAGAAACATGCCCGACTAAAGTCCAGCGTTCCCAGTGCTTTCACAAAAAAAGGTTCGCACGGAGGTCACAGAGGGCGCGGAGAGAACAATGGACCATGCCACACTAAAGTGTGGCGTTCCCAGGCTTTCCAAGGGTGGATCGCGAGGTCGTAAAAACCACTTACCCCGCGATAACCCCACAGATCCATTGCGGCGTCTTAAAAAACAAAATGCGTATCGCGAGACTACGTGGGCTTCCGAAGTCAGCCCGCTGGTTACCCCGCGATGAACCTCTTAGTTATGTCACCGCATAAATTGTCCCACACAGCTGTCTCCGCGTGTATGCGCAATTTCCAGAATGTAGAAAACCGAGTCTTTGTAGTTTGACATAACCAAATCGATTTTTCATCGCTTTGTCAAGAAAACGGCGGGGTTCACGCTATTCCTTCGCCTGAAAAATGGTACAACTTCTGCCTGCTTTCTGTGGTCCTCGAGGTTTTTTCAGGGGTCTTTCTTTGAACGTTAAAGAGGTTTTTTGGTCATTTACAACAAAAAAGACCCCAAGGGGGGGTCTTTTTGTTTTCTGCTTTCTAACACACCGACGCCAAAATCGGCGTGTTGGCTTATTAGGCTGGTGCCGAGGGGCAGAATCGAACTGCCGACACACGGATTTTCAGTCCGCTGCTCTACCGACTGAGCTACCTCGGCGATAACTTGGTGGGAGCGGCAGGTTTTGAACCTGCGACCTCCTGCTTGTAAGGCAGGCGCTCTCCCGCTGAGCTACGCGCCCAAACGAAGTTGGCGCTCCCGCGGGGGTTTGAACCCCGGTTTCCGCCTTGAAAGGGCGATGTCCTAGACCGCTGGACGACGGGAGCATAAATCTGCGCTATATCTTACTATATCTCCCCGCGTTTGTCAAGACACCACCGGTGTTTAATCGCAAAGACATGCCGGACTGAAGTCCGGCGTTCCCAGGCGTGCGACGTTCCAGGGTGCTGTCGGAAAGGCGTAAAAGCGTGAACTTAAGACGTGCCGGACTGAATTCCGGTGTTCCCAGGCGTGCGGCGCTCGCAAGGCGCTCCCAAGACGCTCCCAGGTGCTTACAGGAAAATTCTAAGGGGTTGACACGAGTATATATATATGATAGTATATATACATATATCAACATAAAGGGAGGGAGGGCGATGTCGAAGAACGAGTTCGATGAGTTCTCTAAAGAGCTGATAGCTATGGCGCAGTCGGGAGGGTTGACCCTTGGGGATGTGGACATCGATCAGTTCGAATCGATCAATACTCGTTACGGGAGGGCCGGAGGGGACCGGGTGCTCGCTCATGTCGAGCAGCTGCTGAAGTCCTGTTTGCCGGAAGGATTTTTCGTCCGCCGATTCGGAGACGAGTTCTACGTGTATTCTTCAAACTGTTCTCTCGAAGCGATGTTTATGGAGCTGGAAGAGGTGCGCGCGAAGATCGCCGCGCATAAGGTGCCCTATGATGGGCATGAGATCGAAGTGCAAGTCAGCGGTTCCGTCGGAGAGTTCGGTAGGACCGCCGATAACGTCGTCAAGCTGCTGAACCTTTGCTCCGAGGGGTTGATGCTCGCCAAGAAACAGGGGAGAAACCGTATGGTTTTCGCCCCCGGCTCGAGAGAGCAGAAGATGGTCCTCAAATCGAGTTATTACTTGTCTTCCCAATTGGAAGGGCTTTCGAAGCTTTCGGCTAAAACCCAAAAGTCGGAATCGGCGTTACTCCGAGAAGCCATCGACGATCTACTTCGCAAGTACGGTTTGTGAACGTCAAACGGTCGCCCTACTCCATCAACGTTACGGAGTGGGCGATCGTCTCACTCCGTGTCAAGCCGAAGATTTCGAAAACGCTTCTCGAACCAATCGTGGGGTATCAGGCTTCAGACGCTTTTGATGTAATTGTTCGATGTCTCAAAGATCGTCGCGCGAAGCCGTCATTCTCCCTTTATCGTTTCTGCTGTTCCACGCCGTTGATGATGAGATAGTCGGCCCGTGCGATCAATGCGTCCGGTATGGTGAGCCCGAGTTCTTTCGCCACATCCATATTGACCAGCAACAGCAAGGATTCCGCGTTCATCAACCGCGATGCTATCTCCGACACCGGCTTCCCGTTGATGAGCTCCCACACGATCTGACCTGTGTCGAGTCCCAAGTTGAAGTAATCGAACCCGTAGGCTACCACACCGCCGGATCTCGCGAGAGTGAAGTCGCCGCACAGCATAGGCACTTTGTTCGACACCGCTATCCGGTGCAAGGATTCCATACAGGATGCGGCCGTGTTGTCCGTCCCGACGTAGAGCGCGTCCAATCCCCCAACGGTGGCCGTCAATGCGCCGATCATCTCCGAAGAATTGCTGCCCACGATCTCCACGAGTCTCAACCCCAGCTCTTCGCAAGCTTGGCGTGCGTGTTCGGTTATGATCACCGAATTGGCTTCTCCCGGATTGGTGACGATCCCCACCTTTTTCGCCGTGGGAACGAGGAGCTTCAACAGCTGAAACTGTGTCTTCACAGGGGTCATATCGCTCACGCCGACCACGTTCCCCGGATTCTTGCCTAAGGAAGGGATCAGTTCTGCGTCGACCGGGTCTGTGACCGCGGTAAACACGACGGGGATGTTTTTAATGGCATTGGCGAGGGTTTGCGCCGACGGGGTCGAGATGCCGACGACCACGGCGAAGTCCCCGGAGCGGAAATGATTGGCGATCGACACGGCGGTGTTCATATTACCCTGCGCCGATTGGAACTCGACGATAAAATCCGTTCCAAGAACCATACCTTTTCGAGCCAACGCCTCGATGATCCCCTCGCGCGCCGAATCCAACGCCGGATGATCGACGATAGCGGTGATCCCGATCCTTACAGTAGAAAACCCGATTACACTCACAACCACACACAACAACAGTACCCACAACCTTCTCTTCATTTTGATTCCTCCTTTAAAATAAAAAGAGGGCATCTTGTTTCCGATGCCCTCTTGTGTTTTTCGCTTTCGTCCTAAATCACGGAAAAAAAGCAAAGCCACAGGAGGGCTTTGCCCGATAATAAGCGTAGACAAAAATTCGATTTTTAGTTTCTAAGATTTTACTCATTGCAGTCATCCTATCTTCTCGCATCTATCCATACTTCCTTTCATAGGGCCAAATCGCGCGGCCCTATTCGGCGGCTTTCCGGTCCAAAGGTCACACATCCCCTCTGAGACGTTCGTTAACCGGATTTTGGGGTTCTTCGGCGGTTTGAGCGTCGCGCAATTAAACCAATTTTGGCTCGTAATGCGGCTGATCCCTCAGAAGGACAACCGGGGTTTCCAAATGGGTTCTACGGAGGGGTGGGCGGTATTCGTACTCGAAAACCTCGCCTTCCTCGATCCGCCACTTTCGGTTCCCGTATTGCTCCGCGAAGGGCATATTGTGGGTGATCATCACGACGGTGATTCCGAACTGCTCGTTGATTTGACGGGTCAGTTCCATCACCTTCACCGAGCTCTTTGGGTCCAGAGAGGCGGTATGCTCGTCCAACAGTAAAACTTTGGGATCCGAGATGATCGCCATCACCATTGCCAAGGCTTGTTTTTGCCCTCCGGAGAGGTCTCCGGCCCGTACGTTCAAGGTGTTTTCCAATCCCAAACCGAGACGCGAAAGCAACGTCACCGCTTTTTGCGGGCAGCTTCGAAATCGCAGCCCTCGGATTCCTTTTTTAGAGGCGATTGACAAGTTCTCCAGTATGGAAAGGTCGGGAAAGATACCGGAGTTGGGGTCTTGAAAGACGCGCCCGACCCAACGCGCGACTTGCGTGACCGAAAACCCGCGCATCGCCCTCCCGTTCAGAGTGTACGTTCCTATCGTTGGCGCCAGTTCGCACAAGAGCACCTTCATCAGCGTCGACTTTCCCGCCCCATTCGGTCCGACGATGATTACGAAGTCCCCTTCCGCAACCCGCAAAGTCGCGTTTTTCAACGCGCATTTTTCGTTCTCTTCTCCTTTTCTATAAACCACACTGACATGAGACAGTTCAATCACGGCTCACACCCCCGCCAAAGATGGTAGATAGACGAAACTTGCCTTTCATACGTTTATTCGTCGAAACCAATCCGAAGCCAATGACCGCCACGATGAAGATCGCGGTGAGCAGCTTCATATCACTCGCTCTGAATCCTATTCGATAGCCATACCGCATCACGACGGCCAGAATCCCTTGATAAACGATCCCGCCCAAGATCGGCGCAAAGAGGCCGTAGACGATTTTTTTCTTGACGAGTAAGATCTCGCCCACCATCACGACCGCCAGACCGGTGACGATCATTCCCTGTCCCATCGTGACATCGGCGAATCCGCTGTATAGGGCGAATATTCCGCCGGCGAGACTCACGAAGCCATTCGCTAACCCCAATCCCAACAAGGTCATCAAGGTCTTGGGCAACCCGAAGGATTCCAAACCGGACGGATTCGTTCCGAATCCGCGTAGCGCTGTGCCCAGCTCCGTTCGGAGAAAAAGCCCGGTCAAGGTGACGCCGATCAGAATGATCACCGACAGAAGGAAGAGGTCTTGACCGTCTGCCATCCCGCGGAAGATGTTCTGGTAGGTTCTCTGCCTGGTCGTCTCTTTTTGGGGTTTGGCGACGGGGGCGGAAGACTCGAACAGATCGGCGAGGGGATCCTTTCCGGCCACCTGCTCGTAGGTGCCCAAAGAAGAGGAAACCGACGATTTTGGGATCGGGAGGTTTGGACCGTCCATTATCCGAAGATTGATGGAATAGAGCATCGTCATCACCAAGATGCCGGCGAGCAAGACATTGATGCGGAGTTTGCGGTGTAGATAACCGGTAAGAACACCGGCGCTGGCGCCGGCCAGGAGACTCAACAGGAGAGAAATCGGCGCGTTCAGTCCGAGGGAGAACAGCCTGACGCACAAGGCGCCCCCGAGCGCGAAGGTACCGTCCACCGTTAAATCCGCCATGTTCACGATACGAAAAGACACAAAGACCCCTATCGACATCAATCCCAAGATTAACCCTTGTTCCACGATCCCTAACATAAAACACCCCTATCGGTTATTTGAGTTCTCGCTCTACTCCATTTTCGATGATGAAAGAAGCCCTCTGAAGCAGCGTTTCCGGTATTTTCAACCCGATATGCGCGGCGTAGTCCAAGTTGATGAGCAGCTGCAAAGAATCCGGGCCTATGAGACGAGATTCGATCTCGGAAGGCGCTTTGCCCCGAATGATGTCCGATACGATGTGGCTCGTGTCTATTCCGAATGCGTAATAATCAAACCCGTATCCGATTAACCCTCCGGATCGAGACATCGATATATCGGCGCATACGATGGGCTTTTTCTGGGCGATAGCGATCCGGTGCAGAGACTCTATGCAGGATGCGGCCGTGTTGTCCGTTCCAATATAAATCGCGTCGATGGTCGATACGATCGCGCTGAGCGCGGCGATCATCTCGGAGGTGTTCGTCCCCACGACTTCGATCAATTCGAGGCCCAATTCCGAGCAAGCGGCTTGCGCGTGCTCTTTCAACACCGTAGAATTCGCTTCGCCTGGGTTGGTCATGATGCCGATACGTTTCAATCCGGGTATCACCCACTGCATCAGCTGTATCTGAGTTTTCACCGGTGTCATATCGCTGACCCCCACCACGTTCCCGGGGTTTTTCCCTAAAGCCGTAATCAAGCCGGCAGCTACAGGGTCCGTCGCGGCGCTGAAGACCACAGGTTTGCTCTTTATCACGTTCGCGCACGCCTGCGCACTGGGGGTGGAGATAGCCACGATGATGTCGAAAGCGTCGGTGTTGAAGTGGTTAGCGATCGCCAAGGCCGTACTCATATTGCCTTGCGCCGATTGAAACTCGAAATCGAAATCTTGAGCGAGAACCAACCCGTCTTGGATCAACCCATCGATAATTCCCAGGCGAATGGCGTCCAAAGCCGGATGGTCGATGATCGCGGTGATACCAATTCTGACGATACCAAAAAGGGAAAGCGCTATAAAAAGAAACAGACAAAACATTAAATGGACTCTGATTCTCATAGCCGACCTCCTTTGAAAAAAAAGAGGGCACCTTCTCTCGGTGCCCTCTTTCATTTCGTTCTGTGTATACTCAAAGACAAACGAAACCTACAGAGGGCCTCGTTTTATACCAAAAATAATATACGCTTATTGAAGAGGAAATTGGCTTACTTGACAACTCGATCATACCCATTCGGTCCTTTCGAATTCTTACCCGTGTTATACCACATTTCGGCCCCCTTTGTCAAATCTCCCTTGAAATCGTGAACGGGAGCGCAGTCGGAACGTACCGGAGCGCGGAACTATAGCACCGTATGTGCTTTGCCTTTCTGGGAACGCTGCACTCAGTTCGGAGTGGTTTCGCTTTTCTGGGAACGCCGAACTTTAGTTCGGCATAGTTTTTTTAAACCAAAAAGGAATTTCGCGCAGAGTACGCGGAGTACACAGAGAGCACAAAGAGCACAGCGAAACGCCACTGGAGCGCTTGAGAACGCTTAACTTCAGTTCGACATGGATTTTTTGTTTTTCAGACGCTCTTCGGAAAGACATGCCGACTAAAAAGTTGGCGTTCCCAGTAAACAAGCGGAACTGAAATTCTGCGCTTCCAAAAAGGCGCCCAAGAAATCATGCCGGACTAAAGTCCGGCGTTCCCAGTGCGTTCCCAGGCGTTCCCTGTAAACAAGCGGAACTGAAGTTCGGCGGTTCCAAAAAGACGCCCAAGAAACCGTGCCGGACTAAAGTCCGGCGTTCCCAGGGAGTTCCCAAGAAGACAAACCTAAAACCCTGCCGACTGGAAGTTGGCGCCACGAGGGCGCAAATCTTTTTGCCCTATGATACAATCGGAGGGCAAATGATCAGGAGGTGTCTGCTGTGTCGCTAGTCAACGTAGGGGGGCCGGTTATGATCGGCCCTTCGAGTTCTCATACTTTAGGTGCGCTTCGGATAGGACGTTTCGGGAATTATTTTCTAGGCAAGACTCCGGACAAAGCGGAGTTTTTCCTTCATCAATCTTTTGGTCAAACCTATATGGGTCACGGAACCGATCGGGCGCTGTTGGCAGGCGTGATGGGTTTCGGAGACGCGGACCGGGCAGTGAAAGACGCGTTGGGGATTGCGCTCTCGCGAGGTTTGGTCTACTCTTTTCATCAGGAGGATTTGGGAGAGGTTCATCCCAACACCGTCAAGATGCTTCTTTACGACGGCGCTGATTCGCAAGAGATTTGGGCCTCGTCTATTGGAGCCGGGATGATTCGTATCATCAAGATCAACGGCGTCGAGTGCGACCTCTCTGGGGCCTATCCGACGCTGATCCTCGTCAACAAAGACATACCTGGAGCCTTGAATATGATCCTGGAAAAGATCGACGCGAATGTGGCCAATCTCTACCTTCGGCGCATCAACAAACTTTTGGCGAAAGCGCTCACGATCGTCGAGCTCGACAGTGACCTTTCTCTGCGGAGTCTGTTGGAAATCAAATCTTTACCGGTGATCCTGGAGGCGTACTACGTGAAGAGCCTCTCCGACGTCGCGCAAGACAGGGTGGGTGGTCTCTTATGACCTTCAACGCGATCAAACGACTGGCCGTAGATTCCGGACTCCCGTTGCACGAAGCGGCTTTGGTGGCCGATATGACAGAATCAGGAAATAACCCGGAAGAGACTCGCGCCCAGCTGAGCGAGTTTTTGCGCGTGATACTCGAGGAATCGGAAAAGCAATACGGGAAGGCGCAGGATACCCTAACCGGTTTGACGGGTACCAATGCGAAGAAAGCGCATGACCGAGGTGTTCTTTACCACAGTCGGTTCACCCATGTCGCCATCGTCGCCAGCCTCTCGATATGTGAGAGCAACGCATCGATGGGCCGCGTCGTCGCATGTCCTACCGCGGGCGCCAGCGGGGTTATTCCGGGGATATTTTATGCGCTTTCGAAAGAGAACGCCTTCCCTTTTGCCCACCTTCTGCCTGGGTTTATCCTTGCGAGCGCCATAGGAAACGTGATCGCGGCTAAGGCGACCCTGTCGGGAGCGGCGGGCGGATGTCAGGCGGAGATAGGGAGCGCCGCGGCGATGGGGGCGGGCGCGTTGGCCTACTTGAGCGGCGGGGATGCGGAAACCGTCGATTCGGCGGCGGCTTTGGTTCTGAAATCATTGTTGGGTCTCGTGTGTGATCCCGTGGGCGGGTTCGTCGAGGCGCCCTGCGTCAAACGCAACGCGATCGCGGTGACCGCCGCGATCAGCGCCGCGGAGCTCGCCTTGTCCGGGGTTACCTCCGTGATCCCTTTCGACGAAACCGTCGACGCGATGCGCCGCGTCGGGCAGACGCTTCCGATGGAATTGCGTGAAACCGGATTGGGAGGTCTTGCTGCGACGCGGACCGCGAAGCAATTGGTCGACCGTATTCAAACCCGTTTCCAAAAACCATAGGGACGAAAAGGGCCGCTTTCTTCGGCGATCGGGCGCGTTAAGGCGGTTCGACGTCCCACCCGAAATGCCAAAAAAAGCGGCCCTGCTTTGTTTAAACGTGTTTCTTCAGTCTGAAAGCTTGGTTTCCAGAAAGCTATTTCTCCCGCACTCGTGTTTGGACGCCATTGACCACGAGGTAATCCGCGCGAGCCATCAGCGCTTCCGGTATCTGCAGTCCGATGTCTTGGGCTGTGTCTAAATCGATCAACAACAGAAGCGCGTTGGCGTTCATCAATCGCGATTCGAGTTCCGACACCGGTTTCCCGTGCAAGAGGTCCCAGACGATCGTTCCGGTGTCCAACCCCAAGTTATAGTACTCGAATCCGTAGGAGATCACGCCATTGGCTCGTTCTTGGGTGAAGAATCCGGTGATCAGGGGCACTTTGTTAGATTGCGCGATGCGATGCAGTGATTCGACGCAGGAAGCGGCCGTGTTGTCGGTGCCGACATAGACCGCGTCGACCTGCCCGACGAGCGCGGTGAGGGCGGCGATCATCTCGGAGGTGTTGCTTCCGGCGATTTCCAAGAGTTCTAACCCAAGCTCCGCGCAAGCCTCGCGCGCGTGGGCCACCGTGATCAGGGAATTCGCCTCGCCCGGGTTGACGAGAATGCCGACCTTTCGGGCCTTCGGGACGACGAGGCGGATCAATTGGAATTGCGTCCTGACCGGCGTCATATCGCTCACGCCCACCACGTTTCCCGGATTCTTGCCCAGCGCCGGAATCAGCTCGGCGTCGACCGGGTCCGTTACCGCCGTAAAGACGACCGGAATGTCTTGGATGGCGTTGGCGCACGTTTGAGCCGAAGGCGTGGAAAGCGCGACCACCACATCGAATGGATTAGAGCGGAAATAATTGGCGATGGCTACCGCCGTGTTCATATTCCCTTGCGCCGACTGAAATTCCACGACGAAATCCGTCCCGAGCACGAGGCCTCTGCGGATCAATTCGTCAATGATCCCCTCTCGCGCGGCTTCCAAAGCCGGGTGATCGATGATCGCCGTCATACCGATTCGGAACATCGCCATTCCCCCACTTGCCACAATCAAACCTACCAACAGCGCGATGACCCATTTTCTCATTTTGTTGCCTCCTCTTCCAAAAATAAAAAGAGGGCACTTTCTTTCAGTGCCCTCTTTTTGTAGTTTTGTGTTTTTTATGCGTAAGTTCAAACAAAACCACAAGAGGGCTTTGTTCGAAAAGCGAAAACGAACTGTTGGCTATTATTGACGACGGTTAAAGACAAACAATTAGACATAAGATCCCATCCTTACCGAGAAAAACTTACCCGAGTTATACCACATTTTATTCGACAAAGTCAAGTCTGTGTGAGTATAATATCGAGGTACATAAAAAAGGCAAGAGGAGGAGGGAAAAAACGGGCCCCCGCGATACTAACGAAGTCGAGCTATGCGTTCTCTCCTATCTTTTTCTTTTAAGACAAGCCAACTTAAAAGTTGGCGTTCCCAGAAAAACTGCCGCACTAAAGCGCGACGTTTCCAAGGCATTCCCAGACGTTCGTAAGAATCTTTTTTTCTGTGCTCTCTGCGCGAACCCCTGTTTTTGGGAACGCCGAACTTTAGTTCGGCATGTTTAACTTGCAACAAAAAAAGACAAATGGAGGATCGCGAGAGTTCGTGGGCTTCCGAAGTCAGCCCGCTGGTTACCCCGCGATAACCTGTGCTCTCTGCGCGAACCCCTGTTTTATTTTTAGACATACCAACTTAAAAGCTGGCGTTCCCAGGCGTTCCCAAGCGTATCGCGCCGTCGCGAAGAGAAGGGGCGCTTACGCCGCGATGGCTGCCGGGACCCCGCGATCGGCCTTTTGTCTTTATTGCGCCACTATGATTACTAAAATTGTACGGTCGATTCTGGCCTTGTTTCTTGATCAGACCTCATAACTTGACACACACGTCAAGCGTTCGGTCTCGTGGTGTCGACGTAGTCTCCGAAAATCGCTTTCAGAGTCGCTCAGGATGGGGCTTTGTAGATACCTTTCCCTTTGATGACCGTTTTGAAGGTTAGAAAGAGAATGCGAATATCCTTCAGCAAGGACCAATCTCGAACGTACTCGATGTCGTATCGGAAGCGTTCATACCAATCGATGTCGTTCCGGCCGCTCACCTGCGCTAAGCCGGTCATACCGGGCAGCGCTTCGAAGCGTGGCAATACCCACTCCTCGTACTCCTCATACCGCTTGGGATAGGTCGGTACTGGCGGTCTGGGGCCGATAAAGCTCATCTCTCCCTTCAGGATGTTTATGAGCTGCGGTAACTCGTCCAAGCTGGTCTTCCTTAGCATTCTACCGATGCGGGTGATACGATCGTCGTTCGGTTGTATATGCAAGCCCGACCCTTTGTGGATCGCATCCGGAACCATCGATCTGAATTTTATGATTTTGAAGACGCGCCCGTTCTTTCCCAGCCGATCCTGTCTAAAGAAGACCGGTCCGCGGTCCTCCCTTTTGATGCCTATTGCGATACCTAAGAAAAGGGGCGAGAACAACACCAAAAAAAGACCGGCGAACAACCGGTCTATCAACATTTTCACGAATTTTTGCAAGGCTTTGCCCATCGGAAAACCGTTCACACCTTACTTCGTTTCTGTCGTTTTAAAGTTCCATATCGGACTTTCGGCCTGGGACCGTTCGGCTTGCCCTTTCTTGTCGTCCGCTTTCACGCGCCAATAGTAGGTCGTCCCCGTCGCGAGGTCGGACAGCGAATAGAACCTGTTGGCCGTGGTCGCCGAGTTTGTGAGCGCCGTATTCGTCGACCCCCAGGATATCGCGAATTCTAAGACATCGTTGTCCGGGTCCGTGCACTGCCATTCCAATTTCGGGGACCGCGACACGTTGGTCGCTCCGTCCGTCGGTTTCGGGGTGTGTGGCGCTTGGGGCGGCGAGTTCGGCGTGGCCTGCGTGGTGAAAGACCAGGTGTCGGAGACGGCGGTTTTTCTCTCGGAGGATGGTCGACCGTCATCGGCGACCACTTTCCAATAGTACTTCTGCTGGTACTCCAACCCTGACAAATTAAAAGACATCTGAGAGGTCGTCCCGCGGGAAGTTAACGTCGCTTCGCTCTTTCCAGTGTAGACCGTGTAGACCAGGATGTCTTCGGGGTTGTCGTCTTTGCAGGTCCAAGTCAGCTGTGGCGCGTTCGAGACGTTCGTCGCGCCGTTCCCCGGGGTATTCAAGGTCGGTTTGTCCGGCGGGAAGTTCGGGGTGGCCTGCGTGGTGAAAGACCAGGTGTCAGAGACGGCGGTTTTTCTCTCGGAGGATGGTCGACCGTCATCGGCGACCACTTTCCAATAGTACTTTTGTTGGTATTCCAGCCCGGACAAATTAAAAGACATCCGTGTGGTCGTTCCACGGGCGGTCAACGTCGCTTCGCTCTTACCTGTATAGACCGTGTAGACCAGAACGTCCTCCGGGTTGTCGTCTTTGCAAGTCCAAGTCAGCTGTGGCGCGTTCGAGACGTTCGTCGCGCCGTTCCCCGGGGTCTGCAAGGTCGGTTTGTCCGGCGGGAAGTTCGGGGTGGCCTGTGTGGTGAACTCCCACACCACGCCGGTCAAGGTCGCCCGGTTTGTCACTCCCTGCCCATCGTCGGCCAGCACTTGCCAATAGTATTTTTGATTGTAAGCGAGCGGGTTTTGGAATGAGTAAACGGTGTTTTTTAACCCTTTACCGATCACTGCCATCTTGTTGGGGGCGGTGCCGAAGCGAAGGGTGTAGGTCAGAGTGTCGCCATCCGGGTCCGCGCAGGACCATTCCAGGCTCGTCCTCGTGGGCACGTTCGTCTCACCGTCCTGAGGTTTGATCGGTTCTAACGAAATCGGTGTGGCGTTACCCACTGTGAAGGACCACCATTCTCCGACGCGGTTTCCGCCCTTCCCGTCCTTAACCACGATCCGCCAGAGGTATTCTCTGCCCATTTCCAAGGGTTCTTGCGGGGTATAGCTCCCTTCGGAGGCGCCGCGTGTGAAGCGTTGCGCCGTCTGCTGGTCTTCGCCTATGTAGATATCGTAGGTGAGGGTATCGCCGTCCTTGTCTTCGCATAGATTCCAGCGAAAGGTAGGGGTCGCGGGCAGATGCGCCGCCCGATTCTCCGGAAAGAGGTAGACGGGGGTGGAAGGCAAAGTGTTTCCGGTTGTGAAAGAAAAGAACCCCACCGCGGTTTGTGTGTTGCTCGCGCTTCGCGCCACCAGCGACCCATCGAAACGGGTTAACGCGGAAAGGCCAGTCAACCGTATCGTAGTCGCCTCCGTAGAGGTCGCGATCTCCAGGTATCGAGCCTCCTGTGATACTAAGGCGGGCAAGTCGGTTTTCCTTTCCGAGCTCAAGTTCAACGGGTCATCGACCCTGAGGTCGTAGACGATATCGCTCACCGGGTTTTCCTCATCGTAGAAGGCAGGCCAAGAGAGCGTCACTCCATCGCGGGCGATGTCAACGACGATGAGGTCGGTATCGAAATGGGGGGAATCGGTCTTGGGGAGGTTGTCGCTTCCCACAGTGAAACTCCACCGGTCGCCGCGCATCATATTGTTCCCCGCATCCACAACCAGAACGCGCCACCACCAGGTGCCTAGGGATAGGTCGGGAAGCAAGGCGAAGGTTTCCGTCGCGATGAGCGTTTGCACTTTGCTGTTGTTGATCGTATCCGTGGAGTATAAAAGGATATAGGTCAGTGGATCGTTTTCCGGGTCCTCGCACGGTTCCCACTCCAACCTCGGCCCTTCACCTATATTGACAGCCCCATTCTCAGGCGACAGATTCACGGGTTTGGAGGGCGGGTAGTTTTTTTTGTTTAAGTCTTGGATTCCACCCCCCGAGCAGGCCACGAAGAAACAGGCGATCAGAAGGGAAAGAGCGGCCAATAAGGCAAATCCTCGAATCCAAGAGGATTTACGTGTTCTCACACTTCGGTTGTTCATAGACATCCCTCCCCAAAAATACCCCTCACGCGCCTAAAAAAGTCTACTCGCCAAGATAGTTGGCGATCACGGCCGGATCCGACAAAACGGCATCCGGCAGCCCCTCCGCCAAAATAGAGCCTTTATGAATGATGTAAAGGCGATCGACGATTCTTCGTATATCCTCGACGTTATGGTCCGTCACGATGACCCCCAATCCCTTCTCTTTCAGTTTCAAGGCGAGCCGCTGTATCTCTTTGACCGTCATAGGGTCGATCCCGCTGAAGGGCTCGTCCAGAAGGATGAATTTGGGGTTGAGAGTCATCATCCTCGCCAGCTCCAAACGCCGCTTTTCCCCTCCGGATAGACTATCGGCCCGTTGGTCCGACAGGTGGGAAATCCCGAAATCGAAGAGCAACTCCGATATCCTCGGCTCGATCCTTTTCCGATCGTATTTCAGGTTTTCGAGCACCAACCGTAAATTGTTTCTTACCGTTAGACCGGTAAAGACCGAAACTTCTTGAGGTAGATAGGTGATCCCTTTCATCGCCCGATTATGGATCGGCAGATGGGTGATCTCGAACCCGTCTAGCGTGATCTTCCCTTTCGAGGGGACGATGATGCCGAGGATCATCTGAAATATCGTCGTTTTTCCCGCTCCATTCGGTCCTAACAGTCCGACGATTTCTCCCGAACGGATGATTAAATTGGCTCCTTTTACAACCTCTCTACTGCCATATCGTTTCTTTAGATTATCACACCGAATGACCGTCTCAATTGGTAGCTTTGGAGTTGGCATATTTGATGAAATCGTCCGTGACATCGTAGGCGTCTGCCACAAATATCGCGACTACTTTGGTGAGCAACACATCGATCCCGTTTATCCGGGCGTATTCTTTGGCCAATTCCAACAAACGCTGTTGTTTAGCTTCCGCTAACGGGTCGTACTTCATCTTCAGCTGGTTGACGAACTTCTGTTGCTGTAATTGGTACTCGTTGATTTTCAGCTGGTAGGTCGTGCTCGAGTCCCCGAGGTTACGCAAGCGGGTGATCTCGTCTTCAAGGGGTTTAAGTAGGCTATTGTAGTATTCGGCGTCCGCTTGATACTCTTGCAAAAGCGTCTTCAATTCGGTGAACTGCTGACCGGCTTTATCGAAATCGATAAACGCGATTACCGGCGCTTTCAGTTTCGCTGTTGCCGGCGTTCCCGCAAAGACCGTCCCCATCAACAACCCCAGTGTCACAAAAAAGATAAGCGATAAGACTGGCTTTCCCTTCATGTTTCCATCCTCCTGTGTAAAATACAAAAAATGTCCTCTTTGTCCTCGGTGGTTTTATGGTTCTTCCCGTGTTTCTCTTTAATAGATATTTTACCTTGATAGCGGTAGGACTTCAAAGAAAGCCGCTGAATCGTTCCATCTATCACCGGAACCCAGGCGCGATGCGCTACCCCTCACTCGCAACAGATCAAGGGTAAAATCGCCTGTAAGGTTTTCTCGCCGATGCCCGAGACTTTAATCAACTCTTCGGGTTCGTTGAATCTCCCGTGTGTTTCCCGGTAGTCGATAATCCGCTTCCCTTTGACTTCCCCTATCCCGGGTAACGAGACCAAGTCTTTCAGGTCGGCGCGATTGATATCGATCCTCCCTCCGGATTTGGAAGTCCCCTCCGCGCGATCGTATACGCCGGCTTCTGCTAAGGAAGACTCATCGACGTAGATGAACTCTCGAATCGATTCCAACGTTTTAGGCCCAATGCCTTTGACTTCCAATAGCTCGTCGACCGAACGAAAAAGACCCTTGTCTTGCCGATAGGTTATGATTTGTTTCGCCTTCACGTCGCCGATGCCCTTGATCGCCTTCAGCTCTTGAAGGCCCGCGCTATTCAGCTCGATCGGAAATAGAACCGGCGCTTTCGCGGTCTGCTGTCGGCGGCTCGCGTCTTCCGCCACCGCCCGGTCGTGGGGCGTCAGCCCGATCACTATGCCTACCCCGAAGAGAGCGACTACCGTAAGCAAAACGATCTTTTCGAATTTGGACATCGCGCCCCCTTGCGCCAAAGGGTCCCTACTCCAGAGATATGAAGTAGGAATAGTGCGGTTGGCTTCCTTCGAACACCTCGATCTCTGCGGCCGGATACTGTTGGGCGATGGCTTCCCTCAGTCTTTGCGCTTCCGGCTCTTCTATATCCATCCCGTAAAAGATATTGATCGTGAGGAATCGATCGGAACCCACCTTGTTCAATCCCTCCATGATCACATCGTGAAGCACAGCGCCGTGTGCAATTAGCTCTTTATTGGCGAAAAACAGATACTCGCCTTCCGTGATCTCGTTGTTCTCTATCTCCGAATCTCGAATCGCGTGTGTGACAGAAATAGAGACGATGTCTTTGAGCGCGCTATTCATATTCTCGAAATTCGACTCCGGCGTCACGATCTCGTTGAAGGCCAAGATCGCGGCGATGCCCTCTTGAACCGAATTGCTTTCAACGACATAGACGGTTTTTTTATCTCCGCTCATCATTCTAGACGCGCTCTGGGCCGCTAACGTGATGTTCGGGTTGTTTGGTAGGACGAAGACGTGACGGGCGTTCACGCGATCGATCGCCCCCGCGATATCGGCGGTGGAGGGGTTCATCGTTTGCCCCCCCGGAATGATCTGGTCCACGTTCAAATCTTTGAACAATCGGCTGATTCCTTCTCCTGGCGAAACCGCGACGAAGCCGTTCTCCTTCGTCTCTTCCTCAGTCATCGACTTCACTTCTCCAGTTTCGAGATCGACGAACGGCACCTCCGGGATATCCGTCGGTTCTTCTACCTCAACGGTAAAACCGGGGCTCAGGTAACCTGTGGAACTTGGGTGCCCACCGCTCCGTACGGTTCTTAGCGGTTCGTCCGTAGGCGTTTCTCCCAGTAGTGACTCGTGTTGCTCCTTCATATTGTCCACTTTTACCTTCATCAGTTCTCCGTACCGTAAGACCGTTTCGAATATCTCTCCGGGATGATCGGTGTGGATATGGCCTTTCAACAGCGCGCTATCCTGAACGAGAACCAGGGAGTCTCCACGCTCTAAAAGACTGGTCTTTAGCTGGCGTAAGTTGCCGTTTTCTACACCTTTATGCAACCGCGCCATAAATTCGGTGCAATACTGATAGGTTAATGTCTCCCGTTGAAAAACCCCTTGCGTCGTCGCGCCGGCCATCTCTCCACCTACTTGTAGGTTGATCGGCTCTCCGATAGAGTACCGGTAGAACCCTTCTATGATGTACGCTAGCCCTTTGGCGCCGGCATCCACTACGCCGGCTTGCTTAAGCTTGGGCATCATTTCTCTCGTTTTCTCCACCACCTGGAAAGAACGTTTCGTCAAGCGTTGAAAAAAGACAGGAAAGTCGGAGGCCGTTTCCGAAATCTTCGCGGAGTATTGGGCCAAGTCGTCGATCAACGTCAAAATTGTCCCTCTCACGGGCTTTATGACGGCGCTCTTCGCCACCTCGCTTCCCTTTTTAAGGGCTTCAGCGAATAAAGGAATGCTGATTTCGGAGACGTTGGCGTTTGTGATGGTCGCGCAGAACCCACTGAAGATTTGAGATAAGATCACCCCGGAATTGCCGCGGGCGCCCATCAGCGTGCCCGTGCGTATCGCTTGGACGACGTTCTTCATCGACTCGAAGGTGATCTTGTCGATTTCTTTCAGGGCCTCGAGCATACAGGCGCTCATGTTCGAACCCGTATCGCCGTCCGGAACAGGAAAGACGTTCAACGCGTTGACTTCATCTTTGTGTTGCAGCAAAACCTCGATGCCCTTTTTGAAAGCCCCTTTCAGAGCGAGCGAGGTCAACTTGTCGGTTTGTTTGTCCATAAGAAACGCCCCTACTCGATATGAATGCCCAACACGTGGATGTTGATGGCCCGGGGAACCACCCCAAGCATCTGCTGGAAGTTGTATTGGATATTCTCTTGAGCATTGAGCGAGACTTGATCGATCTTCATTCCATAAGAAATCACGGGGAAGACATCTACGGTGATTCCGGTGTCGTCTTCTCGTATATGTATTCCTTTGTCATCTCCGCCCAGGTATTTATTCAGAATGTTGACGTCGTCCATTCGAACCAATCCGTAACTTTCCAAGAGCGATTGGAATACGATTTTCTTAAATACGCTGACTCCTATGTGGATATCTCCCAAAGCGTTCTGTATTTTCATTTCTCAACCTCCTTAAAGTGAACATAAAAACCCTGCGCGATATCATTGGCGCATTTTCTTGTAAAATATCTCTTCGGCAACCGATAGGCCGCCGTAATGCAAAACGATCTCTCCGTACCCCTTTCCTGCTCGGTTCCGTATCGCCTGCGATACACCCTCGATATACCGATCGGGGTCTAACCGCTGTAAAACGTAGTCTCGTCCGGCGAATCGATCTGGGAAGCGGTGGACGAGGTCGCATCTTTCTTCCAAACAACAGAGCGCCTCCGGAGGACAGCCTTCGAAAAAACACTCGGCGGTCAGCGGATCATATTCATCTGGGTCCGGAGCGCTTCGGAGCCGAACATAGTACCGGTCCTGCCTGGCCTGTATAACGGTGACGACCTCGCGTTCAGCTTCTCCCAAAGACCGTTCGAGCAGCCACAAGCTGTTGAGGGTGATCACCGGCTTCTGACAAACCTGGGCCAACGTGCGGATGAAAGAACCGGCGACACGCAGCCCCGTCAAAGACCCCGGGCCGTGCGACGTAGCGAAGAAATCCAACTCTTTTCCTGTTATCCCTCGCGCTCTCATCCACTCTTCGCAAACGGACAGCAGGTTTTCTCCCGGGAACTCTCGACCAGTGAAGGTCCGTGTCAATCTTATCTGGCGCTGCGGAACGACTAAGGCGACGAGGTTGGTCGAACAACTGGCGTCGATCAGTAGGAAGGCCGGGCTCTCCTCAACCGAGTCGCTAGGAATGCTTCGGCTCATCCGTATCCGGAGCGGGTATCAGCGTGTAGACCATCTCCGACGAAGCGGTCGCTTTCGTAAGATCGGCTCGATAGGTCGAAATGGCGTCCAATCCCAGTGAAGCGTATTGGTCCACGTTAAAAAGGGTCATATCCCCGCAGTATTCGATGTATATCTTTTTGAAT
Source organism: Thermotogota bacterium ADurb.Bin062 (assembly GCA_002071085.1). Taxonomy (GTDB): domain Bacteria; phylum Thermotogota; class Thermotogae; order MWEM01; family MWEM01; genus MWEM01. The sequence continues at coordinate 12,360 of MWEM01000024.1, read as the reverse complement.
CGTTCGCGTAAAGCCTTAACGATCTCTCCCACCATCTCGCTCTTCAAATCTTTGAGAACAATCCCGTCCGCTCCGCTTTTTATCGCCGTGATGGCGTCAGATAGCCGGTCGCACTCGAGTAACAGCTTGAAACTGGGATTCCAAGAGCGACGGTAAAACTCGAGCGTTCTCTCGATTCCCCCGAACTCTTTCCATATCTCTTGATGGATGACCCCATCGGTCACGCTCGAGGGCCAACAGATACAGCTCGCGTCCTCTATCGCTTCGAAGTACCAATCATCCAAAGGTTTCACCGGAGGGAGGGAGCGAACGATGACGGAAGCCATTGGATTGACGCGTTTGACGGTTTCTTTCAGTCGATACAGCATCGTCGCGAGCAGGAGCGTCTGGCTATACACGTACCATATTTCGTCTCTGACGCGAATCAGGGCCCCGAGTTTCCCCCTCAACGTCAATAGTCCCGTTTCATTGGCGACGAAGTCCCCGCGACGGAAAGAGAGGTTCACTTCCAACGAATAGTCTTTGGATATCTGAGATAGAAGCCCTTCTCCTGTAAACAGGACGGGGCCTTTGTTGGAGATCCTGGCCATCCAGTCCCGCTCATAAACGGGCCATTCTTCCATTGGTTGAAATATCTTCTTTCCGGTGAAGAGCGGCATCACTTCTTCTCCTTGTAGGCTAGGGTGCACAACCGGGCGCCAAAGAAACATCGCAGTTCTTCATACGGATAAAGGAATACCTCAAAATCGTCCCACACCGCCAGGCTTTCGGTCAGGATCTGCTGGAATTGCTCGAAATCGGCCGCAATCGGAAAGATGATTGTGTTCTTTTTGAAGACATTTGTGAGGGTTCCCACGCCTTTGCACGGGATCTGCCTCCCGCTGAGCCAGGTCACGATGACTCTCTCGAATGGAAGAAGGAGTTCGTGCAAAAGGCGAATAGCCTCTTCCCCTTTCCCGGCGCCAAATTTCAAGGCGACGGTCAGAAGCCCGCCATAGGGATCGTTAAATGCATTCAACCGTTTGGCGTACTCTCGCGCCTTTTCGCAATCGTTGTTTTGAATTGCGGTTCGTCCGGCGAGGTAGAGACCCAGGGGGCATTTCATCGCCTCCGCCGGTTCCAGCGCATTTTCCCGGGTGATGTACTCGTAATAGAGACGGGAACAGTGATGGGCGTCTTTTTTATTCAGGGCGTCGAGTGTATATTGATAGTTTGTGCCGTCTTTGTTCACGAAATAGGGAAGCAGTTTGGCGATATTTTGAAATTCTCTGTATTCGTTCTTGCGGTAGAGAATCGAGCAATACTTTGAAATTTCTTTATCGTCCATCTGAAGCATCTGGAAAAATAGTGCGTGGAGCTCGTTTGGTTCGGTTTTGAGCAACAGAGGGATCGTCTTTTTCACGATTTGGAAGTTCTTGTAACGGAAAAGCGAGAAGAATAGCATCATCAACAAGGGATAGGCCGACCGTGATTGTTCGGCTAAAAAGGTGGCGACCCCGTTTTCCACGTCGTTTCCCGCGAGTAGTTCGGCCAGTAAGAGGTTGAAATATACGAAATCGCTCTTTGAGGTCACATACAGCCTTTCGAAGTGCCTAATCGCCTCTTGAGGACGGCCTTTCAGCATCGTTATCAAGAGTTTGAGGTTTTCGGCAAGGAGCTTGTCACGAACTTGATCTGCGTTCTTTTCCGCATAGCCGTACAGTCTCTCACATTGAATCTCCGCGCAAGTTTTTTCTATATCTAAGGGCGTACGGATCTCTTCTATGTTCAACGGAACGCTTCCATCGCTGGCGATTCGTTTTCTCAGGTCTTCGGAGAGTTGTATCTTTTGTTTTTTCTCTTCCTTCGGCTCTATTTTTTTTCCGGTTTTTTTCTCTAAATCCGACTTAAGGGCTTCTTTTAACTTCAGCAACTTCTGCAGCTCGGGGTTCTCTTCCATTCTCGATGTCTCCCTTCAAAAAAGTCCTTCCGGCGGTGAAGCTGAAAAAACTGCCTCTCCCGATGATCACGTGGTCCCGACAGGGAATCGAGAGGAGCTCGCCGCTCTGCGTGATTTTTTCCGTTATCTTCCGGTCTTCTTCGCTCGGATACGGATCCCCAGACGGGTGGTTATGCACCAGAATGATCGCCACCGCCGAATTCAAGATGGCCTTCCGAAAAACCTCTCTCGGATGGATCAACGAGGCGTTTACCGTTCCTTTCGTCACGTCGTCTAAACCGATGACACGGTTTTTTGAATCCAAAGACAGGACCCGGACGTGCTCCTGATCCAACATAGACATCTCCAGACAAAAGACGAAGACGTCTTCAGGTTCGGTGATCTTCGTTCTTTGCAACAGGCGCTCTTTGTAATAACGAACCCCTAATTCCAACGCGGACTTGATCGTAATCGCCTTGACTTCTCCTATGCCTTTCAACTGGCTCAGCCCTTCGAGCGTTTCACGCTCGAGCGCGTAAAGGGAGCCTCCGTATTTTTCCATACACGCTTCGGCGAGAACTGTGACGCCTCTCTCCTTCGTTCCCGTCCTCAGCAGTATGGCCAACAGCTCCGCGTTGGTCAATTCGCCGGGTCCATATTTTTCCAGCTTTTCTCGAGGCATCATCGAATGACACCGTTATTATATAATAATTCCCATATTCTTCCTAAGGGGAAACCCATCACATTGTAGAAATCGCCTCTGATTTGGTCGACAAAGAACCCACCTTCATCCTGTATACCGTAAGCGCCCGCCTTATCGAGGGGGATACCCGTTTGGACATACTTTTGTATCGCTTGATAGGGAAGCTTACGAAACAATACGCGTGTCCGCTCGCAAAAAAACATCTGTTGCACTCTCGCGTCGTTCCACACGATCTTCATCCCGACTCCGGTGTACACGTCGTGCCACCGGCCTGAGAGCTTGCGGAGCATATGTTCGGCGTGTTGGGCGTGTAGAGGTTTCCCCAGCCGTTCTTCGCCTAAAAAAACCATCGTATCGGCGGCTAGGTATACGATTCGCTTTCCCTTGATCTTCTCCGCCGCTTCGTTCGCCGCTACCCGCTCGGTCTCCTGGAGCTTCGCGAGCGCGATTTTGGTAGTGATCTCTTGAGGTGTGACCTGCGACTGTTTGGGCGTTTCTTCAACACCTCCCGGGTTTACGACGACGATAGGCAAACCGAAACGTTTGCAGAGCTCTTGACGTCTTGGGCTACTCGAGCCCAACACCAACACGAAATCCTCCGGTGGTATCAATTCTTTCGATAGGTTCGGAACCATTGTTCCCCTCCCTTGGCCATTAGAGCGTTCAAAACGCCAGAAACCGTACCCATTAAAGCGATGTACGGAAAGAAATACCATATATGAACGGAGCGCAGCAGCCACACCCCGCATACCGCTAGCTGCGCGAGGTTATTCGCAAAGGCGCCTATGACGCTGATGCCGATGTAACCGAAACAGCGCGTTTTCGATAACGCGATCATAGACAAGACGCCACTGAGGTTTCCAAAACAGCTGATAAAAAAAACCGGAGACAGAAATTTCCCAGATAAGAAATTCCCTAGCAACACCTTAAAAATGACGATCCATAAAACGTCCCGCGTACCCAACATCGTCAGCGACATCAATACGACGAAATTCGAAAAACCCCATTTGAACCCCGGAATGGGGACCGGAACCGGGACGGCGTTCTCGACGAGATAGACCGCGAGGGCAAGCGAGACGAACAGCGCGATACGAACGACCTTCCGATTGTTCTCCACGTCCTGCCATCCCTTATCGGGTCACCGCATCCGGGTGGGCGCCGGTATCCACGACTCGATCGCCTTCCAAACGGATCAGCACTTTATACGGGACACAGACGATGAGCTGCCCCGGGTTGTCGATCTTTCCCATCCTCTCGCAGATTTTATCCCTGCAGCGCGCCTCCTCTACGTAAACTTGGCCGTTTCGAATGTGCAATATGTGAGTCGTTTCGCTCCTTCCAACCGCAGGCTGGTAACCCCGTATCGGGTACTCTCCATCCTCCCGAATCGAATACCGATAGGCCTCTCGGCCGTCTACTTCGACGATCACGGTCGAAGCGGCCTGACGGTGGGGGATCCAGTAAGCGAAGGCGACCGAGAGCAGCAAAACACCTCCGATGAGGAGCCAATCGCCTTTTCGCATCAAAGGGAGCTCCGAGTCCCCGCGCCTTTGGAGCCCCGCCGTTTTCGGAGCGGAGGTTCGCGGTTTACGGGTGGTTCTTTTCAAAAGAGGCCCATCCGTCTGTCGCTCGCTTGTGTAGTTCCGAATCGATGATCAGCGCCTGCCCTCCCAAACGGGGGAGTATCTGCAAAACGTAGTCCGCCTCCAAAACCATTCCGGCTGTCGAGAGCGCGTCCGCATCCATAGAGTTTTGCGCGATCACGGTTACCGAGATCGTTCCGGTGGAAGGCATACCGGTCTCCCCGTTGAGGATATGGTGGTATCTCTTCCCATCAACCTCAAAATAGCGCTGATAATCGCCGGAGGTCGCGATCCCGCCTGTTTTCAAAAAAACTGCCGCCATTTGTCGCACTCCCGCGATCTCGCGGGGGGGTTGCACACTGATAATCCAGTCGGCGCCTCCGAACTTCGGCCCGATAATGCCGATATCACCGCCGATGTCCACATAACCGGTGGCGCTCGGATCCAATTCCCTGGCCACTTGTACGCACCGGTCGATCGCGTATCCCTTCACGATTCCCCCCAGGTCCAGGAGCGCGCCGTTTTTCAGGCGCACGGTGTCTCCTCGGATCTCCAGGTTGCGATATCCCGATGCCTGGCGGGCGGTCGCGAGCTCTTCGTCGGTAGGCACGCGAAAGGCGACATCGTCTTTGTCTATCCGGTCGAAGCCCCACAACCTCGTTAAACGCCCGAGAACAGGATCGAAGGCGCCTTTCGTGGTAAGCGCCAATTCGTAGGACCTTTCCAAGATGAACTGCGTTTCCTCATCCACATAGGTCCATTCTTCACCGTTCCAATTGATTTCGGCTAACACGTTTTCCTTATTGTGGAAAGAATACTTATTCTCTATCCTTTTCACTTCCCGAATCATCGCGTCGATCAGGGTATGCGGATTTTTCTCGGTACCCAGACAAATCCGCATATAGGTCCCCATCTGGATCGCGTCTTTCGTCGTGTAAGGCGCGGTTTTCTTGGTTAAAAGTAAGGAAAAGACGGCGACAGCGAAAATGAGGAGCAACAGGGCATAAAACCAGACCCTTTTTTGTAAGGTTACAAGACTATGGGGATCTGGCGATGGCATTGCTGACATCTTCTCCCTTCCCCCAGCCCGACGATCTGTATCTGATACCCGCTCCTTTCGATAAGAACGTTTGAGCAGTACGGGCAGAGCGTTCTCTGATACTCGGATTCCAGCTGGTTTCCGAGATAGACGTATTGAAGCGTCTTTTTCGCCGTTTTCCAAAGCTCGATCGCGCGGTTCAGGTCCGTTGGCGGCTTGTTGAATCGGTAGGCAGGAAAGTAGAGCGACAGGTGCAAAGGGATCGCGGGGTCGATCGAGGCGATCCACTGACACTGCTCGTTAATCTTTTCGACGCTGTCGTTCTCGTCCGGGATGAGTAGCGTGGTGAGTTCGACGTGCACGCCTTCTTCATAGGCGAGTTGGATATTGCGTTTGACCACCTCGAGATCCGCCGAGCAGCGTTTTTGGTAAAACCGTTGATCAAAACCTTTCAGATCGATATTCATCGCCTGCACCGTCTGTAAAAGGAGCTTAAACGGGTCGGCCGATACGTACCCGTTCGTGACCAAGACGTTGTAGAGGCCGTCGGCGCTGGCCATTCGAGAGGTGTCCAGCACGAATTCGAACCAAATCATCGGTTCGTTGTAGGTGTACGCGATGCCCGGAGAATTCCGGTCCAAAGCGATGTGCACCAGTCGTTCCGGGTCCACTTTTTGTGTTTGCGGCGTGCCTTGTGAGATTTCATGATTTTGGCACCAAGGGCAGCTCATGTTGCATCCCCACGTTCCGACAGAAAGGATCTTCGTCCCGGGATGATAATGATAGAGCGGTTTTTTTTCGATCGGATCCGTAGCGATCGAGGAGAGTCGTCCGTAGATCAAGGTATACAAAACGCCGTCCACGTTCTTTCGCGTCCGGCAAAACCCCACCTGTCCCTTATCGATGACACAATGCCTCGGACACAGCAAACACCGTACCGACCCGTTTTCTATTTCCTCGTAGAACAAGGCTTCACGCACTTCAAACACCTCTTTAGCGCTCAATGGTATCTCGTGACGCGAAAACGATAGACTGTGACGGGCTCGTCTTCCTCTATTCCGGCCTTCCTTTTAGCGATCGCCACCTGCGCCTCCACGGTCTCTACGCCTTCGAGATCCGGAAGTAGAAGACCTTTTCGGAAGCCGCTCTTCACGATTACGCCATACTCTTTCGGATCCAATTCGCTCATATCCTTCACTCTTTCTGGTGCCTCCAACACATCCGCCGAAATCGTCAAATGGTCGAGCTCTTCCGGTTCTATAGGAGGGAATCGAGGGTCTCGCGTCGCGGCCGCTATAGCATTTGAGCGGAGTTCTAAGGCCAACGAGCTCTGGGTTGGCTCAATCGTGCCGATACATCCCCTCAAACGGTGGTCGACGGTGTGTATTGAAACGAAGGCCCCGGCCCTTCTGCCGGTCAATGCTTCTGATAGATCTTCGGGAACCGGAATGACTTTTCGATTTTTGACGTAAGCGTCTATGACGGCCTTTACCCATCGAACGATCTCTCCCTTGTCCTCCATACGCTCGCCTCCTCGAAGGCTCATCCGAAAAACAGACTACACATCTTGTAGTATTCGTAAGGTACCAATTTTTTCGTCGCGACGGCGTATTCTATCGGAACCGAAACGATCTCGTTCCCTTTCAAAGCGACCATCCGACCGAAGTCTTTTTTCTTGATCAATTCCATCGCCTGCACCCCGTAGCGTGAGCCTAGTATACGGTCGAAAGCGGTAGGGGTGCCACCGCGAAGCAAGTGTCCCAAGATGACCGATCGGGTATCGTATCCCAGCTTCTCTTTTGTGATCTTCTTCAGGTAATTTGCAATGCCGCCCAGCTGGATATGGCCGAAGGCATCGATCTGAGAGTCATCTTGTATGGTGTTGTCGAGATCTACCGGCTTGAAGCCTTCCGCGACGGCAACGATCGCGTATCCTCCTCGTTTCATCCGGCTGTCGACCATCCTCAGTATCTCATCCATAGTCATCGGATATTCAGGAATCACGATCAGATGCGCTCCCGCGGCCATCCCTGCCTCCAGCGCGATCCAACCGGCTTCGCGACCCATCAGTTCCACGTAGAAGACCCGTTTGTGCGATTTGGCCGTCGAATGTAGGCGGTCGATCGCATCGGCCCCGACGTTGACAGCGGTGTGAAACCCAAAGGTGTAATCCGTTTGTGAAACGTCGTTGTCGATTGTTTTCGGAACGCCTACGACGGGGAAGTGGTAGGCCGTCATCTTCGCGGCGACCGAGAGGGTATCGTCGCCCCCTATCGCGATCAACGCGTCTATCTTCAGTTTTGCTAAGGTGTCGAACATTTTTCGGGTATCCGCCTCTTTTTTAAACGGATTTGTTCGTGATGTTCCCAAGATTGTCCCACCCAAAATATGGATCCCCTCTACGTCCTCGTCGGTCAAATGGACGTACTCTCCATCCAGCGTGCCCTGCCAGCCGTTCATAAAACCGAATATTTCGGTATCCGGATCCCTGGCGGAGACGATACCTCTCACAACCGCGTTTAGTCCTGGACAATCCCCACCGCCCGTTAACACGCCCACTCGCATCTCTCTTTCCTCCTTTAGTTTTTTGCCCGGTGATACCCTTTTGATAGACCGAGCGCTCCTTACGGTTCTTTTTCGATTATGTACTGTAAAACTCTGACAATCGATTGATCTTTTCTGCGCTCATCCGCGCGATGTCTTTGAGGATCAACGGGGAAAGGCCCAGCTCTTTCCAAAGATTGTGCTTGATCGGGATCGGCGCGCCCGCCCCGTTGTCGCCATATCTCATCCGCTCCGCGATATAGGTGGAAAGCGACGTGATATACACCACATCGGTATAGATGGAACTGCCAAAGTCGTCCGTCCGATGATGCCTGGTCGCGGCCAAGGTCACTAGCTCGGGGAAGTTCCATTTCTCCATCAGCATCTCGGCGAGTTGTTCGTGAGTTGGAACTTCCAGCTCCTTTTCAGTACGATAGTAGGTCCATCCTTTCGTGCGCGACACCTTCACGATCGCATCGAAAAGCGTCGGAAAGAGAATTCCTTGAACGGTTTTTCCGACATCGTGCAGCAACCCGCACAGAAACAGCTCCTCTTTATTGGAAAACCCGATACGCTCCGCGATGGTTTCTCCGATCGTGGCGACCGATAGCGAATGAATCCACAATTCTCTTAATTGCAGTTCCTTCGATTTGAAGGAAAACAGCTGTTCATTCGCGAAGATGCTTAAGGCCATATTGCGAACGGTTTTAAACCCCAAGATCATAATGGCCTCAGTCAGCTTCGACACCTTCTTCGGCAATCCGTAGTAAGACGAGTTCGCCAGCTTCAGCAGTTTGCTGACGAACCCCGTGTCTTTGGATACGACCTCGTTGAGCTCCTTAGCCGAAGCGGAGGAGCTACTGGCGGTATCGACGATCTTTTTGAGTATGAAATCCGGAGAAGGCAGCGATTCGATCAGTTGAACCTGTTTTTTTAGTTCCATAGCCGGTTACCCAGCCTTCGGCAAGGAAAACGAGAAAGAAGACCCTATTCCTATTTGGCTTTTGACCGTGATCACCGCGCGGTGCATATCGAGTATTTCTTTCACGACCGCCAAACCCAACCCGGTGCCTTCCACCGAGTAAGTTAAGCTGGTATCCACCCGATAGAATTTTTCGAAGACCTTATCCGCGCTCTCTTCCGGAATACCTATGCCGTTATCTTCGACTGTCAGCGTCACCTTCCCCTCTTCCTCCGACTCCTCGACGATCACCTTCGCCCACCTTTCGAGCTTCTTCGTGTCACGATATTTGATTGCGTTTGCCACTAAATTGAAAACTACCTGGTTGATCTGCTTCGGATCGCCACGAACGACGGCTTCAGGGAGCTTGGTTTCGATCGAAAAAGACACGGCGTACGTCTGTAACATCTTCTGGACGCGCTGCTCCACATCTCGAACCTGCTCGATCAAATCGAAGTCCTCGATCTCGGGGCGCATCGCTTGGTTCTCCAGCCGTGAGAAGTCCAGCAGTCGATTAAGAAGTCCCTCCAAATGCTCACTCTGCTCTAATATGGTCATCATGAACTGCTGACCGGTCTCCTCGTCGAGAGAGCCAAAAGAGTCGCGTATGGTCTCCGCGTAAGCCTTTATCGCTGCGAGCGGCGTTCGGAACTCGTGCGAGATGTTCGAAACGAACTCGGTCCGAATTTGATCGAGTTTTTTGATGCGCTCCAACTCTTTGGTGTTGGAGATATCCTCCATACTGACTAAAACTTGGTCGGGATTCCCTAAAAGAACCGTCCCGAACGAATAGAAATGCCCCGCGATCTCTTTCTCCAGAGTGTTGTGATTGCGATTGCTATAGCTTTGCGTCACGAGGTCTTTGATAATCTCGAGGATACTCTCGCTCGGATCGGCCCGGATGTAGGATTGATTCGTGAAAACTAACGATCGATTTTCGTCCCAGACACTGATGGCCTCGTCCATACTGTCCAACATCGTCTGATAGTACTTTTTCAAGCCCTCTTGAACGGCCGCGCTGTCCAAGACCTCCCGATACAGTCGTAAGTTTTCGAGAACCAGCCCTGAAAAGAACATGATGAACCCCACCACGCTCTCATTTTCCCGTAAAGACTCCTCCGGATCGTCCTGTAGGTAACCCATCAGTACCGACACGACCCGACCGGACTTTAGAGAGGGCAAGATCAGAAGGTGTCCCTCATCCAATGGATATATGCTGAACGACCGCCTTTCTTGCGCGAGCTGCACGTACGGCGTCAGTTCATCGAACCCGAACGGAAAGGTCGGATCGCTCCAGATGGAAATCCAATCCGAAGGCCCCTTTTGCTCGAGAACGCAAAAAGAGTGGATGTCGAAGAATCGTCTCAGGACTTTGACAATCGCGTGGTAAACATCCAAGGCCTTTTTCGCCGTATTGAGTTCCCTCGAAAAGGTGGACACGATGGTTAGAAAACGATCTATGGCTGCTTCAGCTTGCACAATGATCCCTCGTTATCCGTTCGGGCCATTTTATGTTCAGTGACTCAATTATAGCATAAAAGACGCTCACCCTCTGAGGAGGTGTGAGCATAATATCGAGGTACACCAAAATGGGAACGCCCTGGGAACGCCGGACTTTAGTCCGGCATGTCTTTTCCTTTTCGGGAGAACTCTGCACCTTGCCAGTTTTTCCTCTGTGTTCTCCGTGCCCTCCGTGCGACCCCTGTTTTTTGTGAAAGCACTGGGAACGCCGGACTTTAGTCCGGCATGTCTTTTCTTTTTCCGGGAGAACCTTGTCCTTTGCCAGGTTTTCCTCTGTGTTCTCTGTGCCCTCTGTGCGACCCCTGTTTTTTTAAAGACCTGTACAAAAGCGTATCGCGCCGTCGCGAGAAGAAGAGGCGCTTACGCCGCGATGACCGTGTGTGTTATCGCGGGGTAAGTGGTTTTTACGACCCCGCGATCCGCCTTTTACTCTTGTGACCCGCCCTAGGACCGCTTGGGAACGCCGGACTTTAGTCCGGCATGTCTTTTTTTCCGAGAGAACCCTGTCCCTTGCCAGTTATTCCTCTGTGATCTCTGTGCCCTCTGTGTGAGCTTTTATCTAGACATGCCAACTTAAAAGTTGGCGTTCCCAGAGAGACAGGCCGACTGGAAGTCGGCCCCGCGAGCTTTCTTCGGTCTTTTCTCTGTGCCCTCTGTGCGAACCCTGTTTTTTTAAAGACATGTACAAAAGCGTATCGCGCCGTCGCGAGAAGAAGAGGCGCTTACGCCGCGATGACCGTGTGTGTTATCGCAGGGTAAGTGGTTTTTACGACCCCGCGATCCGCCTTTTACTCTTGTGATACGCCCTGGGAACGCTTGGGAACGCCGGACTTTAGTCCGGCATGTCTTTTCCTTTTCGGGAGAACTCTGCACCTTGCCAGTTTTTCCTCTGTGTTCTCCGTTCCCTCTGTGTGAGCTTTTTTCAAGACATGCCAACTTAAAAGTTGGCCCCGCGAGTTTTCTTCAGTCTTTTCTCTGTGTTCTCTGAGCCCTCTGTGCGAACCCTGTTTTTCGAGACATGTACAAAAGCGTATCGCGCCGTCGCGAGAAGAAGAGGCGCTTACGCCGCGATGACCGTGTGTGTTATCGCAGGGTAAGTGGTTTTTACGACCCCGCGATCCGCCTTTTACTCTTGTGATACGCCCTGGGAACGCTTGGGAACGCCGGACTTTAGTCCGGCATGTCTTTTCCTTTTCGGGAGAACTCTGCACCTTGCCAGTTTTTCCTCTGTGTTCTCCGCGCCCTCTGTGTGAGCTTTTTTCACGACATGCCAACTTAAAAGTTGGCGTTCCCAGGTGTTCCCTAGCGTATCGCGCCGTCGCGAGAAGAAGAAGCGCTTACGCCGCGATGACTACGTGGACAAAAAATCGTGCGATCGATTCAGGCCTTGTTTCTTGATTGCACCCCATAGCTTGACCCACCCGAGGATCGTACGAGGAAGAATTACTGTAGAGCTGCCGATGCGCTACCCGAACACGGTGAGGGGAGTCAACTCGAGTTGCCGGCTTTGAAGCTATTTCTTTTAAAAAACTCACATATTTCGGTGTCAGTATTTTATAGTGGCACACGAAAAGAGAACAGAAAAGTCCCTGCGAACAAAACATCCGGGGAACTCGTCTAATTATATGGTAACCCTAGTTACTTTGAAGGGCATCCGGCCGGATGGAACCAGCACCAAAGAACAGTACCACAGTACACGTAATCTTGACTACCGCCGATTTTTGGCGATCTTCGTCCAAAAGGAGGTGATCGATTGTTGGCACATAATCGAGGGGAGGGTTTCTTCCCCTAAATAGCATTAGGGCGGGCCGATATTTGGCCCGCTTTTACTTTTTATCTTACATTCCCGGTATCTATAATGATGGCGGATTGACGCCCAAATCCCGATAGAGCTGCTCCTGCTTCTTGGTGACCTCGCTGAGGATTCTTCCGTGACCAGGAACCTCATACAGCTCGATAGAGTCCAACTCATCCAACAAGCCCTGAAGCGTCCATCTCTCGAACAACTTCGCGTCCTGCATTCGCTTCTTCACATAGGACAGGTATATTAATGCGATAAATTCCACAAATAGCTTCCCGTTCAAGGATAAT
>MWEM01000023.1 GCA_002071085.1 Thermotogota bacterium ADurb.Bin062 | reverse complement strand
GTAGATCGTACAGACCTGGAAAAACCGTTCGTTCGCTTCTGTCCGCGGCAATTCCGAAATCGTCACTGCGACTCGGAACATCACTTCTCGGATCGCCGCTTTTCCCTCGAGCGATCTCATCCTTAGTACGTCCAAATAGATACGAAGACGTTTCGCCCCTTTGACCTCTTCTTCTCTCAATGACGAAATTTCAAACAGTTCATATTTATAGTCTGGGATGTATTCTTTCAAGTCCCCGTCCATACGATCGGCGTTTGAAAAGCGATTCGAAAACCATTGCGGCGCTTCCCATTTCTCTCTCCCCTGGTAGAAAACCACGGGCAAAATCACTGGCAGAGGCCGCGGTACTGTCTTCTTCCATATGGAGGTCATATACCCCAGGAGTTGTAGGCTCACGTGTTTGTCAACCTTGCTTTTGTGTTCGAACAGCAGATAGACATACCCCTCTTCCTGTTGCATCTTCACCCGAAAGAGCAGATCGAAGAAGTATTCCGAAAGGTCTTTCTCGATGTAACTGTCTGTTTCTATCGCTATCGATTAGGGATCGATTAACCGGACGATCTTCGGAGGCAGATAGTGCTGGATGAAGGACTTCGCCGTTTCCATATCTCCCATAACTTCTTTAAACAATTTGTCGTGTGGCTTATTTACCATCTTTATGGGTATCCCTCCAGCAAAAAGTCTCAGCAAAAAGTCCCATCGGTATTATACCTTAAAGGCGGGGGTTTCCAAAAAGAAAAAGTGTCTCCGCCTTTTTTCTTTCTCAAAAGCGTATCGCGCCGTCGCGAAAAGCAAAAGCGCTTACGCCGCGATGCTGCCTTCGGGAACGCTCCCAATGAAAAGACAAAACCGGCTCTTCGATACATTACTTGAAGCCCACTGATCATCCAAGAAATACAAGGTAACATAAGAGGAATAGAAAGAGTCTGCGGGATGTCCGATTATGCGATTAGAGCGGATTAGCGAAACGGTCTAAGGGTCTACAGAATTATTACGATAGAAGATGTTAATTAAGTACGTCTTGTAAATAGTCGAAGAGCCACAAAACCATGCCAAACTAAAGTTTGGCGTTCCCAGGGTGTACCCAGAGCGTTACCTGGGTGCTCTCTGTGAAAATCTTAGTGTTCTCTCTGTGTTCTCTGTGCTCTCTGTGCGAACCCCTGTTTTTTTTGACATGCCAACATAAAAGTTGGCGTTCCCAAGGCCTTCCCAGGGAGACAGGCCGACTGGAAGTCGGCCCCACGAAGAGAAGGGGCGCTTACGCCGGGATGACTATATGGACTAAAAATCTGTAGATCGATTCTGGCCTTGTTTCTTGATTACACTCCATAACTTGACACACACGAACGCCTGAGTTGTAGGGCTTCGGTAAGGAAGGGGTACAGAGTCTCAAGGCGCGGAAAAAAGTAATAGTTATGTTATCCCTGCGTTCATTCAAGTTAAATTAGTGGTAAATTTACTTAAAATACATAAAATGTTACAAAAGGTTTACTTTTATCTGCTATGATAGGGAAGATGATGCCCTTCTAATGACGTGCTTTAGGATTCTCAAGAGGGCTCCGAATAGATCCGTTTCCTTTAGAATCGAAGAAACGGAAATTGGGAGGTACACATGGTTAATGATTTGCTTCGCAAAGAGCTTAAAACGAGAAAATTCAGGATTACCGCGCAGAGAGAATTGATCATGAAAGTGTTTTCCGATCACTTCCCCAATCATATGAGCATTGAGGAAGTTTATCGAAATCTACTGGAGAAACGGTCTAGAATCAGTAAAGCGACGGTTTATCGAACGGTGGAGTTGTTGAGCAGCCTTGGCTTACTCCGAAAGATCCCGATAGACGAAGATATCGTGCGTTATGAGTTAGTCTCGAATGAAACCGCGGGCGCTTGCTTGGCCGTATGTACCGAATGCGGCAAAACACTGCGCTTTTCCGAGCCCTCTTTACGGGAGATCACCGCCTTAATCAAGAAAGAAACAGGATTTGAGCATCTCGACACCCACCTCAAAGTGTACGGCGTTTGTTCGGACTGCCTGAAGTAAACTCTTAACAGGTCGATAGCTCACTCGATTCGATAATCCCGTTAGATTCTTCCTCCAACGCCACGCCCAGGCGATGGAGGATATCTTCGGCTTGGTTTCTGGTCGATGCTAAATAGGCGATTGTGAGACCGATATACTTCAGATCGTCCTGACGATGGCTCTCACAAACGCAGACCTTCCACCGCGTGCCCAAAACGGTTTTCAAGCGGCCGACGAGGCTTCGTTTGCTCTTCAGCGAAAAAAGGCCGTCTACTCTCAAGGTGACCTCGTATTTGCAACAGACTGGTTTATTCATCTCGCTCCTCGTTCGGGAATCCCCTTCCTTTAGCGGTCAGGGAGGGACGTGCGCGGACAGTAAGGGGTGGCGATACGTTGAAAATTGCCGTTTTCACCCACCCTATTATACTCCACAAGGGGATATGCGTGCGCAGATGGTGTGGGTTTAATATCGGGGCGGAATAAGAAAAAAGTCAAAAACGAGGGGGGAAAGAAGTGTATTTTTCGACCTTGCGAAGGATTATCGCTGGGTAACCGACGGGCTGACTTCCGAAGCCCAAAATGTCTCGCAATCCGCTCTGCTGTTTTTTCTTTTTGAAAAACCTGCCGAACTGAAGTTCGGCGTTCCCAAGGCGTTCCCAGAGAGACAGGCCGACTGGAAGTCGACCCCACGAAAAGAAGGGGCGCTTACGCCGAGATGACCACACGGACTAAAAGCCGTACGATTGATTCTGGTCTTGTTTCTTGATTACACCCCATAACTTCACACACGCGCGCAGAAGCGGCCCTCGTCGAGCGGATTATGCTATAATCGAAAAGTGATGCGCGTCGCACGGGTTCTATTTCCGTAACCGCGCAAGGCCTAAAGGAGACGACGTCGTGACAGTGCTCGACCAGATGATGAGGTCCGTCTTGGAATCGCTTCAAGAAGGGGTTCTCATCATAGACTCCAGAAGAAGTATCGTCTATATCAACCCGGAAGCGGTTCGGATTCTTCGCCTTTCCGATGAAGGGATCATAGGAAAGGACGTGGTGAAGACCGTTCCGAACACGCGACTGCATATCGTCTTGCAAACCGCTCGCCCGGAGTATGACAAGCTCCAGTACTTAGGGGATACGGTGATCGTTACCTCCCGGTTACCCCTTTTCGATATGGCTGGCAACCTTCTGGGCGTCGCTGCGATCTTCCGGGATATTACCAGCGTTCAGAAGATGGCGGAAGAAGTGACGAACCTCAAGGAGATCGAGGCCCAGCTGAAAGCCATTATCGACTCTACCCACGACGCGATTTCGGTGGCCGATGAGAAAGGGAGGATCACCCTCGTCAATGAGGAATACACGAGGATTACGGGACTCACGTCCGAAGAGGTCGTGGGGAAGAGCGCGACAATCGATGTGATCGACATCGATGAGGGAGACAGTTATCATCTCATGGTCTCAAAAACGAGACAGCCGGTATTGGGCAAACGCCTGGTCGTCGGAAAAACCCGCCGCGAGGTCATCGTCGACGTTATGCCGCTATTCGTGGGACAAAGCTTTCGAGGGAGCGTCGGAGTGATCCACGACGTCACTGAAATCTCCTCTTTGATGCACCAGCTTGTCCTATCCCGGTCATCCGTCAAAAAATCCGGCGTGCGGTTCTCTTTTTCTGAAATCATCGCCGTGTCCACGAAGATGAAGATCGCCCTGGAACAGGCGCAACAGGTTTCCTCGACGATGGCGACCGTTCTCCTACGGGGGGAGAGCGGAACCGGGAAAGAGCTGTTCGCCCACGCGATACACCATAGTTCTCCCAGGGGTGAGGGCCCCTTCGTCGAAATCAATTGCGCCAGTTTGGACAGCTCCCTACTCCAATACGAAATATTCGGATACGCTGACTCGACGCCCGCAGCTTCTGAAAGATCCACCTACTCCGGCCTTCTAAAAAAAGCTCAGGGTGGGACGCTCTTTTTGGATGAAATCTCCAACCTCGACCGCTCGACACAAGTCAAACTCCTAGGATTCTTGCAAACACGGGAATACGCCCGTATCGGTTCCAAAACCAACGAGCGGCCGGATGTTCGTCTCATCGTTTCCACGAACAGCAATCTGGAAGCGATGATCGAGGAAGGCACTTTCTTACGTGACCTCTATTTCAGGCTGAACGTCGTCCCTATCCTCATCCCGCCCTTACGAGATCGCCTCGAAGACTTGGATGGTCTCATAGAGATCATTACAGCCCGCTTTAACTTGGAGTATGGAAAACGCGTACGGATGGTCACGAACGAAGTGAAGGGCCTATTTCGTCAATACGATTGGCCCGGAAACGTCCGAGAACTGGAAAACGCCATCGGTAGGGCAATGATCAAGGCATCTCCCTCCGATGAGGTGCTAGGGATCGACAATTTCGACTTTTTAATCATCTCCGCTCACCGGAAAGAATCAAAGGCGTATCTATCCTCTTACAAAGGAAAACTGAACGAGATCTTGGATGGAATAGAACGGCAAGCGATCCTGCAATACCTGTACAAGAACGAAGGCAATCGCGAACGTACGGCAAAGGAGTTGGGCATCAGTGTGCGCTCTCTCTACTATAAAATCAAGCGTTATCGCATTGACCGTCTCTGAATTTGACGATACGGGCGGCGGGACGAGAACTAAAAGCCTTGTTTTGAGGTGATGTTTTGCTAGACGTACAGAGTGAGCAGGATCATCGTAACCTGCCTTTGGATAGGGTCGGCATCAAAAAGATGAAATACCCGATCGCGTTGCGTGGGAAGGAGAAGGGAACCCAACACACCATCGCGGAGGTCACGATGTCCGTTGACCTGCCCCTTCACTTCCGCGGGACCCATATGAGCAGATTCGTGGAGGTTCTTCACAGCCACGCCCACAATATGGAGTTGAAAAACCTCAAGACGATCCTTTCGGATATGAAACAGAAGTTGTCCGCCTCAAGAGCGCATTTGGACCTCGAATTCCCTTACACGATAGAGAAAATGGCCCCCGTCACGGGAATCCTCAGCTACATGGTGATCCCCTGTCAATTCAACGCGACCCTGGACGAAACCGATCGCTTCGAGCTCGTTTACGGAGCGAAGGTGCCGATACAGACGGTTTGTCCGTGTTCCAAAGCCATCAGTTCCCGAGGCGCGCATAACCAGCGCGCGAACGTGACGATCCTACTCATCAGCAAAAAGATCATTTGGATAGAGGATATCGTCAAAATAGCCGAACAAGGGGCTTCATCGCCGGTCTTTCCGCTGTTGAAACGGGAGGACGAAAAGTTCGTCACAGAAAACGGCTACGATCACGCCAAATTCGTGGAGGACGTGGCCAGGGACATCGGGGTCGTGTTAAGAGAATCTGAGAGCGTTTCTTGGTACAGCGTCGAGGTGAGCAGTATGGAGTCCATTCACGACCACGACGCCTTTGCCTATCTGGAGGGCGGACAGAGAACATGATACTCGAACGCGCGCTTCTCCACGATATAGATTTCCTGGATCGAGCCACCGTCGACTTCATCCAACCCAGCGCGTTGCTGTCCTCCGTCCTCCCATCCGGCGCCTTGGGCCAAGCGGCCGCGCTTCGCTTGCGACCCTTCGTGAGGGGTCAAGAGCAGGCGTTGGAAGCTCATTTCGTCAAACTGGCTTTTTTGGAAAACGCTTACGAAAAGACCTTTGGGACGCTGCGAGAATCTTTGAAGCAATTTAGAAACATCACGACGAGCCTTTCGAAGCTCCGATCGGCCAGCCCGGTCAACCTGGCCGACCTTTTCGAGATCAAACGATTTTTACTGCTTTACGAGCGGCTTCGAGAAGATTTCGGAATAGAATCCTTACCAGGCTTCCGCTTCATCCCCTTGACGTCGGCCTTACGTGTTTTAGACCCCGAGGAAAAACGCCAGATGTTTTTCTCTTTGGAATCCGACTACCTTCGCGACCTCAGGAGCGAGTTGGAGAAGGCGTCCAAACAAGAAGCTATAGAATTAAAACAGCATTGCGACCTGCTTCAAAAGCAGTACGAAATCCCCGTTCGCAACCAGAGGGAGTTCGTCCTCTCCAGAACAGATATACGAAACCTCGCGTTACAAAAATGCGAATGGATCTCACTGATTCGAGAAAGCACCTTTTCGATTCATTACCAAATCATCGGTGGCGAGAGGACACGAACCCTCCAAATGAAAAAGCAGGAAATACACGCCGAAATCGAAGTCGAGGAACAACGCCTCATAGAAGAAATACACCTAAACCTCCAAAAACACGCGGCCGAGATGATGGCTCAGATGACGGAGGTCGGCGCCCTAGACCTCGCCTTAGCGCTCGTGGCCTTCAAAAAGGCCTATCATTGCGTTTACCCAACGGTCTTGAGCGGGTCTAATACCTCTTCAGCGCCCCTAACTTTGGTCTTGGAAAATGGAAGAGACCCAATTTTGGAAGCAGAACGCCGGCAGAAAGGCCTGCCTTACGATCCTTTGACGATTTCCTTAAAAGAGGGGGCGACATTGGTCGTCGGCGCCAATATGGGGGGGAAAACGACGGCGTTGAGAACCCTCGGGTTACTGGTTTTGTTGGCCCACATGGGGATCCCCACGCCGACAGACCGTTTCGAGCTGCCCCTGTTCTCCCGTATATACGCGCTCTATAAAACCAAAGAGCAAGACGGATTGAGCGGCTTCGGTTCCGAGATCGTACGGGCGAAGTCGGCCTTCTCTCCTTTCTCGCTTTCCTTGATCGACGAGTTTGCGTCATCTACGAATCCGAGTGAGGGAGAGGCGCTCGCCGCCGCTTTAGTGGAGCACGCCCACGGCGTGCCGAACCAAATCTCGCTCTTCGTCACGCACTATTCGAAGCCTTTATCGATTACGGCCGAGGTCTACACGACCGGCATCCTTCGTTCCATCGATGGGCAAAACTACGAAAACCTAGAGGCCTTATACCGTTTGATCGACCACAGGCTCCACCGTCTGGCGGTCCGCGAAATCCCCAGAGGGGCGTTCACGGTTGCCAAAGCGTTGGGGTTTTCTGATACAATACTGGAAAAAGCGACCGACTATTTAAACAAAAGTTGAGGGAAAGGAGATCTCGCGTGTCTACGGAAAAAGAGGAAGGTTATGTAAAGCACAAACTGCTGGTGTTGAGCGGAAAAGGAGGGGTCGGGAAAACGACCGTTTCCGTGAACCTCGCCGCCGCCTTAGCCCTTCAGGGTTACCGGGTTGGCTTGATGGATGTGGATATCCATGGGCCGAACGTGGCGAAGATGTTAGGGTTAGAAGAGAAAGTCCATATCGCCTCCGAAGACGGGAAGATCATCCCGCACACCCTTTTTCAAAGTTTGAAGGTCATTTCTTTGGGCAGCTTCGTACCGAAAGGCAAGCCGATCATCTGGCGGGGGCCATTAAAAAACAAGACGATAGAGCAGTTCGTCGATGATGTGGAATGGGGGGACTTAGATGTTTTGGTCGTAGACACCCCTCCCGGCACGGGCGATGAGCACCTCGGCATTATGCAAGCCTTGGGCAGCATAGACGGGGCCATTTTGGTGACGACACCCCAAACCGTCTCTAAAGATGACGCCAAGCGAGCGGGAGAGTTCGTGAAAGTGATGGAATCGCGGATTTTGGGCATCGTCGAAAACATGAGCTATTTCGTTTGCCCGACCTGTAAAACCGTTCATTACCTATTCGGTAAAGACGGAGGGCAAATCTTGGCCGATGAATTGGAGACCGTCGTTTTAACCAAAATCCCGCAAGACCCGATGATGATCGTTTCTGGGGACGCGGGAAAACCGGTGCCGTTCTTTTTTCGGGAGACCGCCATGGAAAAGCACTTCTACGAGCTAAGCGAAAAGATTCTCGCCCTTTTGGGAGAAGGAAGTCGTGAAGGTTAACCGGATACCACGAGACAGAAAAGAAACGAGTCGAGATACGTCCGACGTTTTCCTGTTACCGGCCATCGGCGGGTTCTTTTTGGCTTTTTTTGGGTTATTAGGGTTGACTTTGTTTTCCGGATGTTACTGGCTCAAAGACGCCCAAGTCTTCCAAGCGCTCGGCATCACGTTACGAGCGCCCCTATCGATGCTCGCGTTTTTCGGATTCTCTTTCTTTGCCGGGGTGTTTCTGTTTATCGGTTCTTGTAGGCCTGGCCGTCCTATACTGGCCAAAACTTTATTATGGCTTTCTTTTCTCTTTTCTTTGTTCTCCTTCGCCATCCAATTCTACTACCTCTTCTCCTGGGGTTTTTTTTGGTTCGGGAAGGCGTTTTTCGGTAACCAACCTTTCGCGAATTCCAAATGGTTCGAATACCTCGGGCTCTTGATATTTACCATCACCCTGACTGGCGCCCTGGTGACCGGCAGCTCGGTTTTTCAAAGACCAAGCCGAACCCGTCGGAGGACGCCTGAAGAAACGGCCTTTTCGGAGGATTGACCGCCGATGCCCCTCGCCCCCGTCAGAAACAAGGCGCTACTGATCTTTTGGATCCTCGCTGTCTCCTTGGCCGCAGCGCTCTCGGGATTCGATCAAGCGGTCCATACGATAGAAGAGTATCTGGAGACCGCGCCGATAGAAGAATATGCGCGGTTCTTCTTTTCGAAGTCGATTGAAGATTGGGGAGAAGGCGATTATGGCGCCGCAAGACAGTACATCGACCTCGCGTTCGAGAAGCCGATGTACCCGATGGACATTCCGAAACTGTGGTATTTCACAGCCAAGATGGATATTGAGACAGGAAATGTGGGCGATGCAATACAAAATTTAGAGAAAGTGATTTTTTTAGAACCCGATCGCACGGAAATTCTTATTTTATTAAAAAGCTTGAGGTCCTTGAGAGAAATGGCCTCTTTAAAAAACCCGATTCTCGGATTGGATTATTTTTCTGAAACTTTGGGCTTTGTTCACTACGTTGAATTTTTCTACAATCCAGTAGCTTCAGATCGATATCTGGATGAACTCTATATCCTGGACCGGGCAAACCAGTTTGTCTTCGTCGAGGGGAAGAACCGCAGCTACGTGATCGATCTTCCTTGTGAAGCCCCTAGCGGTCTCGTGATCGATTCGGTAGCCGGGAAGATGGTGCTGTCGGACCTAGCCGAAGGCAAACTCCATCGCCTTGACTTGAGAACGGGCATATGGGATGTGTTATACGATGGGTTCTCGAAACCTTTCGTGAAAGCGGTCGATCGTATTGGGAACTTATATGTTCTAGATCCTCCGAAAAACGTGGTAACCGTCCTATCTTCATCTGGAAAAGTCGTAAGGCGTATTTTCTTGAGCGATGGGCACACGCCGAACTTGGTCACCGATGCGGACGTGGATTATGACCTTTTGGTGCTTCAGGACCTCACGTTGAAAAGTTACCGCATCCTACAGATACCCACGTACGAGGAGATGTATTTGATCCCGTTCATTCCCGGGCAGATACCGGTCTGTTCTTGCTGCGACGGGCTGGGGAACATCATCACGTTGTGGAACACCGGCGAGCTCACCTACCGGGACGCCAAGGACAGCGGAGAAGGCGCCTATCTTCCGATCGATTTGACGAATATCGAGCTCGAAGGGATCAGCGATATGGACTATCGCCCTCCTCTACTCACCTTCGCCGATTTCGACGATCACCTCGTGAAAAGCTACGTACTCGCCAGATCCCAATCTGAAGCGATCAACTTCATCGACGGGATGTATATCGAAGGCGATGAGATGCACATCTTTTTCAGGAATCGGCATATCAGCGGAAACGATTTCGGGCTGAACGGGCCGCTCATCACCGTTAGCGATAGCGGCGGGCTGGTCCCGTTTAACTTCGAGTATATATGGAAGCCGGTAACCCTCCATAGGATAGAAAATGGCGCCCGGTTTTTCAATCACGACCTACAAAACCTTTCGAAAAACTCCATGAATATCCTCTTTTGGAGGTACGACGGGCAAGAAATAGACTTTGACAATGCGGCGCCCGCCCTGTTGGCAAAGAACGCGAAGCTGTACGTGTTAAGCAACCTCACCGTGACCTCCGACCTGAACAAGTTGGCGCGCTTGACCGGCGGGATGGTCCTCTCACCCGATTGGCTGCCCTACCTTGAAGAGTACTATCACCAAATACCCGAAATGCCTTTCAGCTTTATCACGTATAGAATGACCATTCCCTTTGAAGGGGTGAAAATCGTGACCGTCTCCTCCCGGATTGCCGGGATGGACTATTCGGATTCGGTTTACTACACCGCCTATATGGTTCCTGAAGTGAAGGAGAGCCTGATAAACAGTTTGGCGCAATGAGGGGCCGCGGCGGAATAGCGATACCCGTTGAAAACGTGAAGGAGGGTAGGTGGATCAAAAAACCGATTTATTCGAGGAAAGACTGCAAGCGGCCAACGCTTCGTATCGAGATGGAGATATCAAAGCGGCTTTGAAAGCTTACGCGCGCTTGATGGAAACCTATCCTGAAGAACCGCTGTGCTATTACAATATGGCATTGGCATTCATCGAGAAGGAAGACTACACGATGGCGAAAAAACTCTTCGAACAAGCCCTGAAGTTGGGTTTCATTTCTTCGAAGATTTACATCGGCTTGGGGTTTTGCGCCCTTAAGCTCTCGCAATTTGAGGAAGCCGCCACGTTTTTCGCTGGGGTACCCGAAGAGGCCGAAGAATACATCGAAGGCCTCATCGGTCGGGTTTACGCTTCGGTATTGTCTCATCAGACCGGAAACATTCCTCCCCTCTTAGCCGAACTAAAGGGCAGGAATGTGTGGAATCAGGAATTGGAGTTGCTTTCGAAACGGTCCCGTTACTGAAACCCTCGCGTCTCGCATACGTTTCTTCACACAGGACAGATCAATTATCGCGATAAACTCCACAAATAGCTTCTCGCGTAAGGATGATCCTGAGGAAACCTGCGTTCTTCCGAGAAGTGTAACCGCTCTTTCTGTTTCGCGAAAGCCTTCCGGTCGATATCCTCGCTCCGGTAAAGTGACAGGGCGTCAAACGGCTCTTTCACCTCTTCAACTTCGTCCCCACGATCAACATTCGGTGATACGAGAAAAGGGCGTCGATGAGTTCGTCAAACCAAGTTCAATCGCGGGAATCTGCCGTTCTCTTCGTTCCTCCCTTGATTCACTTGTTTGAGCGTTTCCGAGTAATTGGGGACCGTTGTGGTGTCAAAGGCCCGGTATTTCTTTTCTAACCGGCGCTTCCCTTGTTTCTGGAAGAACAGCGTCCTCCCACTTTCCTCTATCGATTGGAACAGGTCGCTGCTCCTTTGGGAGGGGAGGTCTCCCTCATACGGGCGGATATGGTATCTCTTTTCGCATCATGAGGCTATCCAAGAAATCAGGTTACGTGAGGAAAAAATAATATAGGATGATGGCGACCAACCCGAAGATGAGCATAAGGAATATGAGAGTCAGAACGAAATCGTTGATCCGCACCTTTCCGCTATCCAGCAACTTTTTTGAAGATTCCTCGCGAACTTTTTTATACTTCGACATCGCGTCGGCAACGGATATCGAGTGCGTATCGGCATCTTGTTTTATACTTTGAAGGCGTTTGCGCATCTTGTTCGGGTCGTACATCAAACGAATCGAGCGTAAGACCATAGACTTTGCTTGGAAAGACTTCCCTATTTGGACCTTGACCAACACGAAGTTTTTAGAAATCAAAGGGAGGATTTCTTTGGAGATGATGACCCCTTCGAAGGGCACGGTGTTGTTCCCTTCCGCGTCGAAATGATCGGGGAACTCTTCTCTGAGAAGTTTTTCCTGATCGATGGCGGTGAACCCCAGAAGGGTGCAGAACAACGTGTCTCCGATGTCGTACTCGTCTATCGAAGCGCCATCCAACGGGTCCACGATCGGGTAGATCTCCGGAAGGGTCACCAGATCATTTCTCGATGAGAGCGATTGCGCGAAATCTCCAAAATCGATATCTTTTAAATAACTGGAGGTCAATTCTTCGTAAGTGGACGTGTCCACTACGAGATCGATATCCAACGAAGTGGTCCAATTCTGGAAGAGGTTCAGCAACTCCATCTTCACGACGTCGAAGTCTCCGTCCGCGATAACCTTCGAATACCGTACGGAGAAGGCTTCGCGCCCGCCAGTTTTTTTGATCTGCATTTCTAAGTATCGCATAAACTCGGTGGTGAGTTCCATCACTTCGGGAGTTTTCGTGAAAAGCTCCTGATAATGATGGTTGAGAAACTCTTTGAAAGTGGAAAGCGGGCTGTTCAAGTCCACACTGACCTGTTTCGAGAAACGCCGGGGTATACAGATGAAACGGTACTCGACTTTTTCACCCGTTTTACCGAAAATATAACCGAAAAACACCTCGTCCGAGGCTTTGCTTTCAGCGCGTATCTTGAGAGCGAAAAAATCGAAAAACATCGGCTTCCCCGTTTAGGTGTTATTGCTCCGCTGTTCTTTTTTCCACACGGATTCTCCGCTTTCGTAAGCCCCTTTCTCGAAGTCCGATTTCGAAACGCCGGAATGAACGACGCAGTTGCTCCCGATGGTCGTGTTATCCGGAACCGACGCGTTATACCCAATCGTGGTGATCAAAGAGTTGTACACCTTCGGGTCTTCCCGGTTCGGCGCGAAGGTTTTATTCCCGATCCGAACGCCCTTACCGATTGTGGCGTTCTCCGCGATGATCGCGTTGGAGATCTCCGCTCCCTCCTCGATTACGCTTCCCGTTAAGACGACGGAGTTTTTAATACTGGCCCCTTTCGCTATCGTGACGCTTTGGAAAATAACCGATTTTTCCACGACACCGAAGACCTCTGACCCTTCGCTGACGAGGGTGTCGAGGACGACCGCCTCCGGGCCGAAGTATGCGGGAGGACGCTCTCTCGTCCTGGTGTAAAACCTCCACGAGGGATTGTACAAACTGAGCGGGGGTAGAGGTTGTATCAACTCCATATTCGCTTCCCAATAGGAAGGCAACGTCCCGACGTCCCTCCAATACCCTTCGAATTCGTAGGCATAGAAATCGGCGTTGTTCTTGACCATTTCCGGAATGATATCGTTTCCGAAATCGTGAGTGGACTCTTCTTTAGCCGCGTCTTGTTTCAACAACGCCTTGAGGTAGTCCCAGTTGAAGATGTAGATTCCTAACGAGGCTAAGGTACTTCTGGCGTGGAGAGGCTTCTCCTGAAATTCCACGATTTTTTGCTGCAAATCCGTCACCATGATACCATAACGGCTCGTCTCAGCCAGGGGGACGTTCATACAGGCGCAGGTTGCGAACGCGTGCTTGGAAACGTGGTAGTTGAGCATATCCATATAGTCCATCGCGTAAATATGATCACCGGAAAGGATGAGCACGTATTTCGGATCGTTCTTTTCGATGAAATAGAAGTTTTCGTAGATGGCGTCTGCGGTGCCCCGAAACCATATATTTCCCGTTTCGTAGGTGTAGGGTTGCAGGATCGTCACTCCGCCGCCCATTCTATCCAAATCCCAGGGTCTCCCGATCCCGATATGCGCGTTGAGGAGGTGCGGTTTGTATTGCGTGAGCACCCCAACCCTAAAGATCCCCGAATTCACGCAGTTGCTCAAGGTGAAGTCAATGATGCGGTACTTCCCTCCAAAAGGAACGGCCGGCTTCGCGATATCCTCCGTCAGAACCCCTAAACGGGTGCCCTGACCACCGGCTAGTATCATTGCTGTGATTCCGGATGCCATCATTCCCCTCCTTATATAACGCTACCCTTCTCGAAAACAAGGATATCTTCTTTTCGGCCGATGATCCTTCGCTCACTTCGAACCAGGCATTCTTTGTCCAAAATCGAAAACTTGACGGTACTCCCTTCCTCCACGATCGTATCTTGCAAGAGGATCGAGTTTTCCACCAACGCCCCGGCTTTGACCTTCACGCCGCGCGATATGACCGAATTGAGAACCCGGCCTGAGATCACGCATCCGTCCGCGACGATGGAATTCTTCACAAAGGCCGTCCCCGTACATTTCGGAGGCGGAAGGTCTTTGATCTTCGTATGGATCGTGACGCCATCATAGAACAGTTCTTGGCGAACTTTTCTATCCAATAGACTCATATTGACGTCGTAATACTCTTGAATCCCTTTTTTGATGTTTCGCCAATACCCGGTGAATTCATACCCAAAATACCGTAGCCGTTGCATGTTTGGAATGAGCACGTCCAGTAAAAAGTCGTACCCTTCCGCTTGGGGTACGGTATTGTACAGCATATCCATCAACATATACTTGTTCATAAAATAAACGCCCAAAGACGCTTTGTTCCCCACCGGGTGGGTCGGTTTCTCTTCGAACGAGTAGATGCGATTTTCATCATCCACCTGCAAAATGCCGTATTCGCACGGCTTATAGGTGTCATCGAGAGATTTGTACATAAAAGTGATATCCGAACCTTTCGCGAAATGGTAGTTGAACAATTCCGAGAAGTTGAAGTTGTAGATATGGTCCCCGGAGGTGACGAGAACGTAGTCCTCTTCACTCCGGCGAAGAAAAGTCATATTCTGATGGATCGCGTCGGCGGTGCCCCGATACCAGTAAGAGCTGTGAATATCCATATAGGGCTGCAGTAACATCAACCCGCCGTGTTTTCTATCCAAATCCCATTCTTTTCCGGACCCCAAATGATCGATCAGGCTCCTGGGATTGTATTGGGTCAAAACCCCGACCCTCGTGATGTTCGAAGCGATCATATTCGATAAAGTGAAGTCGATCGCCCGGTATTTCCCAGCGACAGGCATACCGGCACTCGCTCTTTTCGTCGTCAATAGGCCTAGCGACTCTCCTCTTGCTCCTGCGAATATTAGCCCTAAGACTTTCACGTCACTCCCCCCAATCCGGCGTATTCAATAGAGATTATACCACGTTCTTTTTCTTTGCGCTGCTTCACGATGCGAGTTCCGAAAAGAAATCGCGTTTGGTAGATTTAGGAGGGGTGTGGGAACGCCAACTTTTACGTTGGTATGTCTTAAAAGCGAAAGACAGGAGAGAGCGCAGCAGAAAACAGGTAGGGCCGACTTCCAGTCGGGCTGTCCCTCATTAGTATCGCGAGACTTCGTGGGCTTCCGAAGTCAGCCCGTTGGTTACCCAGCGATGAACCCCACACGGTCATCGCGGCGTAAGCGCCCCTTCTCTTCGCGGCGGCGCGATACGCTTTTGTAAATGTCTTGAAAAACAGGGTTCGCACAGAGGGCACAGAGAACACAGAGAAAAGACAGAAGGAGACTCGTAGGGCCGACTTCCAGTCAACCTGTTCCTCTGGGAAGGCCCTGGGAACGCCGAACTTTAATTCAATATGGGTTCCTGGGAACGCCGAACTTTAGTTCGGCATGTTCTATTGTTTTATCGATGTCCGATTATTTAGGAGTAAAATCAGACGTAGGCTCGAGAGAAGTCGCCGTGAAAAAAGAGGGGGCCAATCGGCTTCGTAAAAGGCATAGGGCGGATCGCGGGGGCGAAAAACTACTTACCCCGCGATAACCCCACAGACCCATCGCTGCGTAAGCGTTTAAGGGCTCTCGAGAGCTAACAGAAAAGCAAAAAAACGTGCCGAACTAAAGTTCGGCGTTCCCATTTTGTGTACACCGATATTATCCCCACACCGTTGATCAACTCACGGAGCTCATTATGTTATAATAGTTTTCTTGAAAAACGTTCATTCCAATGTCTGCTAGAGGTGCAGGCGCTTACGAAAAAGGAGGAATTTTGTCGTCGATTAATTTGACTGTGGACGGAAAACTCTATCAGGTGCCGGCTGGGCTCACTGTGATGGAAGCTTGTCGGAAGGTGGGAATAAAAATCCCCAGTCTATGCTACCATCCTCGTTTGGAGAGTACGGGCGCGTGCAGGATCTGCGCCATCGAAGTCGATGGATTTCGTAATCTTCAGGCCGCGTGCGTCACCTTGGTCTCCGACGGAATGCAAATCAAAACGCACACTTCGCGTGTGATTAACGCGAGAAAGATGAATCTCGCTTTGCTCCTTTCCAATCATCCAAACAAATGTATGACGTGCGAGTCGAACGGTTCTTGCGAATTTCAGGATCTGATCTACGATTACGGGATCGAAGAAGAGCTTCCAAAAATGCCCCACGACCCAGGGCTGATAGACGATAGTTCCTTAGCCATTACGAGAGATTTGAACAAATGCGTCTCTTGCGGCAGGTGTATTCGCGCGTGTTCGGATCTCCAGGCGATGGATATTTATTCTATGGCCTATCGGGGAGTGAATTCCTTGCCTTTGACCGCTTTCGACAGGGGTCTATCGGATACCCTGTGCATCAGCTGCGGGCAGTGCTCCCTATTTTGCCCGGTGGGCGCAATCACCGAAAATCCTTCTCTACGCAGACTACGCGAGGCGATGGAAAGTGGCGAATACGTGATGGTTGTACAGACGGCGCCCGCGACTCGAGTGGCAATCAGTGAAGAACTGGGCCTTCCCCCCGGAACCATCTCTACAGGAAGAATGGTTGCGGCTTTAAGGAAATTGGGCTTCGACTACGTATTCGATACGGACTTCAGCGCCGACCTCACAATTATGGAAGAGGGTTCCGAGCTTCTGACCCGGATCAAAGAAGGCGGGAAATTTCCGATGTTCACCTCCTGCTGTCCCGCTTGGATAAACCTCGTGGAAAAAGAGTTCCCGGAATATATGCCAAATCTCTCAACGGCGAAATCTCCCCAACAAATGATGGGAGCAGTGGTGAAGACATATTTCGCCGATAAAATCGGCGTTTCTCCCGATAAGATATTCTTGGTATCGATCATGCCCTGTACGGCCAAAAAGGAAGAGGCGCTTCGACCTCAGCAATTAATGAGCTCTGGAGCGCCCTACGTCGACCTCGTGTTAACCACGCGAGAGTTAGGGCGCCGGATTCGGTTGTCCAAATTACAGGTCGAACACTTGGAAGACTCACGATACGATGATCCCTTAGGCGCTTCCACCGGCGCGGCAGTCATCTTCGGGGCGACCGGAGGCGTTATGGAAGCGGCCCTACGAACGGCATACGAACTGGCAACGGGAAAGCCTTTACCTCGACTGGGTTTTGAGGAAGTTCGTGGCATTCAAGGCATTAAAGAGGCCACGGTGGCGCTAGACGATAAAACCTTAAGGGTTGCCGTTGCGCACGGAGGCGCGAACGTCCGAAAGCTACTGACAGCGATTAAAAACGGCGATGTCTATTACGATTTTGTCGAGATGATGGCCTGCCCAGGAGGGTGCATCGGCGGAGGCGGCGAGCCTTATAGCGATGACCCCGACATTATCGAAAAACGGATGCGTGGGATCTATAGGGCTGATGAGTTGAATACGATAAGAAAGTCTCACGAAAATCCTTCGATAAAGGCCATATACGAAGATTTTTTCGAGACTCCGCTAAGCCATCGGTCACACGAACTGCTCCATACGCATTACACGGATCGCTCAAACAAGAATTGAGCTTTTTAAATCACGGGGCGTCCCGGAGTGTTCACTGGGAACGTCTGGGAACGCCTTGGTAGCGTTCCCGAGCGCAGCATCGCGGCGTAAGCGCCACTTCTTCTCGCGACGGCGCGATACGCTTGTGAATGTCCCGAGAACGCTCTGGGAACACCTTGGGAACGTTCGCAAGCGCAGCATCGCGGCGTAAGCGCCCCTTCTTTTCGCGACGGCGCGATACGCTTGTGAACGTCCCGAGAACGCCTGGGAACGCCAACTTTCAAGTTGGCATGTCTTAAAAGAAAAACAGGGTTTGCGCACAGAGAACACAGAGAGGACAAGCATCGCGGCGTAAGCGCCCCTTCTTCTCGCGACGGCGCGATACGCTTTTGTACAAGTCTTGAAAAACAGGGTTCGCACAGAGGGCACGGAGAACACAGAGAAAAGATTTTTGTGAACGCGCTGGGAACGCCAAACTTTAGTTTGGCATCGTTTTGTCTTTTCACTGGGAGCGTTCGCAAGCGCTGCATCGCGGCGTAAGCGCCACTTCTTCTCGCGACGGCGCGATACGCTTTTGTACAAGTCTTGAAAAACAGGGTTCGCACAGAGGGCACGGAGAACACAGAGAAAAGATTTTTGTGAACGCGCTGGGAACGCCAAACTTTAGTTTGGCATCGTTTTATCTTTTCACTGGGAGCGTTCCCAAGCGCTGCATCGCGGCGTAAGCGCCCCTTCTTTTCGCGACGGCGTGATACGCTTTTGTACTTGTCTTGAAAACACGGTTCAAGCGGAAGACGCAGAGAACACAGAGGGAAAATCGGCAAGGGATAGCGTTCTCCCGGAATAAAGGAAAGACATGCCGGACTAAAGTCCGGCGTTCCCAGGGCGCTCCCAGACACGTGCCGACAGGGAAGTCGGCGCCACCAGGGCGTTCCCAGCCCGCGAAATCTCGAGATCCGTCTTTGCACTTAGCGTTTTCGACGTGATGACGACACGAACTAAAAATCGCGCGATCGATTCTGGCCTTGCTTCTTGGGGCACTTCATAACTTGACCCACACCTATCCACGTGTGAGACAATTTAAGAGGTGACATAACTAAGAGGTTCATCGCGGGGTAACCAACGGGACCCCGCGATACGCATTTTGTTTTTTAAGACGCCGCAATGGGCGTGTACAAAAGCGTATCGCGCCGTCGCAAAAAGAAGAAGCGCTTACGCCGCGATGCTCGCGTGTGTTATCGCGGTGTAAGTGGTTTTTATGACCCCGTGATCCGCCCTTAGCACCTTCTACGCCGCGATGACAACACGGATTAAAAATCGAACGATCGATTCTAACCTCGTTTCTTGATGTCACCCCATAACATGACCAACACCTATCCACGGACGCCCGCGAAAATATGATATAATCTTGCCGCTTCGGCAAATCTTATGAAGGAGGATTTCGTGTGAGTATAGATTTTCGGAACCGCCATTTTATTACCACACAAGATTTCGAAAAAGATGAAATCGATCTGATGATGGACGTTTCTTACGACATGAAAAAGAAGTTCGCCTTAGGGGAGCCAACCAGGTACCTACCCGACAAGACCTGCTTCTTGATTTTTTTCGATCAATCTACGCGGACGAGGAACTCTATGGAGGCCGGCATGACCCAGTTGGGAGGACACGCCCACTTCCTCGCGCCGGAAAATATGCAAGTCTCACACGGAGAAACGCCGCGCGACACCGCGATTGTCTTGGGCCGGTTTGGGCACGGGATCGCCATCCGACATTGTCTGTTTAAGCAAGGAAATGCCTTTTTGCGAGACCTGTGCCGCCACTCCAAAGTCCCGATCTTGAACCTCCAAGACGATGTTTATCACCCCTTACAAGGATTAGCCGACCTGATGACGATCCAGGAAAAATTTTCCAACAACCTCAAAGGGTTAAAAGTCGTCATCTCTTGGGCTTACGCCGAAACGCATCTGAAGCCGCTGTCTGTCCCTCAAACGCAGGCTTTGCTGTTCCCGAGGTATGGCATGGACATTACTTTGGCCTATCCGGAAGGCTTTGACCTTATGCCCGATATTATGGAGACCGCGAAGAAAAACGCGGAAAGGACCGGATCGAAGATCACGATCTCGCACGATATGGCGGACTCCTTTAGGGGAGCGGACGTCATCATCGCGAAAAACTGGGGCGGTTTTTTCGTAGGAGACACAGAAGAAGCCATCCGCAAAGAACAGGCCAAACACAAAGATTGGCTCTGCGATAGGAAAAAAATGGAATTGGCCAATAAGCACGCGATTTATATGCACGCCTTGCCAGCAGACCGAAATAAAGAGGTGACCGATGAAGTGATAGACGGGCGCTGGTCCGTCGTCTTCGATGAGGCTGAAAACCGCCTGCACACTGCGAAAGCGGTTATGGCGCTCACTATGGGAGGACGGCCTTAATGGCCACATTCAGAGCCGAGCTCGTCATTCGGAACGCATCGGTTTTTTATGCGCATCGTTTCACGCGGGTTAACCTGGCGATCAGATCCGGAAAGATTATCGGCGTGTGGGAACCCACCGTTGCTGGCCCTGAGGCGGAGGAGATTTTCGACGCCTCGGGTCTTTACTGTTTTCCGGGTTTCATCGATCCCCACGTGCACTTCGGCCTTCAGCTCGGCTCGGAGAATTGTAGTGACGATTGCGCGACTGGCTCCACTTCAGCCGTATTCGGCGGAATCACATCGGTTTTCAACTTCACTCCGGTTCTTACTGGCGCGGAAGACGAACTGGCCGCCTTGTACAAGGAGGTTTCGCAGTCGACGGAAAGGTACCGAACGAATCTGTTTATGCATCTGACGGTTGCAGAACCGAAGATTTCTCCGAAAAAGCTGGTGGAGCTCGCCTTACGCTACAAATTTCGGTCGATCAAAGTGTTCACGACTTATAGCAGTAGTGGTCGGATGACCTCTGACGGTTACCTGATGGATTTGTTTAAAGCCACTCGCGGAACGCCTTTGGTCGTTATGGTGCACGCCGAAAACGATGCGATGATCGACTTTCGTGAAAAGAAGCTCTCGAGCGATGGGCCCGTTAAAGCTTCCCACCTACCCTACTTACGCCCGACGATCAGCGAGGTGGAAGCGGCCCTTCGAGTTTGCCTGATGGTATCGGAGATGGGAGGGCGCCTTTACCTCGCCCACATATCCAGCGGTAAAACCGTGACCGAACTCTATCGTCATTTCTCCGCTTTGCTGGGTAAGTCTATCTTCATCGAAACTTGTCCGCATTACCTCTATTTCAGCGATGCCTTTCTGAAAGGGGAACGGGCGGCCCGATTCACCACCTGTCCACCTTTAAGGCCCGAAGAAGAACGTCAAGAGCTGCTCAAGCACTTCTACGCTGGCCGAATCCATACGATCGGATCGGACCATTGCCCATTTGCTTCTTGGGTTAAAGAGAAGTATGAAGACGATTACCTTCATATGCCCAACGGGCTCGCCGGCGTGGAATTGGGGTTCGTGTTGCTCTACAATTTGCTGAAATCGAGAGAAAACGAAATATCGGTTGAGGAACTGGCTCGTATGTTTTCTTCGAATGTTTCGACCGCTTTCGGCATGTTCCCGCAAAAGGGGAGCCTTTTACCCGGCGCGGACGCCGATATCACGTTGTTCGACCCAAACGCCGAGTGGAAGGTAACCCTCGATACCTTGCACGGGAGAAACGATTACGATCCTTACGAGGGGTTGAAGATGAAAGGAAAAGTGGACTCTACGATCATAGGAGGGAAGTTCGTTGTCAGAAACAAACAATGGGTCTCAACCCGTGTGTCCTGACGTTTTCAAGACCCTGATCACCCACCATACGCAACTGCGTTCGGTTTTTCCGGGCGAGACAACGGGGGCCCTCGCGCCTAGGCCCCTTCCCTTTAATAGGCCTTCCTTTGACCAGATGTATATGGCCATCGCCGAAATCGTCGCTTTAAGGAGCACGTGTTTGCGAGGACAGGTGGGCGCCGTGATCACCAAAGACACCCGAGTGGTGTCTATCGGCTACAACGGGGCGCCTTCAAAAATTGGTCAATGCGATCAGTACGGGTGTATCGTCGATTCGGAAAAGGGCGGTTGCATCAGGACGATACACGCCGAACAGAACGCGATCGCTTACGCTTCCAGAGTCGGGATTCCGCTCGAAAATGCGACGCTATACGTCACCATCAGCCCCTGTATCGATTGCGCCAAGTTGATCATCGCCTCCGGAATCAAACGATTGGTCTATCTTCAGGAATATAGGAACAGCTACGCGTTGGAGTATCTCCGACTCTCCGGTTTGGAGGTAGAACACCTGAACTATGGTCTGAACGCCATTTACAACGAATACTATAGTCAAGGGACGTCCGAATGCCGATAGTGAAAAAATCGCTCGCCATACCGAAGTCTATCAACCCGGTCTTTTTATTTGGCCAGCACGATTCTTTCCTCAGACGTATCAAGACGGCCTTCAATGTGGAGATCGCCTACGAGGGAGATCAACTGTACCTGAGAAGCGATCAGCCGGAAACAGCCGATTTGGCCCACAAACTCTTCGAAGAGATGATCCGGATGTTGGAAAGCGGCCATATACCAGATGAAATCGAGAAACAATATATCTTGGACACCTATCAGGATTTGAAAGAGCCGTTTGCGAAGACCGCCGAAGGGCAGGAGACCTCCCCAATCGCCGAACTGCTGGCGAGAGAGGAATACTTTTTCAAAAAGATCAAAATCCGCCCGAAGACGGAGGGTCAGGCTCGGTACATCGAGACTTTGAAGAGTAACGATATCACGTTCGCGATCGGACCGGCCGGAACGGGAAAGACCTACCTCGCCGTTGCGATGGCCATCGAAGCCCTGAAATCCGGGGTCGTGCAACGCATCATCCTCACCCGTCCGGCCGTAGAGGCGGGAGAAAGCCTGGGGTTTTTGCCCGGAACTTTGGTTGAGAAAGTGGACCCGTACTTAAGGCCTCTTTACGACTCCATTTTCGATATGATCCCGATGGAAAAATTTTTGTTTTTTCGAGAAAAGCAGATCATCGAAATCGCGCCTTTGGCCTATATGAGAGGAAGAACGCTGAATCACTCTTACATCATCCTGGATGAGGCGCAGAACACGACGCACCACCAGATGAAGATGTTCTTGACGCGTATCGGTTTCCATTCCAAAGCGGTCATTACGGGCGACGTTACCCAGATAGACTTGAAACGTGGAACTGACTCGGGATTGGTGGAGTGTGAGAGGATCTTGAAAAGCATCAAGGGCATCGGATTTTCCTATTTAGGAAAAAACGACGTGATCCGTCATCCCCTGGTCAAAGCGATCATCGCCGCTTACGAGCGGGAAGAAGAGCTGAATCGGTCGACGGGTTCGGAATCGAACGGGTACTTTTCTGATCCCAAAGAAACACCGAAGCGCGGAGATTAATCGTGAAACCCTCTCTTTCCGCCATCAAAACACTGGCGAAAAAGAAGTATTATCTGTTGTTCTTTTCCTTTTTTTTGGCGTTTCTCATCTCTATCCTGTTTTGGCAGTACGATTGGAAAAAAACCCTCTCTGCCTCGTTCCTCGTTCTTTTAACGAACATCTTTTTATGTGAGGGCGTCGCGGAGAACAATCGGTTCTTTAAGATGCACTACCAGTATACCCTCACGTTTTACGTGATCCTAAACCTCTCCGCCTTCTTCTGTTTGGCGATCGGCGCCTATTTTGGGTTTGAACTGTTATCCACCTATTTCGGTGTCACCCTGATCACGATTCTGTTTGGGCGTAAGCTCGGGCAAGTCTCCGCGGTGTTTTTGTTTTTCGTCTTTTCCTTGGCCTTTCCTTCCCATTGGGCCTTCTTGTTCTCCTGCCTATTGATAGGTTACATTACGGCCGAACTCACGAGAAACGTGAAGAGAAGAATCGAGCTCTCTTCGGTCGCTTTCCTGATCGGGGCGATACAGATCGGGTTGTACCTACTCCTGGTTTTGTTCGGCTTCGAGAGGTTTCGAGCCGATTTCCTGTGGAAGATCGCGCTCGTCCCTCCGGCCTCCACGGTGTTCGTCATCGGTCTTCTCCCTTATATCGAATGGATTAGCCGTATCTATTCGAACATCGGGTTGCTCGAGCTCGGAAACCTCAATCACCCGGTCCTGAAATCGCTCATCACGAGGGCGCCCGGTACCTACTTCCATAGCACCGTTCTGGCAAGCTTCGCCGAAGTGGCCGCCGAAAAAATCGGCTGTAACCCGATCCTCGCCAGAGTGGGCAGCTTCTTCCACGATATCGGGAAGATCACGAGACCGGATTACTTCGTGGAAAACCAAGACGGCGAAAACCCGCACGACCGCATCAAGCCTCAAATCAGCCATCTGGTTTTGTCCGACCATATAAAGAGCGGGATCGAGCTCGCGCAAAAACACCGCCTGCCCCTGCTATTCGAAGATATGGTGGCGCAACACCACGGCACACGAGTTCAAACCTTCTTCTACAACAAGGCCAAAGAAATCGATCCGGATGTGGATGAAGACGCCTTCCGGTACGAAGGGCCGAAACCGTCTTTCAAGGAGTCCGGCATCTTGATGTTGGCTGACTCCTGCGAAGCGGCGTTAAAAAGTGTGGGAAAACTCGATTCGGAAAAAGCGCGCAACGTGATCAAAAAAATCGTCTTGGGAATCTTCGAGGAAAGGGAACTCGACAACTCGGGCCTTTCGTTGAGCGACCTGGAAAACATCGAGGAGGCCTTCCTGGGCGTTTACCTGAACCAAAATCGATCCCGTATCGCTTACCCTCAGAACAGGACCTGGTTCGAGGTTCCTCAAAAAACCCGTGCGTCTGAGCGGAAAAATGGAAAAAAATAGTCCTGTCGAACAAAAGTCCCTTCACATCAACATCTTCGAGGAACAAAGGAAGATGAAGATTCTACACAAAGGGGTCAAGCGTCTCATCCGATTGGTCGCCCAACAGGAGGACTTCTTCACCCCGGCCTCCTGTTCGGTCGTCTTTATTAGGGATACACGGATGCGGGAGATCAATCGTAGCTACCGAGGGGCTGATGAACCGACCGACGTGCTCTCTTTCGCCTGCTTGGATCGATTGGAGGGAACAGACCACCCGAGGGGGGGCGAGAGCGGAGAACAAGAGCTAGGAGACATCTTCATTTCGGTGGATACGATGTTACGAAACGCGAACGAGGATCGTCGAGAGGTCTGGCTCGAGCTAACCGCCTTGATCGTTCACGGGTTTTTACACCTTCTCGGCTATGAACACGAAACTGAGGAAGAAGCGACGGAGATGTTCGCGAAACAAGACGCCTACGTCAAATCTTTTGCGAAGATCGGAAATACCCTAGTGAGAGAGCGAACGCCCACCGTAAACCCGCCCGATAGAGACCGAGCCGGCGTCGCCGATCGGTAATGTGCCTATGACAAAGAGAAGGACCTTTCCGCTCTTCGGTCTCTTTCTTATCTGCCTTGCGTTGACGCTATGGCCTCAGTCGAACCTTCCGGCGTCAGAACCCGCGAAGGAGACGGTCGACTGGCCGGTCCGTTTCGATACCTTCCTCGGATCCTACCTTATCGCCCAAATTCCGTTTTCGATAGGCCTGCCCTTCGATTTCGGGTTCGGATTCACCCATGAGGCGCCCTTAGGAGGATTGTACGCCTATGGACAGTACGTGCGCGAAAAGAAGGTGTTATTTGCGAAACAGCTGATCGAGCAAAGACAGATCAAGATGTTTCTCGGTATTTCCACGGACTTGGTCTACGAAGTCAAGTATACGCATTACTTTTCGGATACCCTAGACGTGAGAAAAGTACCCATATTGAACCAACACACCACCCTCTTGGCTTTTTTGGCGAACTACAAGGTGCGTTTTCTCGGAACGGCTTCCCGCCCTTCTTTTCTCTCCGACGGATTCCTCAAGACGGGGGTTGGTCCCTATGAGGTCAACATGTTCTACTTTTCGGCTTGGAGGATCGGCAGCTTCGACTTGTCCGCCGACCTTGGCATCCATATCTTGGACTATTCCCCATTTTCGATAGCGATCGGAGAAATCATCGGGGTGGGGGGGCTCCTCTACGTAGAGAAAGAAAAACGGTTTAGCCCGCGTCTCGTGTTCGGCTTCGTTCCCGAACGAGGTGTCCCGGGAATAGGAGTGATGTTCCATCAGGAAATTCCTATCGGGGAGACAACGCTCGAGATCGGCACCACCTTCGTCTTCCCGTTTTCTGGCGAAGGCTACTGGCAGGTTCAAGGCGAATGGAAGCACCCTGGCGACCACGCCTTGACCTTTGCTGCTTCTCCAAAAAACCTCTACTTGGGAGGACGATGGCTGATCACGTTACCAAAAATCTTCTAGGGGGCATCTCTCTCTATTTCCACATTCCGTTCTGTCAGAAGAAGTGCCACTACTGCGATTACGCCTCTTTCCCGATAGACCCGTCGTATTTTCCGTTTTCTCAATACTTCGATCTTTTAAGCAGGGAGTGCGACACACGATTGGCAAGGCTGTCGCATAATCAGAAAAACCTACGCTCACTCTATATCGGCGGCGGAACGCCCAGCCTGGTGCCGACCCGATACTATGGGGGACTGTTACGGGCTCTAAGCCGTCACTTTCCTCCTGAAGAGGTAGCGATGGCAGAGAACACCTTCGAGGCGAACCCGGAGTCCGTTACGATAGAAAACCTCAAGGCCTTGCGTTCGATCGGTTTCAATCGAATCAGCCTCGGCATCCAAAGTCTGAATCCTCTCACACTGGAAAAGATGGGGCGAGTTCATACGGTGAACAGGGCGTTTGCGGCGACGGCTTTCGCAAAAACCGTCTTTGACAACGTCAATTGCGACTTCATCGTAGGGTACGACCCGAACCCCTACGATACCCTCGACCCGCTCCTGCGCTTTATCCGCTGCTTTCAACCCGAGCACCTCTCTATATACCCCTTGGAAATCCATCCGGATACACCCCTTGGGAAAGAGCGAGCGGATTATCCAGAAGTGACTTCAAAAGCGTCCTACCCGAGTAGGGTCTTTCCGTTGTTGCAGGATTTACTGCGATCCGAAGGCTACAGACACTACGAAGTGTCCAGCTATGGCCGCCCCGGGTTCTTTTCGAGACATAACCTCCGCTATTGGGAAAACGCCGACTATCTGGGGATAGGCCTGAGCGCCGGAGGGCACATCCAAAGGACGCGATAC
Source organism: Thermotogota bacterium ADurb.Bin062 (assembly GCA_002071085.1). Taxonomy (GTDB): domain Bacteria; phylum Thermotogota; class Thermotogae; order MWEM01; family MWEM01; genus MWEM01. Next base: position 14,712 of record MWEM01000023.1, on the reverse strand, counting down.
GTGAACACCGCTGATTGGGAGCGTTACCTTCGCACCACCTTAGAGCGCGGGACCCCCGAAGCCTCCTATCTTTCGGAAAACGGTGCGATAGAGGAGCTCAAAGAGACGCTGTTTATGGGACTTCGAACGGCGGAAGGAGTCGATCTAGGCAGATTGAAATCCGCTTGGTCGCCGGGAGATTTAGAAGACTTTCTCCGTCTATTCTTCGGTGAAGAAGATTACGTGATACGAAACGATCGGTTAAGGCTGACGGGAGAGTCCTTCTTCTATAATTTCGAAGCCTTGGAGAGGGCGATGGATATATGTGACCGTTTTTTTACCGAAAGGCCTATCCCTGGAAATAGGGAATTGCGTGATTGAAAACATAACGCCCACGTGCTATAATCGTCTATCGTCTGATACAAGAGTCATCATTATTCGAAAGAAGGGAGGAGTACGTGTGAAAAGAGTTTTTGTGATGGTGGTCCTAGTTAGCGCGCTTTTTGTTTCCTTGTTTGCAGCGGAAATGGGTAAGTTGACGATCTGGTGCTCCGAAGCACAGGTTTCGATTCTTCAGAAATTGGGTGATGAATTTGAATCCCTTTATGGGATTCCGGTGAACGTTCAGCAAGTAACCTTCGGCGATATCCGCTCGAAGTTCCTGACGGCTGCTCCTGCTGGCGAAGGCCCCGATATTATCGTCGGCGCTCATGACTGGGTAGGCGAATTGGCCGCGAACGGGCTGTTGCTGCCCTTAGATTATTTCACCGGCCAAAAACGTGCCAATTATCTCGAAAGCGCGTTGAAAGGCTTTGAATACGGCGGAAAGCTTTACGGTCTTCCTTACGGTTCAGAAGCCATCGCGCTGATCTACAACAAAGAATTGGTCCCGGTACCCCCTTCCACGATGGAAGAACTGATCGCGATCGCGAAAGAATTGACCGACGGTGAGTTGAGAGGTTTCGTTTTCAACGCCGGAGATTTCTACATGGCCGCCCCGTTTTTGTTCACCGCTGGTGGATACGTTTTCAAAGAGACCGCTCAAGGCTTGGACCCGAACGATATTGGCTTGGCCAACGAAGGGGCTGTTCTCGGAGGGAACCTCATCAAGAGACTTTATGACGAAGGCATTATGATGCCCGGAGACAATTACCAGATTATGGACTCGCTGTTCAAAGACGGCCTGGCTGGAATGATCATCAATGGACCGTGGGCGATCCTGGATATTCAATCAGCCGGTATAGACTACGGCGTGGCCGTCATCCCGTCGATCGCGGGAAAGAAAGCGAAACCGTTCATCGGTGTGCAAGGGTTTATGATCAGCTCGAAGTCCCCGAACCACATCTTTGCTCTTGAGTTCCTGGCGAACTTTATCGACCAGAAAGAGGTTATGTACAAGCTTTACCTCGCTGACCCCCGCATACCGACGAGAGCCGATGTCCTGGCGCTGGTTCAGGACCAGCCCGACGTCGTCGCCTTTGCCGGGAGCGCGGCGAACGGCACGCCGATGCCGAACATTCCCGCGATGAATTCCGTGTGGAGCGCTATGGCGGGAGCTTTGACGCAGATCATCAACAACCTTCTCACGCCGGAACAAGCGCTTCAAGAAGCGGTGGACAAAATCGTTCTTGCCTTAGCCCAATAGCACTGCAATATCAAAAGGGCGGCGATTTTCGAGATTCGAAACAGAGCCGCCCTTTTTTTGGAGGGGAAGATGCTTTTCTTACGGAAAACGGGCTTTTGGATTCTGTTGATTCTGGCAAACGCACTCCTTCTCTGGTCTTCGATCCTGATGTTCGACTCCTCGATGGAAGGGTTAGCCCTCTCGCTGATCTTTTTGTTGTTCATCGTGGACTTTGCGTTTTTACACCCAAAAGGGTATCCCTATCGGTATACCCTGCCTGCCTTAGGGCTTCTACTCGTCTTAACCGTCTTTCCCATTTACTTCACGATTAAGACCGCCTTCACGAACTATGGTACCGGTCACCTCTTGACGCGCCAGCAGGTGATAGAAAGTTTGTTGAAGGAGTACGTGACTGATGAAAACGCGCTCCCCTACGACTATCGCGTTTTTATGCGTCTTGAAAATCTCCACCCTACCGAGGACTTCCTACTCCTCCTCGAACGGTCGGACGTGTTCTATCTCGCGCTGAAACCGTCGGTGAAGCAACGGGATTCCAGAGGAAACGTGATTTCGGCTTCTACGAGTATCGTGCCGTTTAGGAACGATCAGGCGCTCATAGGCGATAGCACGTACACCATAATACGTTCTAAGCAGGACCCCGAACGAATCTTATCGGTTAATATGGCTGGCCCGACCGACGCTCGCCCCTACTCCTTTTTCTTTTCCTTCGATGACGCGTCGACGCTCCCGAACCAAAAGTACTTTATCAGCGAGGTTTTCGCCGCGTATTTAGAAAAAGCCGATTTTTTGGGCCCGGAAGAGCAGGTCTTGCGCTTCGGCACGCGATACGGGTTCCGGAAGCTGTTAGAATCCCGGAAAAAATACGGTTTGGATACCATAACCGTTGAGCAGGACGGTAAGGTCACCCAAAGGGTCGTTTTTGTGAATAACTTGACGAATCGCCCTTTGGAAGAAAGTGACGGGTTTTTTTACGATACCGACAAAGATGGATCCCGTACGATCGTCGGGGGATATTCCAGCTTCGTCGGCCTTAACAACGTCTTCCAGATGTTCACCGATTCCCGCTTGAGCATTCCGTTCATGAAAATATTCGGTTGGACGCTCACTTGGGCCTCGCTGAGCGTTTTATTCACCTTCACGGTCGGGCTTGCGCTGGCGCTGATGCTCAATAACCCACGCCTGAAGAGCCGGGCTTTCTACCGGACGTTGCTGATCATCCCGTGGGCCATCCCTTCCTTCATCTCAGTTTTGGTGTGGAGGCACGGGTTTTTTAACGAGACCTATGGGTTCATCAACAAATTTATCGTGTCCGGGTTAATGGGACTCGAGCCAATACGATGGCTCAACAATGATTTTTGGGCTAAGGTCTCTTGTTTGATCGTGAATACCTGGTTGGGCTTCCCGTATATGATGACCGTCTCCCTCGGAGCTTTGCAATCGATTCCGTACACCTTTTACGAGGCGGCCTCTATCGATGGAGCGGGTCGAGGCTTGCGGTTTAGGAAAATTACCCTACCTCTTCTCATGACCTCGATCGCGCCTTTGCTGGTCGGTTCTTTCGCCTTCAATTTCAACAACTTCGTGGGTATCTATCTCTTGACGAATGGAGGACCGGAGATGCCTAACTCGATCACGAACGCAGGGTCTACGGATATCTTGATCTCCTATACCTATAAATTGGCCTTCGAAGGCTCGAGAGGACAAAACTTCGGATACGCTTCGGCAATCACGTTGTTCATTTTCTTGCTCGTCATCGCGATCAGCTCCGTGAACTTCAAACTTTCGGGCACCTTCGAGGAAGTGAATCGCTGATGGTTGAGAAGAAGCGTTTCGTGGGCACGCATATCACCTTGGCGATCGTTCTCGTGGTCGTCCTGTTTCCGCTGTTTTGGGTCTTCACCACCTCTATTCGAAGGGATAACGCGGCCTTTTCCACCGAGTTGATCAGTAGTCGGTTAACTTTGCAGCATTATAAAGAGTTGCTGTTTAAACCTAAAAATCTGCCGGTTCTCATAGCGGATATGAAACAAGCCGCTTATATTTCTAAACAGTACAAAGATTGGGATGAGGACCGAATTCAACGCGCCCTCGTCGGTTTCATAGACCAGTTCGCTCAACACCTTCTGCAAACAGAAGAAGCCCTCAAGCGCACTGATGAGGACGTCCGAGGTCTGGAACTGTTCTATGAAGAAAAGAAACGAGAGGCGTTGGCGGGCTTTTTTGCCGAGCGTTCCCAACAGGAAAAAGATTACGAACTGTACGGAAAGCAGCGTTTGAACGAACTCGACCCGATCGGAGCGATCCTGCTGGACGCGAAGATACTCGGCCACATCCTCAAACAGGGATACGTCCCGGAGGTGCTCCCCATATTGGAAAAGCGGTTTCCAGAGCTTTTCAAATCTTACGAGGCAGCCACCAGCGAGGTAAACGGAGCACTGAAGCGGGCGCGGGAGGAGTTATCCGCTTTAATTTCGGGCACGACCCTGTCTGAAGAGACCCTCGCGAGTCTGTCGGGTTCGATCGACGCGTTCGAAGCTCTCGCGCGAGAGCAAGGCTTTTCGTACACAAAATGGCTGCGCGACGTTTCGATCAAACTATACAACCCTCTGAACGCGCGCTTTTCCGCGGTTTCGGAAGAACTCAGCCAACGCTGGGAGGCTTTCAAAGAAGCGCAAAAGACGATCGCGCGTGAGATAGAATCCGCTTTGAAAGCGTTGGATCAATTCTTGAAAACACAGTACGAATCGGTCAATGAAAAAAAGGCCAAAGAGGTTGACCGCTTCATCGACGCGTGGCAAACCCATACGCAGGAATTGGCGACGCTCCAAAAAAACCTGAAGCAAAATCAAGAGCGCGCGTTGATTGTGAAAAAAACGCTGGAGGCGCTCGATAGCGACCTGTCGCTTCTACGGGCGCAAATAGGGATTCAATCGGCCTTACAGGAAAAGGCGTTAGGAATCATAGAAACCTATCTGGCGAAACCGGACAAACTCTCGACAGACAAACTGCTTCTGGAACGTCGAAATGTCTTTGATAGGGAAACGGAGAGCTTACTCGAAGAAATCCGGCGTTTGGAGGCGAACGATGATGCCTTCGCGAAATCTGGTCTTCTTCCAGTCAAAGAGTCGTTGACGAGAGTCCGGCAGCATCAGGATCGACTCAAACGACTCACCGGGTATTTGGCGATCGACGACGCGATCCAGGTCTTTCAGAATACCTTTCCGGTGATAAAAACGATTTGTGAGGAGATACGCCAAATCTTTGAAACGCAATCGAAAACCGGCGCGACGTTAGTGGACATCGTTTTCGAGTCGAAGGTGCTCGAAACCGCACTTGCTAATCGGAACGAAGAGATCGAGGCCTTGTCCACGAAGACCGCCTTCCTACAAAACCGTATACTAGAATCGAACAGAGACTTCGATTTCTACCTCTTGCACTCCGTTTTGAAAATGGCCGAGGATTGGAAGGGCATTGGCCTTTTCGCGCAACAGTCCCTTCGATTCTTAAGCCAATATCCCAAAGAGCTCCGCGGACCGGTCAAGAGCCCGGACAAAGCGATCGACAACCTCAATCAGTTGAGAACGCTCATCGATAGCTTCCACGAACAAAAGAGAAGCGTTTACGCGACGACGGCTACGTTGAACGCGGACGTCAAAGCCTTCAAAGAACGTAGTCCCTTGTATATTGGCCTTAGAAAAACGGGAGCGCAGATCAAGGTACTAGAGCTCGAAGAGATCGAAGCCCTCTATACCCAAGCGGCTGCGGACTTTTCTTCTTCTCTCAACCGTACCGGCAGGAAGAGCAGCGATCTCTCGAAAGACGATTTCTTTCTGCCCATCAAGGGCGCCTTGCATCATATCGACAAAAGCATTTTCGAAATGATGCTGCATTGGATCAAAAAGCCCGAACAGTTCTTTATGCGCTGGTTGCTGAACAGTATGATCATTGCGGTCATCACCTCTTTCATCACGGTGGTCGTTTGCTCTTTCGGAGCATATCCCTACAGTCGGATGCGCTTCCCTGGCAGAAAGAACGGGCTTCTGTTGCTCGTGCTTCTTCAGATGTTTCCATCAATTATGGCGATGGTCGCCCTCTATTCGCTATTGCGTTTCACCGGTATGCTATTCCCCTTCCTCGGTTTGGACACGCAAGGCGGGATCGTCTTCATCTATCTAGGCGCCTTGCCCTTCAATATGTGGCTATTGAAAGGCTACTTCGACACACTCCCGAATGAAATAGAAGAATCCGCCCTCATAGACGGCGCCACCCGCTTCCAAACCTTTTATAAGATCGTCTTGCCCCTTTCGACCCCAATTTTAGCCGTCGTGTTCATACTCTGCTTCATGTCCACCTTCAATGAATTCGTGTTGGCTCGGATTATGCTGCAAAGTCCACAGAACTACACCTTCGCCGTCGGACTGCAATCTTTTTCCAGCGGGCCCTATCAGATGGAATGGGGGTTGTTTACCGCGGCTGCGCTCATAGGGGCGATACCGATGGTCATCGTTTTCTTGCTCATACAAAAATACCTGGTGGGGGGTCTCACTTCTGGAGCAGTGAAAGGCTGACGCCGCGGGACCGTTTTAACCGGATGTGAGAGTACTGGGCTTCATAAAAGGCAGAGTTGACAAGTAGCTCCAAAAATAGAAAAAGAAAAAGTACGATTTCCGCAAGAGTTCTGTAGAGTCGATCCGGAGCGTAACCCTCGGGTCGGCCTACTTTTTAAGAATGAAAAAAAGCAAGTCAAGCTTGTAAGCGCCGATCGTATGGTTGGCAAGCCTTAAAACGCAAAGTATGGAAGGTTGTCGATGTCAAAAGTTTTGTGATACAATTAGATAGACTGTTTAGGGGGGGGATTTTCGTGCCTAAGCGCTTTTTGCTGATAATTTTCATCGCATTGATTTCATATCTATCCGTTTTTGGGAGTACCGTGAAACTGGAAGTCCTTTCTCATCCGTCCGGAGCGGATATCTACATCGACAGAGTCTGGCGGGGCACGACCCCCCAGGTTCTGTATATCGCGCCGGGAAAACATCAAATCCAGTTGGAAAAATTCGGTTACGGCGCTTCTTCGGAGAGTTTTGATCTCAGGCTCTCCTCGGTCGCGGAATATAATTTGATACCGGAACCGGAGATTCTGAAAAACTATCCCCTAGTGATCTATTTGGTGAACTATCAGAGCGACGGCGATCGCACCGTTCTTTACAAAGAACAGGAGAAAGCCTTGGTGCAGGCGCTTTGGAACCGTTTCACCAATATGGGGTTCAACGTCACGATCGAGACGCCGAAAGACGAGTTTGACCTGGTTCTAGACAAAGAGAGCATCTATCTGGATATCGAAAAAAAGTATCCCAAATCGGGGATGTTTTTCTTCATCGACGCGCTTTGGACTTTTTCTTCTTTCCAACAGAAGCGCGTGACTCGCTTGGAAACAGCGTTAAAGGTCTATGACCCGAAGTCCAAGGTAACGCTCGGGACCTTTAAAGACCTCGCGGAAAGCATCGGACAAATGAGCCCTGACATCGTTGTTTTGCAGATCATCGAACGAATCTCCCAAAGCTTTCTCGACAATATCGGCAATTTCCTCGTACAAATCTACACCAAACAAACCAGCACTCCAATCCTGCTGGCCAAGACTTACGACAGGGATATCACGGTCACCACTATCAAGAACCTCTCCCCAATCGAAAACCTAGAGGTCGCCGACTTCAGCAACAACTTGTTGAAAGCGGAGGTGCACACCGCCCTCGATTCGGGGATCAACCTTCTGTTCGTGGTCGACCGCAGTGGAAGCAACACCAAGTATTCCGAAGTGATCAAACAGCTGATGGACCTGATCTTGAAAAACCTGCCTAAAAGGATTCGCTGGGGAATCCTCGCCTTCGATGACAAGGTCGAGGTGATCCAATCTTTCACTGAGGACTACTCGCGATGGACCGCAGCCAAAGAGAAGATTACCAACGCGGGTATGACCCGGTTGTATGACGGCCTGTTCAACGCGGCGAAGATCGTGGAACGCGAGCAGGGGATCAATGTTATCATCCTACTCACAGACGGAATAGACGCGGACTACCTCGACGCTGCTCCCGGTAGCATCAAAACAAAAAAGGAAGGGATCGATGCCTTAAAAGCCGCGGGAGTCGTGGTTTACCCAGTGGGGATATCTGAAAAGAACTTTACGAACCTGATGAAAGAACTCGCGTTGGAGTTCGGAACCTTTTATAGCGATGCCTTTCGGCATAACAATGAGAAGATCGCGACAGATATTTTGCAGGATATTGTCCAAAGTATCGCCGTAGTGAAAACAGCCCGGATAGACAATCCCTCTTTCTATATCAACGGCCGGAGATTCTACCTCTCAGTCAACGGGCGGAGTCTGCTCAATCAGGAAATGATCGATATGGCCGTCTACAAGACAGCCTACGGCGAACTATCTATTCCGGTGACCAGCGGTGATACTGCGCCCAGCTCGCCAACCCTCGTCGGTAAACCCGAAGAAAAACTGACGACCCCTCCGGAGACTGTGACCACGCCGGCTTCTCCGATTCAAGAAACCGCTCTGGCGAGCCCCGTCAAGCCCGAGATCACGATCTCTACGGAACCGGTTAGTCCTCCGGCGACACAGACCACGCCCCACTCCACCGAGGTATCGGAAGGACCCGCAAAGACCGATTTAAAAGAAGAAGCGACTTCTCCCGCGACGAAGACAACGCAACCCACGTCTGTATCGGATGGGCTAGTCCTCCCGATCCAATGGCCGGAAGACTTCAACCAAATCCTGGAACTTCGGTTTTCCGAACTATACGATTTGGATCCGAATGGCGATTTCATCTGGACCGAGCGCAATACGGGCTATCTTTGGCTGAGGAACCAGAGGACTCTGCTAGGTATCGATCTGAAGGATACTCCTGTGATGATCGACCTCTGTTACCCGTATCTGGCAGTTCTATACGTGAATCGAGTGGAGGTGGCCACGTTAGGAGAAAAGATTTATCGATTGTACGCCGCTCCCGTCGCCACCGTCCCCAGTTGCATGACGATAAGCAAGAACGGAGTCTTGACCCTCGGATATAAAAACGGCCTAGTCCAAGCCTTCGATAAAGCGGGAAAGGTCTTAAAGGAGTTTAAGGTAGAAAACGCCGCTCTACAGCAAATTGTAGTGGACGATCAAAATCGTCTGATATTCCTGGCGTCCTCACAAAAAGTCGGATGGACGGAGCTGTCTCCGAACACGATCGTACACACGAAAGAGCTGCAACGGCCAATCATCCGTATTGCTCCCTTCCTGATCGACAAAGCGCGTTTCTTCGCCGTTGATGCGGGTGGAGACGTCTATTACATCCGTTTCGACGATTTTTCTGAACAAAAACGGAACCTAAACCGCGGGATCGTTATGCAGAGCCACTTTGCCGAAGATCAGAATCAGCTGTTCACCTATCACTGGGACAAAACGCTGCGCGTTTTCCGCGTTTACGATCTGAAAGAGATCGCTCAAATCCAGACGAACACGATGATTTTGGGCTTCGAGATCGATGCGAGTGGCAGGTCCGTGGCGATTCAAACGGAGGATAAAACGATTTATCTGGGTATACAAGGGTCCGAAAATCTCCCCGGGTTTATCGACCGGTATGAAGAGCTCCTTCCTTTAGACAAGAATCAGGTTGCTACCGAGCCGGAACGACCTACGATCTTGGCGCAGACCGCTCCTGCCACGCAATCGACAGTCAGCGTGCAAGACCCCGTTCAACCAGCTTCAACTGTCACGGAGCCTCCTATAGCTGTCCAAACCCCGATGATCGCGGTCGCCCCCTTAGTAGAGTCAGAAGCGGAACGAAACGTACCCCCGACGATGAGTCAGTTATACGGGTATTGGGAGTATGGCGCCGCCTATCGTGATATGGGTTACTTCGTCGCCTCTAGCGGCTGCGTCGCGTGGCTCAACCTGATCCTGGATACGACGGCGCGTTACGAGCTGCAACCGGGCGTTATTCGTGATCTGGACATCTCTAGAAACGGGCTGGTAGGACTTTTACTGGAAGACCGTATTGAGCTGTGGGACGCCAAATATATGGCCGAAAACCAAAAGGTGACGACCTACAAAGGAATGAAGTACGCCCTAAAGGATGGGGTGAGATTGACCTTTTCTAGAACCGGGCGGAAGATCCTGATTGTGCTGTATGACGGCAGAGTCACGATGCTCAACAGCGACTTAACCGGGCAGATGGTATTGGAGTCGAAGATCAACGCGACCGCGATATGTCCGGACTTAACCCAGACAGACGCGTTCGTGATCGGAACGGATAAGGGAGAGCTTATCTGGCTTTCTGAGAATGGCATCTATCAGAGGGAGTCGGTCTCCGATCAAGCGATCTCCGAAGTGCTCTTCGCATACGGCGATATCTATTGGGGCGACAGATCCGGGAACATGGGCGTTTTTAAGAAGAAGACGATGCGGTTGGAGGGCGGTTACGTCACCTCCCTCTATGCGCCGGAAAACGGGAAAAACTGGATCGTTGTGGGCTCTAGTACCGGGAACTTGTACATCTACGCCAACGAATTTTCCCGATTGATGGGGAAAGCGAACTTGGGAGAAACACCGGTTACCGGGATACACGGGTATATGGACACGATGCTGACCGTCAACGAAGACCGCTCTTTGCGGAGTTGGAATGTAAGTCAAATCGGCGTGCTCACCACAAAACCGCCACTACGGCACTCGTTGGGTATGTACTCTGAGCAGAATCTTCTGGGTTTCGTGACGACCGATGGGAACAACTTCATCATCGATACGGAGAAGGGGTCGATGTTGCCGAGAAAGCTCGATATTGGAACCAGCCGCGTGGAGCAATTCCATAAAAAACCACCGGTTATCCGCGTCAACGACAACTTCTACTCCATCCAAAAAAACACGCTAAGCGAAAAGTCTTATAAGGCTTACGAAAACGACAAACTGAACACAGCGGACAAATTTCTGCTCTTCTGGTCCGGCGACCTCTTGAAGGTCATCGACCTGGAAACCGGATCGACGATTCGAACCCTGAAGTTCGGCGAGCCAAACGTCGTGACCTGGGGGACGATGGTCAATAAGCGGCTGATCTTCTTCCTGGAGGGGAAGATGGGGATCGTGAATCCCTATAAACCCGAAGACTTGTTGATCGTCGACGTAGCCGACGAAAAGATCGGAAAGATTCTCGAGGTTTTTATCTATCAGGATCGGTTGATCGTCGTCGACGACAATGGGCTGATCCACCAATACGGGATGATGGAGAGCAAGTTTTTAACCCCGCTCAATCTGACGCAAAAGTTGACGAAGGTCTACTACAACTCCGCTCGATTGCAATTGATCGGTTATTATGGCAACCGGATCATCCGCTTTTCCCCCGTGGATAACGATATTCAGGTCGATTACGTCCAAGGCGTGATCAAGGATATCGATTGGACGGACAGGTCTTTCTTCGCGTTAACGGAAGACGGGATACTTTGGGGAAAGGGTTTTTAACAGATGGCCCCGATGCGTTCTTTTGACGAACTGTTGGCCAGCGTGAAACAACGTGTACAAGCGGTCGGAATGAAGAAGGTCGTGCTTTGCGGCGCCGAAGACCGAGAGGGGCTGCTCAGCGTGCGCGAAGCGTTGCAAAAAGGGATCGCCTCTCCCGTTTGTGTGGGGAAGCGATCTCTGATAGAGCCGCTGCTAGAGGAGCTCGGGATACCCACGGTCGAACTCATCGCCGCGGATTCAGAAGAAGAAACGGCCTTTCAAAGCGTTCTATGCGTTCGGCAGGGAAACGGGGACTTCATCCTGAAAGGTTCGGTGAAGACCTCCACCTTACTGAAAGCCGTGCTCCATAAAGAAACAGGTATCCGAAAAGAGCCGTTGCTCAGCCATACCCTAGTGACAGAAATGACGCACCAACAGAGGTTTTTACTGATTACGGATGGAGGAATGGTGATCAGACCAACGCTAGAAGAAAAGATCGCCATCATAGGAAATGCGGTGAAAGTGGCGCGAAGCTTAGGGATGATGGTCCCAAAGGTCGCGTGTATCTGCGCCGTCGAAGTCGTCAATCCCGCGATGCCCGAAAGCGTCGACTCGGCCATACTCAGCAAAATGAATCAGCGAGGCCAGATCAAGGACTGTCTCATAGAGGGCCCGGTGGGAATAGACATCGCGCTGGACGCGTACGCAGCGAAGACGAAACGTATCGAGAGCGAAGTGGGAGGACGAGCGGACATTCTGTTAGTGCCTGATATCCATTCCGGGAACTTTCTAGGGAAGTCCGCCGAGTACTTCGGCCGTTTCCCAATTGGGGGGATCGTGATCGGGGCGAAAGCGCCTATCCTGATCGTGAGCCGAGCCGATAAAGCGGAATCGAAATTAAATTCTATCCTTCTTGGAGCGAATGAGTGTATGGGAGGTCACGATGTCGGACTTTGACCTAAAAATCGAAAGCGCTGTCGCCTCTTTTCTAAGAAACTATCATTTCGAGGAAAAGACGATCGAAAAGGAGTTCGCGCGAACCTTTGACGAGCAAGTCGAGCAGAAGATCGAACACACGCTATTGAAAAGCATCGCTACCACGAGCGAAATAGAGAAACTCTGTCACGAAGCTCGACAGTACGGGTTCCGCTCCGTTTGTGTCAACCCCTCCTTCGTCTCTTTAGCCGACGATTTGCTTACCGGGACCGGCGTCCTCGTGGTGACCGTCGTCGGTTTCCCATTGGGGGCGACGATGACCAACTGCAAAGAGTACGAAACCTATCAGGCGATGCAAAACGGAGCGAACGAGGTCGATATGGTCATCCACCAGGGGAGATTGCGTTCAAAAGACTACGAATGCGTGCTGCACGATATACGGAAAGTCGTGAAAGCGGCGGGTTCGAATCCGGTGAAGGTGATCCTGGAAACGTGCAACTTAACTAAAGAAGAGATCATCGCGGGGTGTCTGCTCGCTATAGAGGCGGGTGCGCAATATGTCAAAACATCGACCGGTTTCGGCGCAATGGGGGCAAAAGCGGAAGACATCGATCTGATGAGACACGTTGTCGGGAAACAGATCGGCGTGAAAGCCTCCGGCGGTATCAAGGACCGCGCGAGCGCATTACGAATGGCTGCTTATGGAGCGGATTTGATAGGAACGAGTTCGGGGGTCGCAATCCTCAAAGAGTGCAAAGGGTAAACGCCTTCGGGTGAGTCTATGCAAATAGATGGTTTGACTCTATCCAAAGTCGTCCTCGAGCTTCGGGGATTTTTGATGAACCAAAGAGTCAATAAGGTCTTCATGCCTTCGGAAGGCCGGTTCTATTTTACTTTTTTTCGTGACACTCTATTGGTTTCTCTGCTGAACGATGCGTCTTACCTGCAGATGGTTCCGACGAAAGAGGATAGTCCGTTTTTCCCGCCCGCCTTCGTTATGCTCTTACGGAAATATCTGAAGGGAGCGGCCTGTACCGATATCTCTCAGCTACGCCACGACCGGATCATTCGCATCGATTTCCTCAGTCACTTCGAAGAAGCCGAACCCAAGGAGTATATCGTTTATATCGAGTTAATGGGACGCAACTCCAACCTTATTCTGTGCGAAAAGAGCGGGAAGATTCTCGATGTCTACCGTAGGAAGGCTTCTCCGCAAAGGGGGCTGTTACCGCAAAACACCTATGTGCCTTTCTCGAAGAACCCACCCCCGTTATCTTTGGTAGAATGGGATATTCTCAAAGGGTCGGAACTCCTTGAGGAGGAGATCCGCTTGTTTCCTTCGGACCTGCCGATTTTCGCGTTCCTGGAGAGAGGTTTCGATGGCTTCGGCCACCAAACATCTGCCGAAATTTGTTATCGCGCGGATTTAGCGCCCGAACGATCCCTTTCAGCCTTAAGTCGCACGGAGATAGAGAACCTGAACCTCGTGTTGTCTTCTCTGCGCGAAGAATTGTCCAATACACCTGGCCTCTATCTTTGGGAATCCGACGAAAAAGCGTGTGTGTTGAGCGCGATTCGTATGCAAACCCTCGAGCAAAAAGGCTTCCGCTATACGATCAAGCCGCCCTCGGAAGCTCTCCAAGAAGTTTTCTCCATTTCCAGGCAGATGCGAGATTTACAGATTTCTAAAGCGCGTTATCGAAAGTGGATCGACAAAGAGATCAAAAAGATCGAGTCGAACATAGACTCAATGCAGTCGGACTTGTCTGAAACCGTAAATTACCCTTCCTATCAGCGATACGGACAGCTGATCTTGGCCAATCAATACCGTTTCGACAGCGACAAGAAATACACTTCCCTAGAGGCAGAGGATTGGGAGACTGGCGAGTCCGTATTGGTTCCATTGGACTCGAAGCTTACACTATCGGCCAACGCCCAAGTTTACTTCAAAAAGTCTTCACGCTTGAGAAGAAGGGGCGAAGTCTTAGGTGATCGCCTCCGAAGATTCCAATCCCTCCTTTACTATTTAGAGCAAATCCAACAGAGCCTTCGCGATGTCGAGGACCCGGAAGCGCTAAGCGACATTATTCTCGAAATCGAGCGAGAGAACCGTCTCTTTGGCGAGGACACGCGCGTAGAACAGACGAAAAAGTCGGGCGCGTCGAAACAGGCTAAAGAGAAAAGACACGCCTTCACAACCCGCTATTCGGGCCCGTCTGAATACCGCGTTTTTGAAAGATCGGGCTTTCGTTGTCTCGTCGGGAAGAACAACTATCAAAACGATCGTTTGATCAAAGAGGCGAAGGATGGAGACCTTTGGTTTCACGTTCAAGGATTTCCCGGCGCCCACGTAATCTTGAAAAGTAGAAATCAGCCGTTCGTCCCGGAGGAGGTTTTACTCTTCGCGGCCAGGTTGGCGGCCCGGTACTCGAAAGCCTCCCAGAGCGCGAATGTGGCGGTCGACTATACCGATATGAAAGATGTGAAGAAGCCGAAGGGGTTTCGACCCGGAATGGTGACCTACCGAAACCATAAAACCCTTTTCGTCGATCCCTACTATGATGATGAAAGCGATCGTTTATAAGGCAGAGAGTCCCAGCCCAACTTTCGACTAAAAGTGCTACAAACGGCGATAAAAGCCACTTTCTCAAAAAAGTTGGCCACTACAATCGAC
>MWEM01000022.1 GCA_002071085.1 Thermotogota bacterium ADurb.Bin062 | reverse complement strand
TCTTGAAAGGTACTCTGTCCGGATAGCTTTCTTTCCAAACAGGCCGCCAGTTCTTTCCATCGTTCTTTCGGTAAATCGAAAGAGCCCAGATGCATAATCGTTCTCTGACGAGGTCCTTTCTCTGTACGCACGGATTCCACGAGGACATATTTGGTATATATCTTTCCATTTGAGACTCTTCGAGTTCTTGACTGACGTATAAACATAGGGATAGGATACCACGAAAAGCGAATCGTTTCCATTTATACTCGAAACTGTTACACTATTAGGCCACTACTTTCTAAAAATCCAAAATTTTCAACGATTTCATGCGGGTTTCAGCGTTGTTTTTTCTTATTTTTTCCCTTTTTCTCCAAAACCGGTCGAAAGTCGGGCCAAGCATTCTCGGAAAAACCGTGAAACACACGTGTCGGACTGAAGTCCGGCGCTCCCAGGTGTTCCCGGTTCGAAAAATACTCGGACGTTATTTTGACCCGCGGAGCCCCAAGACGGTTTCGATTGTGTGTAAGGTGATCTGAAGGTCGAGTAGAATTGTGCGATTTTTTATATAGTATAAATCGTACTCGGTTTTAACCGCGTACTCTTCTGGAGAGGAGGTGTGCTTATAGTGGATTTGCGCCCAGCCCGTGATCCCAGGCTTCAGGCTGTAGCGAAAACGGTAGAACGGTATCCGCTGCATTCCCATTTCGTGATAGGCGGCCATCTCCGGTCGGGGCCCAATTACAGACATATCACCTTTCAGGACATTCCAAAACTGTGGGATTTCGTCGAAACGCGTCAAACGTAGGACCTTGCCGACTTTGGTCGCCCGCTGTTCGATCGTCTGATTTGGGTTTTCCAGTTTGTCGAGTTTGCTTCTGCTGATCTCTCTCAATGACCGAAATTTGTAGACGACGAAAGGAGCAAATCCTTTCCCGGTCCTTGTCTGTTTGAAGATGACGGGTAATCCGCTTTCGATGAGGATGAGAAGGCTAAACAGCGCCAGAAGGGGAGAGGAGAAAACCAACGCCGCGATGGCGAGAATGACGTCGAAAAGGCGTTTAGCCGGAGAGTCGTTCGCTTTCGAAAAGGCGATCTCGTAGTAATCCTTGAAGGTTTCGATCAAAGAGAGCGGAATCCTTTGTAACGTGTCCTCCACTAAGTTCGGGAGGTATTCGACCGGTATCCGCCGGTCGTGGACTTGATTGAGGATGGGTTCGACATGATCGGCCAGTTGCTGATCGGCGACCAAAATCCCATCGAAGGCGCTTGCGTTGTCCAACTCTTGTGTCAAGGCGATAGAAGACGGGTTCATATAACGGTATATCTGGATTTTGTCGAAAGAGGCTTTTCTAACCTCTTCCAAGAGGGGTTCGATCTGTTCTTTCTTGCCTATGACCAAATATCGGCGTGTGGGGCAGTATTTGATAAACAAACGCAAAGCGATGAAAAAGAGGACGGGAGCGCCGGCGATGCTCAATAAAAGGCTGAGTAGGAGAAAGAGGGAGGAGACGCGCTGCGGGAAAAAGTAGATCGGAATGAGCGATAGAAGGCTTCCAAACAGGCTTCCAACGAAAACGGAGTTGAGCAAGGCGTTTAGCGAGGTCCGGTGGCCCCATCGAAACCCCCGGAAGGTGTAGATGCCGAGTAAGATGAATCCGTCTATGATGAGCGCCTGCGCTAACTGGTTGGCGTTTCCTTTGGGTAGGATAAACGATTGAACGATCACCAGCATTAAAAAGGTGATCACGGCTGTCGCGGTCTTTAGGTACCCTAACCTTTTATTCACATCTGTCGCTCCTGCAGGCATTTTGTCGATTATATCACATTTTATATTTCCAACAAGCGTACGGGTGGAGTTTGTATATCCATAACGGGTCGTTCATTTTGTGTAAAAAAGGCGGTTCTGTAAAAATCTGTCATACGAAAGTTCAGCTCGATCTGTTTCCGAAATAGCGCATACCGAAAGGTGGTGTCGAGACGTTCCGTGACCCGGGGTTTTTCTAGATGACGAGCCATCTTTAGGTATGCGGAGCCGATGGACAGGACCGGTAAACGTGAACGGGAGCGCAGTCGTTTGAGCACCTCTTGGCCCACGGAATCGAACCCCAACACCCGGATGTACTGCGGTCCGTACGCGTTGCTTTCTTGGATGATCTCGTCCTCGATCTCAAACAGCATATAGAGCAGGATACGACGCAATTTCGCGTAGGTGAACCGTTTCGTTTTGACGGCGTCCAATAATTCTGGTATCGTGTTCGCTCCTTTCGCGGATTCGACGAACCGGAGGTCCAACCCTTCCACCACTCCGGAGTAGCGTTTGAGATGGTCGCGATTTCGCGCGTGTAGGAACGGTATCAAAACAGAGCTGAAAGCGTCCAAAAACGCCGGCCCTCGTTGATGGCCGATTTCTCGCGCGAGTATCCGATGGGCTTGCGGGGGCATCGCCCCCTCAACCAAGTCGTTCCGACCCTCTCTTATCCATTTGCGGATAGCGCTGGCGCTCGAAAACCGTTCGTTCTGCGTCAGGTCGGTGTACTGCGCGCCTTCTCGACGAATCGTAGCCGGTTTGATACCGGAATTATAGTGTCGGAGGGCTTTGAGGTATTCGACCGCGAGGATGTTGTTCGAAAGCGCCAAGGTTGCTTCCGGGGTCGTCTCCTCTCCTCGGGATAGAGCGGCTAGAGCCATTTTTCTGGCATTGGGAAAGGAAAGCCCCGATTTCATATAGCTCCGTTGTTTCTCTAAAAGCGCATCGTCCGGGTGGTGCAGGATGTCTGCCAGGCGATCCAATTCGTCCAAATTGCCGCTCTCGCTGCCAAAAACGAGATCGGTGATCACGCCCATTCTTTCTAATACGCCAACGGACCCCAGGGCGAATCCTTTTGCGTCCTGAATGGCATAGACGGCAGGGATTTCGATAACGAGGTTAACGCCAGCCCCCAGCGCCATCTCGGCGCGCGCCCGCTTGTCTACGATCGCGGGCTCCCCCCGCTGCACGAAATCGCCGCTCATCGCCGCCACGACAGCGTCGCATCGGGTGAGTCCCTTGGCTTGCTCGATGTGGTGCCCGTGACCTTTGTGGAGCGGGTTGTACTCGACTATGATACCGGTGATCTTTTCCATCCCTTCTTTATCCTTTCATACTCGACCAACGAAGGAAACCCTATGCCGTACCGTTCCTCGAGGTCCTCGATCTCCAGCAGTTGGGGCAACCGGCACCTCTTGGGAGAACGCTCTTTTTCCAGCAGGTGGAAGGTAGGCTCCGGATAAGCGATATCGAAGGCGAGTTGCAGTTCGTGGGCGACCAAGATGACGGTGTTGCCCGCGTCGAGCATAGCTCGAATCATTTCTCGCACCCGTTTTCTGCCCGCGTGGTCCAACCCCACGGTCGGTTCGTCCAGTAGAACGTACGTCGGTTCGGTCACGAGCATCGCCGCGATCGCCACCAAACGCATCTCGCCTCCGGAGAGAAGAAATGGAGAACGGTCGAGTATCTCACGGGGTAACCCGGTCATCTCCAACGAACGGAGTATCCTTCCCTCCCATTTTTCGACTGGCGTCTTCCAATTCTTTAATGGAAAACAGAGTTCGTCCCGAACGGTCGGCCCAAAAAAGAAGGCTTCGGGGTATTGAAAGAGTAGACCCACTCGCTGCCGAATCTTCGGCAACGCTTTCCGGTCATTCGTTTTCAACCCTTCTACTGTGATGGTTCCGGACTGTGGGAAGAGGAGGGCGTCGCACAATTGCAAGAGGGTGGACTTTCCGGTTCCGTTTTTTCCGATGATGAAGTGGAAGTCTCCTTGATCGAATGACAGCGACAGCCCTTGAAAGATATCTTTTCGGAACGGGCTCCGGGGGTCATAGGCGAAGTCAACGTTTTCAAAGACGATCATACCGGCGATACACCTCTTCCGGAGTGGCCATCGGGACGTCTCGAGCCGCCCCATCCCGATAAAACCGACGGATCAGGTACGCGATCCACGGGGTGATCTCCACCAGTTCTGGGCCGATGGAACAGAAAAAATCCGCCGGTGAGGGGAAGAGCGACAGCCCCTCTTTGTCTAAGAAGGCGATTCGATCGCACCCCATTAGCTCTTCCATACGATGCGAGACGAACAGGACGGTTTTTTCCCTTCGCCGTAGCGTGGGCAGGACCTTCAAAAACCGTTTGGCGCTGAGTAGGTCCAGCATAGAGGTGGGTTCGTCCAGAAGGAGAATGTCTGGGTCCATTGCCAGGATGGCGGCGAACAACAGCTTCTGTTTTTCTCCATCCGAAAGGGTCGTCGGGTCCTCTTCGCGTTTATGGGAGAGGTCGGCGAGGATCAGCGCTTCGTTCAGCTTTGCGTCGATCTCCTCGACGGGGTATCCGTAGTTTTCTAGTCCGAAAACGATTTCGTCTTCAACGGTCGTGGTGATAATCTGGTTGTCGGGGTTTTGGAATAGGTAGCCGATCTTCCGGCGGATCTTGCGGGAGTGCTCAGCTTGGCGCAATGACATCCCGTCGATCGTGATCTCTCCCTGAAAGGAGGGCAACAAGCCCGCCAAAAGCTTCATCAGCGTTGATTTCCCGGTGCCGTTCCCGCCACAGATACCCAAGCATTCTCCCTTCGAAACTGTGAAGGAGAGGTTCGACCCAAAGACGTGCACCCTTCGAGACGGGCCCTCAGAGCGATAGGCCACGTTCACTTCTTGTAACTGGATCACGGGTGGTTCCCTTGCGCCTTTCTTTTTTCGAGTTGTTCGGCGAACAGCTTGGCATTCCGGACCGCTTGGCCTCGGAAATGGTTGTTGAAGTATACGACTTTGACGGGCGCCTGAGACTCCAAGAGCGGGTAGATCCACTCCTCGAGTTCGGCCGGCTTGTAGTCATAATCGTACCGCTCGTAAGCCTCTTGGTGATTCCACCACTTCTGCGCGTTTCGCCCGTGAAAGCGGATGTAGAGGATGTCTTTAGAAAAGGCTCTTCGCGGCATAAGCCCTTTCAGTTCCGGCTCATCCACCGACACGAGCGGGATTTGAAGTTTCTCAAGGGCTTCAACGCTGCTTGGCCGCACCCATTCCTGATTCCGAAACTCCACGCAATAGGGATACGGACAGCCCTCCACGCAGCTCCTCAGATAGGCGACTTGGTCTCGATAGGGTCTGAAGGAGAAGGGAAATTGAAAGAGGGCTAACGGTAAGAATCCTTTGGCGTCGAAGGACTTCAACGCGTTGAAAAACACGGGAAGCCCGTCGATTTGCCCTTCGTGCGTTATCGACCGGTGGGCTTTCACCGTAAAGAGAAACGGCTGCGGGGCTCTACGGCATAGCGAGGCGATGGTTTTTTCGCTCGGAAATGCGTAGAAACTGGCGTTGAGTTCCAACGTGTTAAAGAGCGTGACGTAGTAGTCGAACCATTGGGTTTTCGGGGTTTTTTCAGGATAAACGACGCCTTTCCAATCATCGTAGGAAAAGCCGCTCGTGCCTATCCATAACCCAGGGAGCGCGTTCATCTACACAGACCGCGTCTCGCCGGCCGAACGCCGGTCTTTCCATTCAGAAGCCAGTAGTCCCATCACGATCTCATCGTAGTATTGTCCGTTGCGATAGACCTCCTCGCGCAAGACACCCTCGATCTTGAACCCGTTTTTTTCGTAGGAGCGGATCGCTCGCTTGTTGAAAGAAAAAACCTGGAGTTTGATTTTATTCACGTTCAATTCCCCGAAAGCGAACTCGATCAATATACGCACGGCTTCCGTTCCCAACCCTTTGTTCCAAAACGGTTGTCCCAAAAAGATGCCGATCGTGGCCACTCTCGACTGCCAATTGATCCGGTTGAATCCGCAGCCACCGATGTACTCGCCGGTCTCCTTGAGTATAATAGCGAAGCTTTTACATTCGGCTTCCTTCGACTGGCCTTCGATCCATCGTTCCTCCTCGATGACGGAAAGAGGGTAAGGGATACCGGGGACGAGAAACCTCCTGACCTCGGGGTCGTTCCGAAAGACCAAAACGTTTTTGGCGTCCGCTATCTCGTAAGGTCTCAAAAACAGGCGTTCACTATGAAGCATACTATTCTCCTCCCATTACGGCGATCTTCCCGTGAACGATAGCCGATTCTATACGAACGGTTGTAGGGACTTCTTCTTTTTTTGTCTGAAGCCCTTGCATATCGATGGAGCGAAAGACGGCTCGAACGTCAGCGTGATAGGGCATATCTTTGGGAAGGGTAATGTCCACATTTCCGATGGCCGATTTCAGCACGTAATCGATCGGAAAGGCCGTTTTCATAAACCGGGACTCGATGGAGCCGATGGCGGCGTTGACCTCGATCAAACGGAAGGGATTGTCCTCAAAACTAGAAAAGAACCGGGCGGTTCCGCTCTCTATCACGATCTTATAAGAGTATTGGCGGGGAAGCGCCATCTTAATCTTCTTTTTATAGTTCTTGGTGAGCGTCACCGCGCGCATTCTAGGAAAGTCAATCGTGATAACGTTTTCGTTCTGCTTCAGTACAAGGTTTTGAGCGTGAGAGACGTAAGTCCCTTGGATCAAGGGCTCTTCGGCCGATTGCGCGACGAATTCGACATCCAGGGAGGAGGCGCGAAAGATGATCTTCACTTCTTTGTCTTGTTCTCGCAGGGATATCGTCGGCAGGGTGTACTCCTGCAGTGGGCCCGTCCACCCGAAATCCCAACGCCAAAAGAATAAAAATAAGACGAATAGGACGATTAAAAGGCCGTTGAGGACGTTCAACCAGCGTAAGGTACGGAAGCGCGCAAGGACGCTTAGCCCGATGAAGATGAAGACAACGGGCCATACCGCGACAAAATTGTCCAACACGCTCGCCCATAGGTTGGCCGTGAAGAAGCCGAAGAGGAGCAAAACCCCAACCAGAATGAAGGTGAGCCCGAAAAAGAGCTTCATTTCTTGACCTCCCTAAAGAAGCCGTAGAGAAATACTCCACCCAAAAAAACGAAGAGAATGCCGATGAACACTTTCCAAGAGAAGATCGCGAAAAAGCGATTGAGCAATAAAAACCCGCCGATAAACAGAAACAACACGGCGATAATGAGGGATCCTTTACGGCTATCAATCGCTTTACAGGTGGTTTCTGACTCTTTGGTCGCCGACCCGGTCGTGTAGAAGTGGGCTTTTCCGCTGTCATCCGTAGACGACGTCGATGCGGATGAGTTCGTTGTGGATTCTCTTTCCTCCGGAATGACAATCCACGCGATCAAATAGAACAGAAGCCCCACGCCGGCCAATAATATCGAACCTACCCATAGCAAGCGGACCAGCACCGGGTCGATCCCCAAGTAATCCCCCACCCCGCCGCACACACCTCCGATGATTCGATTCGTTTTAGATCTGTAAATACGTTTTTCCATACGCATCACCTTCGAGAAATTATGATCTGAATTAAAATATGCGTTCCGCTACTCTTTTAAGTTTCCCTTTGAAGACGGGACGTCCGTGTTGATCTATCCATGCAGTTTTTAGGACTTCCACCCGGTCGCCGGGTTTCACGAGGCCGAAGGGTTCATAGTAATCCAACAATTCGCTGGTGAAGGGCCCTCCGTCTTCGAAATCGTGAGGTTTAATCCCTCCGGCGGTTAACGAGTTGACCAAACTGTTGGCGGCGGCCAACGCCATTTCTGGATCACGCGATTCCGTCGCTCTCCTGAGCTGATCCAAAGAGAAAGAAAGGTAGGGGTTGTCGACAGAGCCCGCGGTTGGGGCGGCTGGGCGAGAGAGGAGGGCCGGCGGTGAGGTTTCAAAAGTGCGATAGGCGGAGGTCACGATACGCAAGAGGAAGGCGAGCTGACTCTCCATCACCTCTCGACGCAGGCGTGTATCCACCGTTTTTTTCGGCTTAAACAGCTGCATCACGAGAAGCAAGAAAAAACCGATGAGAGAGGCGAGTAAGCCGGACAACAAGAACTTACTCTTCGGAAACAAGGTGCGCTTGACTGTCGCGATGACGACACCCAGAGTCAACCCAGCGGACCCCAATCCCAAAAGCGCCTGAACGAGTGTCGCTTTCTTGGGATGGCGGATCAACCATGCGAAGAGCCAAACGAGCGCCAGAGACCCGAACGGGGCGCCGATGATATATGCCATCATATCTTCTTTGAAAAAGCGTCCAAAAAGGTACAAGGAGAGCGCGCCTCCAAAGAGGGCCCCTAAAAAGGCGATGAAGCTCAGCCGTTGCCATTGGGGTTCGTAGTACTGGGCGGGTGGGATATAGAAGCCATCCCAATTCACCTGACTGTCCACGAATTCTTTGAAGTCAAGCCGCTCCTCCACCGGCAACCTATCGGCGAGTTGCTGGACCCATCGTTGAAATTGCCGCCGGGTTTTGGCCAAGAGGCTTTCAGGATCCAGACTAAGGTCTTCCGGAATAAGATAGAGAGGATTTATATCGACGACGTTTTCTTCTTTCATCGGCCATCCTTATCCCCATCACCCCTAAACAGAGTAAAAACGGGATGATATCTGAGATTTCCCATCGCAAGAACGAGACACTCTTTTGCCAGATATAAAAGACGGAAAAAGCGGTGAAAAAGACCAGGTTCTTCCGTTCAAAATAGCGTATCGACCAGTAGTAGAGAAAGAACAGCAATAGAAAAATCGGGCTTAGCCAAAGATCGATGCCGTAGGCCAGGGGCACGATCCAAACGAACGCGGTTGCCGAGAGCATCACGATCCAGTACGGGGTCTTGAGCGAAAAAGAGCCTCCCAGGGCTAGAGCAAAAGGCGATAGCAGCCAGTGTTGGGACAGCAGAAGGTCCCAAAACAGCGAGAAAACATAGACGGGGGCGATGACCAAGAGATAGACCATCGCCAGTTACGCCCTACGGCTGAGCCGGTCAAGAAAACCGATCATATTCTTGAAGACGCTCTGACCTTCGGATTTGTTCTCGTAATCGATCTGCCAGAGCTCGTCTAAAATCCTAGAGACACCCTCGGCTTCGTACGCATACAAGAGATTGCGTCGTTTTTTCGCCCGATCGAAAGAGTAGCCATAAAAGCGCGAAAGGGTCGGTATGTTCAGGCCGGTGTCCTTGGAGATTTCTCGTAAGTCTTCAAAGCGACTCACCTGTTTTCGATGGTGCGTGATCAAGTGGGACAAACACATCGCGGCCTTTATCAACTGGAAAAGGATCAGGTTTTCCGGGTATTCGGAAAACACGGGATATAGGCTTCGAAAGACGGCGGCATGGTCTTGTTCCAGGACAGAAAACACGAAGTCATCCAGGTTTTCCGGTTCGTAGGGAAAGATCAACGCGTTGAAAAGGTCCGTTTCGATTTGGCCGTTCACGCTAGCGGCTCGGACCTTGGTGATCTCGTTCGCGATTCTTTCCAGCTCCGGGCCGCACCGCTCGAATAGGAGCGCAGCCTGTCCGGGGCTCAATGTCAAGCCCTCGCGTTTCGCCAAAAGCACGGTTTTTTCTATCCATTCCGCGCGCTTCCACGGTTTTGGCAGGTCATACTGAAACGATTGGAACGGTTTGAACAGAGGGTTCGCTTTCGAACCACCGTAGTCTATGATGACCGATACCGCTTTTTTCTGCGCTTCAACGCCGATGTACCTAAAGGCATTCGTTTGAACGTGGACGCTCGCCGATTCGAATTCGCTCAGGTAAAAGAGAAAGGGGTTACCGAACAGGGAAGGCGTCGTGATCCTTTGTCTGAAAGGCTCCCACTGGTCTTTTTTATGGAGCTCGACGAAAACGAAGGCGGCTTCTTGTTGTTGCGCGATACGCCTTGCCTCCGCTTTTTTGGTATATCGATCGTCTCCCAGGAAGACATAGACCATAGCTTTTCAAGACCCTCCTCTCTCCTCAACGTTTCTCGATTAGGCGGACAGGCGCGGGACGATAAAAGATCTCCAGTAGACGCGGAACATAATTCCGACCGGAACGGCGATCAACGATCCTACGATGCCGAAAAGTTGGCTGCACACCAGTATCAGAAGAATGATAACGACTGGGTTGAGTTGAACGACGCCTTTCATCAAATTAAGAAACATAATGAATGCGACGGGGTGCACGATGCTGATCAACACGAGTAAAGCAACGCTCTTGCCGATGCCGAGAGAAAAACAAAGGATCAGCAACGGGATCAGTTCCAAAGCTACCCCGACGATAGGGATAAAGTTCGTAAAAAAGCCCCAAAACCCCAAGATCAACGCGTACTGCGAGCCGATGATGAGCAAAAAGATGCCGATTACGATTCCGACGAACGTGGCGACCAGGATCAGCGAGGAGAGGTACCGTTTCAATTGATGATAGAGTTCCCGGAGAAACCGCCTCGCTTCCTCGGTGGTCGTTTTGGGAAACAAGTGTAGAATCGATTTCTTAAAGGTGGGGAAGAAAAACGTCCAGTACGCGGTGACCAAAACGACGTAGAATATGAAATTCAACAGAGTCATCGAGGATTTTTGCAGGCCGGAGACGAAGGACTCGAAAAAAGAGAGCAACTTGGGATAGATCTTGTCGATCGTGGGGGAAAGCAATTCTTTTGTTTCGGGGCGCAGTTGAAAGAAGGTCTCCCATCGGCGTTTCCCGAAAAAATCCTCGACGAATCGGAAAAAACCGCCGGCTTCCTTCAGGGTGCTCGGCACTAGAAACGCGAAGAGAAGCAGCACACAGCTGAAAAACACGATCAGCGTCAACGCGTGCGCCAAGACGAATCGCATCCGTCGCTTGTGTATCAGCCATCCGGCCACCGGTTCCAAGACGATGATGATAGCGAAAGCGGTCAGCACTACCGAAAAGGCTAACGGCGAGAGATACCCGAATAACAAGATTAACGACACGTAAAACAGCAGGTAGGCTTCGAAAAGTAATTTTGGGGGTCTGTTCTTGTCAAAAGGGTTACGCATCACCATTCCCCCTGTAAGACCCGGAAGAGGGCTTCGATTTTTAAGATATCCATACACACGGTGTAGTCCAGCGCCTCCAGTTTGGCGAGGGTTTGGTTGATGTCTTTCAAAACGGCGGCTTCAGTTTGGCCAAGAAGATAGCTTTTGGAGAGCTTGCTCCGTTGGGTATTGGTTTCGGTGATCTGTCGGCGTAAGTCTGGGAGAATCTCCGAAAGCACCTCGTGCTCCAATATCATTTTTCGCATAGACACTTCTCTCATTTTTTCCTCTAGACTGCTTAGAGGCTCAAACTCCGGTTGATAATGCACTCCCGGACCACCCAAAATGTAACCGAAGTCGCGTTCGTGAACCGTTTGCAACTTCAGATAGAGAGAGACGCTTTTTTGAAGGTCCCTCTGCATGACCATCGAGTAGTTCAGGAGCGCGGACCTCACGTCTTCGTCTCTTAACGGAGAAAACACGAGCCCTTGGGTGTCGATCGCCTCGGGTTCCCCTTCGGATAGACCGGAGAGCGTCTGGAGTTGTATCAAGAGATACGCGAGTTCGATCTGCTCCAACCGGTTTTTTACCACCGCGACTGCGTCCGAATCGTCCGCGTTTTCGAGCGCCTTCCGGCGCTTCAGGTATTCGAAATAGAGTTCGCAGGCCTGTATTTTCCGAAGCATCGTCTCTTTTCTCGCCTCCGCGTAGGCTTTACGCGATGTGCTTTGCAGGTCCCCGAACCGATAGGTCAATCCCATGTTAAACAGATAGGCTGTGGAGGAAGAAAAATCCGTGAATACCTGAAACGAGCTGTTGAAGTGCAACGCATCGAAAACCTGCGCATCAGCGGAGGCGCCGATGACGACTTGCCGATTGGCGAGATCGTAGCCGGCGCCGAGGTCGGCGTCGACCCGTTGAACCCAAATGAATCTCGGAAGTCCCATCTCGGCCAGGCAAGAGGATTCAACGCCTTCTAAAACCTGTCGGATCGTATAAGCGTAACCGCTCCAAGCGAATAAACACACACAGACCATAGTGCCAAACGCCTTTTTCAGAACCGCTCCCCCTTTTTCCTCGAGCGTCTTTAGGATAAAAACGCTCTAGCTGTCGCTCTCGCTCATCTTGAAGTAATTGGCCATTTCGAAATAGCCCCGGATCTCTTCGATATGAGAAGTCTTTCCCAAGACCACCATCAGTTTGATGCGCGCTTTTTGGCCCGTTTGCTCGTGGGCCAGAATCACGCCCATTTTTTTCAGATAGGCGCCTCCCCCTTCGTAGCTGTAGATGTCCAAAACGCGCCCTTTGTATGCTCGGGAAACCAAGACGACGGCAACCTGGTGCTGGATAGCCGTTTTTAGGCTGTTGATAATCGTATCCGGAACGTTTCCCCGGCCGAATCCCTCTAGAACGATACCCTTATACCCCTTATCTACCGCGTAGTCGATGAACTCCCCTAAATCACCGGTGTAGGTTTTCAAGAGCGCGACATGGGGCTCGATCTTCGTCGTCGGGATATGGTAACGGACCGTGGATTTCCGGAAGAAAAAAACGCCGTCCTCGTCCACGATACCGAGCGGTCCGAATCCGGGAGACTCGAAGGTGGCGACATTACTGGTATAGGTCTTGTTTACCTCCCTGGCCGCGTGGATTTCGTCGTTGAGACACACAACGGCGCCAGCGCCTATGGCTTGCGTGGAGCAGGCCACCCGGATCGAGGAAAAAATGTTTCGGGGACCATCTGTGCCGAGTTCGTTGATGTTCCGCATCGCGGCGGTTAGAACGATCGGCTTTTTTGTCAGCACCGTGATGTCCAGGAAATAAGCGGTCTCTTCCAATGTGTCCGTGCCGTGGGTCACGACGATCCCGTCAACCTCATCCCGATCCACCAGACCCTGGATCCGTCGGGAGAGCTGCCACATCAGCTGTGGGCTCATATGCGGGCTCGGTAAGTTGGCGAATTCGACCATCTTGACCTGCGCGAGATTCGTAAGCCCCTCTAGTTCCATGATCTCTTGATTGCCTTCGGGGGTGATATCAACGCCGGCGGGTAGCTTCTTCATCGCGATAGTGCCGCCGGTGGTGACGATAACGATGTTTTTCATTTCTTCAGGCCTCCTTTTTCTGGGTCCCGAAAAACAGGATCCGTCTGACTAACGCCCAGTGACGAGAGTGTTTGCGCATACAGGCGCTCTCGGTTTACTCGGGTGAGTTCGAGCACCGCGTCCGGGCGTAAGCCTTTGACTTTTCTAAGAAAAGGGTAGTCGCCCAGGCGGATCACGGCGATGGCGAATGGGCAACGTGTCAAGGCCGACAAGATCGACTGCTGCAGACGATCATCCAGGGTTTCCAAAAAACCGATCTCATCGATGTACACCCCTTCGGTCTGGGGGTCGATCGACTCTAGCAGCGCGGCCATACGCCCGAAGGCTTCTGTGTCGGGTAGGATGCGCCTGTAGGGAAGCAGGTTTTGCACGGCGACCCTAAAGGGCTTCTCATCGAAGCCGACCGGCTGGCAGATCAAGTGGCGCGCCCCTTCCGGTTTGTCTATGAAAACGGTTTCGTATCCTTTGAACCGGGCGCCCTCGGACAGGGTAAGTCTTTGAGAAAGATGCCTCGCGAAAGTCGATTTCCCGGCTCCCCTCTCCCCCGTAATGAGCATAAGCATCAACCGCGCTTCGTCGACTTTCAACCGATACTTTCCCGAACGTACGTGTCGAGGCGCGCGAGCACGTCCGGCAACTTTTCCGGCCGCTTTCCCCCGGCGAAGGCGAAATCGGGTTTGCCGCCCCCGCCGCCTCCCAACTCCGTCGCGAGTCGCCGCGCGATATTCCCGGCGTGAAAGGGATTTTGAACGAACGGTGTCGCGACCTTCACGCAGATATCCACCATCCCCTCCCGCTCGTTGAAGACGATGGCCATCCCCGTCTGGTGTTGCTCTAGGGCGAGGTCGGTCACAGATCGAACGGATTCTTTCTGCAACCCATTAAGCCGAATGACCGTGTAGGAAGCGTCGCCAAGCTGATGGACCGCCCTTTCGGGTCGGCCGATTTCTTTCAGGCTCCACTTTTCCTGAAGGTTCCGGATCGTTTTTTCGGCTTCTTTTTGCATTTCTTGCATCTTTTTTATCGTTTGCGCCAGGGATTCCGATTGCGAGCCAGAGACCTGGCACGCTTCCAACAGCGTTGCGTTCAGTTTTCGAACGTAGGCGAGAGAGGTTAGGCCGGTGATCGCTTCAATCCGCCTCATGCCGGCCGATATAGCGGTTTCGCCAAGTATTTTAAAGAGCCCGATCTCCCCGGTATTCTGGACGTGCGTTCCGCCGCACAGCTCCAAGCTATGCGTTCCGACTCGAACGACCCGTACGGTTTCTTTGTACTTTTCGTCGAACAGGGCCATCGCGCCCATGGCCTTCGCTTCCTGGATCGAACGACTCTCGATGGAGACCGGAATGGCCATTAAAACGCGCTCGTTGACCCAGTCCTCTATCGCTTCCACTTGATTCGCACGGATCTTTTCATAATGCGAGAAATCGAAGCGCAGGCGGTCCGGCTCGACGAGCGACCCCGCTTGCTGAACGTGATCTCCAAGGACAGCCCTCAAAGCTGCGTGCAGCAGATGCGTCGCCGTATGGTTTCGAGCGACGGCCCGGCGCCTGGGCAGGTCGACCGAGAGAAGGACCCTCTCCCCGGTCCTCAAAACACCGGTTTTTACGATGATTCGGTGGGACACCAACTGGTTGAATGGGTTAAAGACGTAGGTCACATCCCCCGCGCCTGATGGCCCACTGAAAGAACCTATGTCACTGGCCTGGCCCCCTTTTTCGCTAAAAAACGGGGTGCTCTCGACCACCACCTCGCCTTCCTCCCCCGCATGAAGCTCCGGAACCGTTTGTCCCTCTCGAACCAGATAAAGCACGTTGGAGTGGCCCTCGTTCCGATCGTACCCGATAAACGGAGTCACGGGGTATTCCGAGCCGATAGATTCATAGATTTCTTGCATTTTGAGGAACTCTTTGTCTCCACGCGCAGCGCGGGCGCTTTCCCGCTGCTTCTCCATCAGGTCGCGGTAACCGTCCATATCGATGACCAGCCCTCTTTCTTGTGCCACTTCCCCAGTGACTTCGATCGGGAACCCCAAAGTATCGTAAAGCCGGAAGGCGTCGTCTGCGGCGATCCGCTTGGAATGAGCCGTCAAAGTGTCGAGCATCGCCATCCCTTGCTCCAGGGTTTTCAAGAATTTTTCTTCTTCTAGGCGGATGATCTTCGTTACCATCGGCACTTTGTTCACGATTTCGGGGTAGGGTTCTCCCATAACGGAAACGACCGGTTCCACAAGGCGGTACAAGAACGGGTTTCGCTGTCCGTAGAGCCAGCCGAAACGCATCGCGCGGCGAATGAGGCGTTTTAAAACGTAGCCGCGACCGTCGTTCGAGGGAAGAATGCCGTCGGTAATCATGAAGACCGCTGACCGTATGTGGTCCGCCACGACCCGCAACGCGACGTTACTCGCTTCGCTGCTGCCATAGCGCAGACCGAGGACGGTTTCGCTCTGTCGCACGATCGGGGTGAAAAGGTCGGATTCGAAGTTGGAAGAGACCCCCTGCATGATGGCGGCAAGCCGTTCCAAACCGAGGCCAGTGTCGATATTTTTACGGGACAAGGGGGTCAGGTTGCCTTTTTCGTCTTGATTGAACTCGGTGAAGACGAGATTGTAGAACTCCAAGAAACGGCCGCAATCGCAACCGGGCGCGCAGCCCCTCGGGTCCGGGCAGCCCGATTTGGGCCCCATATCGTAAAAAATCTCCGAATCCGGGCCGCAAGGTCCCGTGGGTCCGGCGGGCCCCCAAAAGTTGTCCTCTTTCCCCAATCGGGTGATCTTTCGGGGTGGGAGACCGATATGGTGAAGCCAAAGATCATAAGCTTCCTGGTCTTCTCTATATACGGAAACGTATATCTTTTCCTCAGGCAGCTTCAAGACGTCGATGACGAACTCCCAAGCCCACTCGATCGCCTCGCGTTTGAAGTAGTCCCCGAAGGAGAAGTTCCCGAGCATCTCAAAGAACGTGTGGTGGCGCGGGGTGCGGCCGACCTGTTCGATATCGTTGGTTCGGACGCACTTCTGGCAAGTCGTGACACGCGTGTAAGTCGGTTCCACCTTTCCCCAGAAGATCGGTTTGAACGGAACCATCCCGGCAACCGTGAAGAGCAGTTGGGGGTCTTCCGGAATCAGAGAAGCGCTGGGTAGCCGGATATGCTTTTTGCCTTCGTAAAAGGAGCAGAATAATTCTCTAATCGTATGTCCTGACAATTTTTCCATCATCGTAATCCACCTTTATTTGAAAAATACGAGTAATAGCGCGAACGTTGGGATAAAGAAGACCATCGAGTCGATTCGGTCCAACCAGCCTCCGTGGCCTGGGAGGATTTTCCCGATGTCTTTCAATGCGTAAGACCTTTTAAGGGCCGATTCGAACAAATCTCCGAAAGTGGCGCTCATCCACAATCCAATCGACAATAACCCGATCTGCCATAAGGTGAAGATCGGCTGTTTCCAGAACAACTCCAAGAGGCGGATTACCAACCACAAACCGAAAAACCCGCCTACCAGTCCGCCTATGGACCCTTCCACCGTCTTCTTCGGGGAGATTGTCGGCATCAAAGGGTGTTTGCCGTAACGAATCCCGACGAAAAAAGCCATCGAGTCGAATATCCATGTGGAGGTGACCGCCAACAGGGCATAAGGCCAGCCGTATTTCCAGTAAATGTAGAAACCGAGCGTATGGACGAAAGGCAGATAAAACACACCGAAAACGGCGTCTACGATACGGTCCTTTATAGTGGCCACTTCGCGATGGATAAGCAATTCGACAACACAGATCAACGGGATCTGTAAGGCGTAAAGGCTCACGATTGCGCCCATTCCCTGTTCCGGAAGAAGTAAAATGAAAAGCCCGGATAGGCAGGTCAGAGTGGGCAACAGGACCGACAACCACAGGCGCTCGACCGCATTTGGGGTTTTCGCCAAGATCAAGCGAACGAACTCGTATCCTCCAATTGCCGTGCTTAAAACTGCCAGCGCTAAAAAGGTATGGATGTTGAAGAACATCCAAGAGATCGCCAAGCCACCGATAATCGCGGAGGTCCAACGCGCCTTGATAGAGAACCTGTCTTTCTTTAAGTCCTTAGGAGGGTTGTTCATCTAACCCGCCAAACCTTCTCTTACGCCCAGAATACTCTTTTAAAGCAGCATCGAAACATCGTTCGTCGAAGTCCGGCCATAAGGTGTCTGTGAAGTACAGCTCCGAATAGGCGGATTGCCACAACAAGCAGTTGCTGATCCGCTTTTCTCCCGAAGTCCGAACGATGAGATCGGGGGCGGGAACGTCCGGAAGGTAGAGATAGCGATAGAAGCCCTCCGAGAGGGTGTCCAATATCTCTTCTTTTTGGTCAGGAGGACGGGTGTTGAGTTCCTCGTGAAGCTTCCTGAACCCGTCGCAAATCTCCTGGCGCCCTCCGTAATTAACGGCCAGGATCATCTGCAGCCGATCGCAATGAAGAGACCGCGCTTCGATTTTTCGGATCAACTCCCGCAAAGCGGGGCTCAACCCTGGCATCCGTCCCATAAACCGGATGCGCACCCCTTTATTGATCATCTCTTCCGTATGCTCCAACAGGTACTCGGAGAGAAGCTGAAAAAGAAAATGCACCTCACTTTCGGGGCGTTTCCAGTTTTCTGTGGAAAAGGCGAATAGGGTGACATACCGGATTCCGTGATCGGCGCATAACCTGACCGTCGCTTCGGCCACCTGCGCGCCTTTCGCGTGCCCCTCGGACCGTTCTAACCCTCGTCGTTTCGCCCACCGTCCGTTGCCGTCCATAATGAAGGCGATATGGGTAGGGTTACCCATCAGACCTCCATGATCTCTTCTTCTTTTCGTTTGAACAGGTCGTCCATTTTTTCGACATACTCGTCGGTGACTTTCTGAACCTCCGCTTCGTAGGCCTTCGCGTCATCCTCGGGTATATCGCCTTTCTTCTGCTCTTCTTTGATGACCTTGATGGCATCGCGGCGGATATTCCGTACAGAAATCTTCCCGTTTTCTATCTTTTCCTTGACCACCTTCACGAGGTTCTTCTTTTGTTCTCCGGAGGGAGGCGGGAAGTTCAGGCGGATATTGTTGCCGTCGCTCATCGGCGTCAATCCCAACGAGGAGGCGAGGATCGCCTTTTCAATCAGCTTCAGCGTGGCTTTGTCCCAGGGCTTGATGATCAGCGCCCGTTCATCGATCACGATAGAGGCCAGCTGCGTCACCGGCGTCGGCGCCCCGTAATAATCGACGGAGATATCGTCGAGCATCGCCGGCGCAGGTCTTCCGGTACGGATGTGCTTCAGCTCTTCGTCAACCACTTGCACGGTTTTTTGCATCTTTTCCTTTGCTTCGGTGGCGTATTTGTTCATCTTCTATCCTCCTAACGTACCCCGTTCTTCTCTTTTAGTGGGTATCCCAACCATAGAGAGTTTCGCATTATTATATCATAACGATCCGTCGGGACCTTGCCCGCGTGTGTGTCAAGTTATGGGGTGACAAAACTAAGAGGTTCCTCGCAGGTAAGTGATTTTTACGACCCCGCGATCCGCATTTTGCCCTTTCTACGCCGCAATGGGCTTGTGCAAAAGCGTATCGCGCCGTCGCGAAAAGAAGAGGTGCTTACGCCCCGATGACTACGTGGAATAAAAATCGTGTGATCGATTCTGGCCTTGTTTCTTGAGTACTCCCCATAACTTGAACCACACCAGGATTTAGGGAAAGAGAACACGGAGAGTGTGGCACGGGTTTCTCAGAACGCCGAACTTTAGTTCGGCATATCCTTATAAGAGATCTGCGGTTTCCCACAGTGTTCACGGAGGACATAGAGGGGAGAAAAAAGGGAAAAATAAAACCCGTCCGGGCTTTGGCCCGCCAGGCTTTTCATCGGGGCGAGGCGTTCTCGGGAAGTCGACGGCGTGTACGGGCGCCATCGTTTATGTTATACTCCATTACGAGGACACATAAGGTATCCGGAGTTCGCCAATAGGACCGGGTCAGGCGTTTTTATTAGGCGGTACAGCGCCGGGAGTCAAGATGCTCATTTCTTTTCTAAAGCACCAGGCCAGATATAAAATACATCCGGAGATCGACCCGCTGATAGAATCGATCTCGGCGGTTCACCAAGACACGGGCTTATACTTGCATATCCCGTTTTGCAAGCACTTTTGTACTTTTTGTCCTTACCATAAGTTCCGATACGATGAAAACATGCTCCGGACTTACACTGAAGCGGTTTTTCGAGAATTTGGCCTCTATCCGCCTAGGGAATACGACTCCCTATACGTCGGCGGGGGAACCCCGACGGTTCACCAGGGCTTGTTGCTCGAGTTAATTCGGTTTTTCCGCCCGATCATTCGGCGTGAAATCGGCGTGGAGCTACATCCGTTGGACGCCACGGGGGAATTGCTCGAGTTGATGGAAACCGAAGGGGTACAATACCTCAGCTTGGGGATCCAATCGATGCACGATGAGGTATTGCGTCATTTTGGTAGGAACCACTCGGCGCGGGACAACCATCGCGCGTTAAGCCAGGTTATGAACGCCGGCTACAAGTTGGTGGACGTGGACCTTGTCTTCGACCTCGCCGCCTTCTCTTCGGAGGTCGTTTTGAAGGACTTCGAGACCGTCTGCGCCTACCTTCCCCATCAAATCTCTATCTACCCGATGATGCGGTTTTCCTTCGCACCCTATCGGACTAAAAATCAACCCGCACGAGAGTTCGAGACCTTTTTGCAGATCGACAAGCTCGCCCTGCGAATGGGCTACCATCGGGACATGCTCTGGACCTATCGGCGATCGGGGGTGGCCGGGCGGTATTCGTCGGTCACCAGGCCCTTTTTTCGGGGAATAGGCATCAGCGCCTCCTCCTTCAACGGGGAGGGGTTTTATGTCAACACCTTCGACTACGACCGCTACCTTACTTGCATCGCGAACGCTCGCCTGCCGGTTTCGAAACGCTATCGGCTCTCGGACTGGGAGAACGCCTTGTTCTATCTCTTCTGGTCGCTCTATCGCAATGAACTGAATCTCGCGCTGTGGTGCGACTACTTTCCTCAACAGAAAGCCCGGGGTCGTTTGCTGTTTCGCTACCTTCGGCTGTTAGGCTATTTAGAGCCGATCTCTCCGGAGTTGTGGGGGTTGACGCAACACGGTCGCAAAGCCTTCCATCGGCTGGAAGAATGGCTGACCTATGCGATGATAGAACCGATCTGGAACGACTACGCCACGACACCGAGGGCGCGCGATTCCGACCAGCCTCAGCCTGCCCGAGGGCCTTAATCGGTTTGAGGAAGAATCGCGGGAAACCGCGACCGTTCGCGTCAATCGCGTGTCAGAAAGGATTTGGAAAAAGAGACCGCCCCTTCGATCTCTTCCGAGTTGGGATGACCTAAGAAGAAGAACAAAAAACTGCCCTTGCAACAATACTCTTCAGGAGCGACCTGTATCCCCCGGCTTTCGAGTGCGGTGCGGACGGCGGCTTGCTTCAGACTTCCGTTGGCGCTGGACGTCACCAGGACCGCTTTTTTTATCTGTTTCGGGCTGAGCCCTTTGACGAACTCGAGCATCATAGGGTCGCTTTGTTTGCCGTAAAGGCCGCCAACGATGAATAACAGGTCGACTTCTCCGATGGCCGGTCGGGTTTTAATATCGAGGGCCGAGAGCGATAATGCCGAAGCGATCGCCGAGGCGATCTTTTTCGAGTGTCCGGTTTTCGTAAGGTAAACGACTGCGTGGTTCACGGAGCCCCTCCTTTTTCCGTTTGATCAAAAAACGGACCTATACGCTATTATACGCTAAAAGCAAATTGGGGACGCCAAAATCGAATCAAGGACCTTAACCCCCGTTTGACGACCCTATAGGTTCGCGGTCCGCAAGGCGCGTAGGGATTCCGGTTTCATTTTTAAACGGGCCTGTTGATGGGGTATAATAACACGAAATCCGGTTCAGGGATCGAAATCGTGTATGATAGGGTTAGTATCAGAAAAGAGGGGTTCACGATGAAAATAGCCGTGGCGGGCGGGGTGACCGGCGGTCATATCTATCCCGCGGTGGCCGTTCTAGAGTATTTTATGAAACAGTATCCGGCTGTGGAGGTTCTGTATTTCGCCACGCCGCATGGGTTGGAAAACCGGGAGATCGTACGTCTTTTCCCGAAAGCCCGAATCGTCAAGCTCGAAATACGCGGGGTACTCCGCCCTTTCTTCACTCCGAAGAACCTATCTATCCTTTATAAAGCGGCGCGTTCCGTCTACGTCTGCAAGAAAGAACTGGCCTCGTTCAGACCAGATTTCAGTTTCATCACCGGAGGGTACGTCGCCGTTCCGGTCGGTTGGGCCTCCCATAAGTTACGGATTCCGACCTTTTTACACGAACAAAACGCAATTGCCGGTTTAGCAAACAAATTGATCAGCCGGGGCTCCGAGCGTATCTTTATCTCTTTTCCGGAAAGCGCTCGGGATTTTAAACTCAAGAGCGCCCATCGCATTCTGCATACCGGGAACCCGGTCCGTATCGCCGAGAACGTCGACCGAGGGGTCTTCCATCGCTACGGGATCAACCCGAACAAAAAGATCGTGTTGGTGGCGGGAGGAAGCAAAGGATCCGATTTCGTGAACGGGTTGATGCTTCAGCTCTATGAGAAATGGCGCGGGAACAACAGTCAGGTGGAGTTTTTGCATTCTTGCGGGGAAGCCGCCTTTCTTCAGAAGATCAGCGCTTTCCCCTTTGTGAAAGCGGCTCCTTTCATCCAAGACATGCACCGCTACATCGCCTGCGCGGACGCGATGGTCTCTCGGGGCGGCGCGACCACAGTAGCGGAGATCACCTACTATGGGGTCCCCTCTCTCATCATACCGTGGTCCGGATCAGCTGAAAATCATCAATTGATCAACGCGATTTCTCTGGAAAAACACGGGGCCGCTTTCTATCTGGAAGAGAGGGAGGCTACCGTGGCGCTCCTAGAAAAGAAGCTGACCCTTCTCTTAGAAAAGAAGCTATCGCAAAATATGCGTTTCGCGCTGAAGCGGCTGAGGCCCAAGATGAATCCGGCGAAAAAAATTTTCCACGAGATCCTCAGCGCGCTGCCTGAGTCCTTGAGAAGCGAGGCCGATCCACGCTAGGCCCTGTTTCTACCGAAAGCCAAGCTTGTTATTATACTCAATGCGCCGCGAAGATATCGCCTAATCGAGCGCGCGGTAAAATGAAAGGGGGAAATATGGAAGAATTGGGTTTTTGTGGTATCGACTGCACGGTGTGTCCGGCCTACCAGGCGACGATCCGAAACGACGCCGCTATGCGCGAAAAAACGGCTGCTGAATGGACGAAAATGTTCGGGAACGATTTCGAGATGGAAGACATCGTCTGCTACGGATGTCAGGAGCGCGAGAAGCCTGTCTTTGGGTACTGCGACAAGTGCCGAGTTCGGCTGTGCGCGCTCGAGCGCGGTGTGCTCACCTGCGCCGAATGTTCCGACTACGTGTGTGAAAAACTGGCAGAATTCTACGAGCAGGTTCCGCAAGAAAAAGCGAGGATGGATAAACGTCACGAAGTCTTCTTACGAAGTCAACGGCCGGAATGACCGGACTCTCTTTCCGTTGTCCTGAGGTTTGCCTCTTCCCAGTGTGGGTATAATATCGGGGTACACCAAATTGGGAACGCCGAACTTTAGTTCGGTATGTTTTTTTGCTATTCAGTAAGCTCTCGAGAGCCCTTAAACGCTTACGCTGCGATGGCCGCGCGAAAGCGCATCGCGCCGTCGCGAAAAGAAGAAGCGCTTACGTCGCGCTGACCGTGTGGGGTTATAGCGGGGTAACCAGCGGGCAGACTTCGGAAGCCTGCGAAGTCCCGCGATAGATCGTTGCATAACCCTTTTCTATGCCCAAATCGACCGCCTGGCGGTCTCTTTCTATTCCTCGCAGGAAACATCGTATTTCTGGGATTTTCAGTGGGCTTCAAGTAACGAGTCGAAGAGTTCTAAAAACAGGCCGCACTAAAGCGCGGCGTTCCCAAGGCGTTCCCAAGGCGTTCACGAGAATCTTTTCTCAGTGTTCTCTGTGCCCTCTGTGTGACCCCCTTTTTTGAAGACACGTACAAAACGTATCGCGCCGTCGCGAAAAGAAGGGGCGCTTACGCCGCGATGACTACATAGGCTAATAATCGTGCGATCGATTCTGTCCTTGTTTCTTGTTTGCACCCCATAACTTGACACACACCCTTCCCACTATCTTGAGCCTTTTATGGTACAATCAAACGTTAAGGAAGCGAAATAAAGGGAAAGGGTTGGCACGTGAGCGCAGAAAAAGGAACAAAACCGTGGACCGTTCAGGAGTTGGTGGGCTGGACGGCTGGTTTTTTTGGCCGGAAGGGGCTGGCGAAAGCCCGACTTTCTGCGGAGCTATTGCTAGCCGAAGCGTTGAAGCTAGACCGCACGCTCTTATACTCGCGTTGGAACGACCCCGTCGACGCTATTCCCTTGGAGGTCTTTCGCTCCTATATCCAAAGATACGTCGAAGGCGAACCCATCGAGTACATCTTGGGTTACAGATGGTTCATGACCTATCGGTTGGAAGTGAATCCGGACGTCTTCATTCCGCGGGTAGAAACGGAAGAGCTGATCGAGTGGATCGTTCAGAAAGAAAACCGAAGACCTCGATGGTTTATGGATCTCGGCACAGGTAGCGGCGCGATCGGGATCGCTTTGGCGCGCGCGCATCCGGAAGCGACGATCGTGGCTTCGGACAAGTCGGAACGCGCTTTGGACGTGGCGCGTAGGAACGCGAGAACCCATCGGGTCCTGGATCGGATCCTCTTTTATCAGGCAGATTTTTTGGACGGGTTGGACGAGCTGGTCGACCCGGTTGAAGTAGTGGTGTGCAATCCGCCTTATGTGGGAGAGAACGAACGCCAAGAAGTGAGCCCCGCCACGTTGCGCTACGAGCCGGAAATGGCTTTGTTTGGCGGGCCTGACGGGCTCGATTTCTATCGGAAAACGTTGGAGCACCGATCTCTATTACGAGGAAAACGAGTGTATTTTGAATTCGGCTTAGAGCAAAAAGAGCGACTTGAAGAACTTTTTTCGCCCGTCGGCGCGGTGACGTGTAAGCGAGACATGTACGGCCATTGGCGGTTTTTATCCGTCGATTTCCATTCGTAAGGCCTATATAAGGCCCGCGCGGGGCTATTAGGCGTGTGAGAACTGGAACCGAGGTGATCATCCTGAAGAATGAGGAATGGGGGGTAGGGCCTGAAACGGAGCGTTTGGTCGACTCCGTGTCGCGGGTAGAGGACCAACAGATGGTGGTGTTAAGGCCGAAGGCGCTAGAAGAGTACATCGGCCAAAATAAGATAAAGGAGAGTTTGCAGATCTCCATCCTGGCCTGTAAGATGAGAGGGGATGTTTTAGACCACGTTCTTTTAGTGGGGCCTCCGGGGCTCGGAAAAACGACGCTGGCAAACGTCATCGCCCACGAAATGGAAGCGAATATCCATATTACGAGCGGCCCCGTCATCGAAAAGCAAGGGGACCTTGCGGCGATTCTGACGAACCTGGATAGAGGAGACGTGCTGTTCATCGATGAGATCCATCGTTTGAGCCGCGTGATCGAAGAAGTCTTGTATTCGGCGATGGAGGATTTTTCTTTGGATATCCTGATAGGAAAAGGACCAAGCGCCCGATCGATCCGGATCGACCTCAATCGCTTCACGTTGATTGGCGCGACCACGCGCAGCGGCCTTCTGACCTCACCTCTTAGAAACCGATTCGGGATGATTTTGGAGTTGGATTTCTATTCGGTCGAAGACTTGATGCGGATCCTTAGGAGGAGCGCCAGCCTGCTGGGGATCGGGATCACTCAAGAAGCGGCCCAGATCACGGCCGAACGATCCCGCGGCACCCCGCGTATCGTCAACCGCCTCCTGCGCCGAGTTCGGGACTTCGCGACCGTCAAGCGCAAATCCCTCATTGAAGCGGAGGATGCCGTGGAGGCGCTCGACTCTCTTGAAATCGACGAATACGGCCTCGATTATATGGACCGGAAGATTCTGAAGGTTTTAATCGAGCATTATCGGGGCGGTCCGGCGGGCTTACGCGCGATCGCTGCGGCGGTCGGGATCGAGGCGGATTCGATCAGCGAGGTCTACGAACCATTTCTCATCCAAACGGGATTTTTGATACGGACCCCTCGCGGTAGAGAGGTCACCGCGAAGGCGTGTCAGCATTTGGGGTATCCGCTGCCCAAGAACACGAATCAAAGTGCCCTGTTTGAAGACACTGTGACATGACTTTCTGGAGGGCTATTGAAGAAAGATATGCGATATTGAGCGATATAAAATTACTTGTGGAGGAGGAGTATGGCGAGACTATCGATCACGCTGAGTAGGGATGATGTCTCAGAGGCGAAGAAGACAGCGAAAGCCATCGTTGACGACGTTTTTCACTTCATCACCAAACATACGACCGATACGATCGAACGAACCGTTCTTCGGTATTTCGGCGTCGACGGGGTGGACGCCGGTGAGGCGCCGTTGCCCAATGTGGTGGTGGATCACCTGAAAAAGAAAGGGGTGCTGGACACCGGTTCCGCGTATTGGATCTCAAACGCCTGTGTGGCAACGGGAAAGGATCCGCAGACCGTCGCCGAAGCGGTCGGGGCGAACGCGTTGGACTTGACGGCCATTCCTTCTCAACCGCTGGAGACTGTCTACCGGTTTGCCCAGGAAAAGGCGGTTGAGGCTTTAGACCGAGTCGAATCCGTGCGAAAGACCCGGGATGAGCTTTTAGTCCAGCTTCGCGACAACCCAAAGCCCTACAAATACGTCATCGTGGCCACCGGTAACATCTACGAAGACGTCAGTCAGGCAAAAGCCGCTTCGGAACAGGGAGCGGATGTCATCGCAGTCATTCGATCCACCGCCCAAAGCCTATTGGACTACGTTCCGTATGGTCCTACGACCGAAGGCTTTGGCGGCACGTACGCGACGCAAGAAAACTTTCGGATCATGCGTCAAGCGCTCGATGAAATCGCCGCCGAGCAGAAACGCTATATTCGGCTGACTAACTATGCTTCGGGGCTCTGTATGCCCGAAATCGCGATGATGGCCTCTTGGGAAGGCCTCGACTTTCTGTTGAACGATTCGATGTACGGCATCCTATTCCGGGATATCAATATGAAGCGCACCTTCGTGGACCAGTACTTTTCTCGGCTGATCGTGGCCTTGTCCGGCATAACGATCAACACCGGAGAAGATAACTACCTCACGACCTCCGACGCCATCGAAAAGGCTTACGCGGTGACGGCGTCTCAACTGATCAACGAGGCCTTCGCGAAAAAGGCTGGTATGAAAGAGGCGTATATGGGGCTTGGGCATGCATTCGAGATCGACCCTGCCATCGAAAACGGGTTTTTGTATGAACTCGCCCACGCGCTCCTCGCCCGAGAGCTTTTTCCGAACGCCACACTCAAGTATATGCCCCCGACAAAGTTTATGACCGGAAACGTCTTTAAGGGCTACGCGATGAACACCCTCTTCAATCTGGCCTCGGTCTTCACCGGCCAAGACATCCAGCTGCTCGGAATGCTCACGGAGGCCATCCACACGCCCTATCTCCAAGACCGGTATCTGGCGATCTTGAACGCCAACTATATTTTCAACAACGCGCGGTTGCTGGGATATGAGCTGGAGGTCAAAAAAGGAGGATTCATCGAAAGGCGGGCGCAAGAGGTCTTAAGTCAAGCGCTGACCCTTCTAAAACACACTCAGAAGGTAGGGTTGATGAACGCGATCCAGGAGGCCCAATTCGCCGATATATCCAGGTCACAGGACGGCGGGAAGGGACTTTCCGGAGTGCACCGCAAATCGGAGGGATACTACAACCCGGTTCTCAGTGAATTGGAGAGACGTTTAGGAATCGAGGTGGCGTTATGAGCGAGTTTAAAGGCAACGTGTTCATCGACCCCAAACAGCTGACATCCTACGGCGACGCCGCCAACGACGGCGCCGTCCAGCTCTCTTTCACCCTTCCGATTCCGTATGGCGCGTTGGCGAAGGAAGCGGCGAAAGTGTTCGTCCGAAACCTCGGGTTCGATACCTTGGACATCGTCTCGATGGAAGATATGCAAGAGGGCTACACGTTTTTCGTCGTTTACGCGCACACCCAAAAGACGATCGATGTGTCGAAGATCAAAGTGATGGACGTTAGTTTTCGGGTTATGAGCCGAGAGGAGACAGACGATTTTATACAGAAAAAAATCGGAAGGCCTCTCGTGGTTGTGGGCGCAACGATCGAAAGCGACGCCCATACGGTCGGGCTGGACGCGATTTTGAATATGAAAGGCTATCACGGGGATTACGGACTAGAGCGGTACAAGATGTTCACCGTTCACAATATGGGGAGTCAGGTCTTGTGTGAAGAGGTCGTCCGGAAGGTGAAAGAAACGAAGGCCGATGCGCTCTTAATCTCACAGATTGTGACTCAAAAGAACCTACACATACAAAACCTCACCAAGTTAATGGACTTATTGGAGATCGAAGGGGTGAGGAAAGGTCTTCTCACGATCGTCGGGGGCCCGCGGATCAGTTACGAACTGGCCGTAGAACTCGGATACGATGTGGGCTTCGGTTCGGGCACCGTGCCCAGCCAAGTCGCCAGTTACATCGCCACAACCTTGAGCGAGCGCGCGGAGTTGACCTAATCGGGAGGGAGAACTTGTGGGCTATCTTTCGATGAATATCGGCATTATCGGTTTGCCTTTTGTGGGGAAGACGACGCTCTTTCAACTCTTCTCCGGCGTCTCGGGCCAGACGGCTGCGGGGTCGGAGACACGGGTAGTGAAAGTAAAAGACCCACGTGTGGATACGTTGTCTCGGATATATCAACCAAAAAAAACAACTTACGCGACGATCCAATTCACGGACACCCCAGGGTTAGACCCGAAAGCCGGCGCGAAAGAGAGAAACCGGATCTTCGGAATCTTGCAGGGAGTCGACGCCCTCTTATGGGTGATCGGGAACTTCGAAGGGTCGGAAAAGACGCCGAGAGAACAGGCGGAGGACATCAAGTCCGAGATCATCATCCGAGACTTGGAGATCGTAGAAAACGGCATCGATCGATTGAAACACGCGAAATACAAACTGGAAAAACCGGAAGAAGAGCTCCTGGACTTTCTCGAAAGACTCCATCATCCCTTGGATCAAACGCTGCTTCCGGGCGCCGAATATCGAGAGGAAGCGGAAAAACGTAAAGCCGTCGGGGGGTTGAATCTTTGTTCGATAAAGCCGTCGATCCTCCTATTGAACAGCGACGAGGCCAGCTTTGCTATCGAAACTCCCGAAATCAAACGGATACGGGAAGATTGCGCTCAAAACCGGCTCGGTTGGTTAGAACTCAGCGGCAAGTTCGAGATGGAGTTGAACGATTTCACGCCGGAGGAAAGGGCCGATCTTCTCACGTCGATCGGACTCAATGAAACCGGTATCGAGCGTTTGGTGCGCGAGGTTTACGAACATATCGGACTGATATCGTTTTTTACGGTAGGAGATGAAGAGGTGCGCGCTTGGACGGTTCGCGAGAAGACTGGCGCGAAAGACGCCGCCGGTAAGATTCATACCGACTTCGAGCGCGGCTTTATTCGCGCGGAAGTGATGCGGTTCGAGGACCTCGCGCGGGAGGGTCAAGAGAAAAAGCTGAAAGAGTTGGGGTTGGTGAAGGTGGTCGGTAAAGACCATATCGTAGAAGACGGCGATATCTTGTATATACGATTCAATATCTGAACGCCTACCGGAGGTAATTGGATGCGAGTTTCCGAAAAACACCTGGAGTATATGAAAGGAATGATCTTGGAACTGTGTCGGATACCCAGCCCGACAGGGTTTACTCGAGAGATTCAAAAACGATTGCGCGATATTTTCGAGGAATTGGGGTATCGGGCGTGGTCGACGAGGAAGGGCAGTGTCGTCGTCCAACTCAGTGAAGGTGACGCGGGAAAAGGGCCGAAAGAGACGGCGATCCTTTCTGCGCATATCGACACGCTAGGGGCGATCGTCCGCGCGGTCAAGGACAACGGCCGGCTCCGCTTAACGCCGGTGGGCGGCTATCCTTTAACGAACATCATCACGGAGAACTGCCTAATCCACACTTACGACGGGAGGTCGATCAGTGGGACGATTCAGCTGTGCCATTCGTCTTCCCACGTTTATAAAGACATCGACACGGTCGAAAGAAACGATGAAACCCTCGAAGTGGTTCTGGATGAAAGAGTCCAATCAAAAAAAGATGTTGAGGCGTTGGGAATCGAGTCGGGGAATTACATCAGCTTCGATCCTCGAACGGTCTTGACCGAACGCGGGTTTTTAAAGAGCAGGCATCTGGACGATAAAGCGAGCGTGGGCATTCTGATCACGTT
Source organism: Thermotogota bacterium ADurb.Bin062 (assembly GCA_002071085.1). Classification (GTDB taxonomy): domain Bacteria; phylum Thermotogota; class Thermotogae; order MWEM01; family MWEM01; genus MWEM01. The sequence goes on along the minus strand of MWEM01000022.1, from coordinate 13,586 downwards.
AGCGAAGATCCTGCGAGATGGCGGGTATCCGGAGCAGACGCGATTGAATCGGAAGGCCTATTTATTGTTCACCAATTACGAAGAGGTGGGTCACGGCGGCTCCGCTGGCATTCCGGAGGACGTTGAGGAAATCCTGGTCGTGGATATGGGCGCTGTAGGAGATGACTTGGGGACGGACGAGCACAAGGTGTCGATCTGTATGAAAGACTCTAATGGGCCCTATGATTATGAGATGACCCGCGAGTTGATCGACTTGGCGAAAACGGAGAAATTGAACTACGCTGTCGACATCTATCCCAGTTACGGTTCGGATGCCGGCGCCGCGCTGCGGAGTGGAAAGGACATCCGGTTCGCCCTGATCGGACCGGGCGTTTCTTCTTCTCACGGGTACGAAAGAGCACATATCGACGGTTTATCCAATACCTGTCAGTTATTGATGAGCTATCTGGGCTTACCCTAAAGGCCGCGACGGGCGCCGATGGCTCGGTTACGCGCCGCTCACCGTCAAGGTACGCAAACCAACACAAAAAAGGCCGAACGTTTCGGCCTTTTTCCGTATGCGGACGCGCTCCGTATTACTCTGTCAATAAGGCGTTTGCTTTTTTGGTTATTCGGGACTTGCGGCGCGCGGCTTGATTTTTGTGAATGGCTCCGATCTTCGCCGTTCGGTCGATAGCCGAGTATAATTTCGGCAGCAAAGCCTTCACGGATTCTTTATCGTTCTCTTCGATCGCTCTATTGACTTTTTTCGCCAGGTTTCGAAATTTGCTCTTATAGGATTTATTTTGAGCTCTCTCGCGTTCGGTTCTTTTCACACGGGCCTTCGCGGATGGTATATTTGGCACGGGTATTCCTCCTCTACGAACATTCGGGCCTTATTCTACCACGATGCGGGAGTCTTGTCAACCGCGCGCGACTCTCTTCTTTCCAGGTCGGGTACGTGGGCCCCTGCGGATACTTCAGGAATAAAAGAAAAAGAAATAGATGAGAAAGGCCAACGCTATGATAGCGAAGATGATGAAGACTGTCCCGAGATCGAAGATCGGTTTTTTGTTTTCGAGGTGGGCGGTGTTCGTCGTACCCTTCGAAGCGGGTCGGGCTTGCGGGTTATCCAAACCGATCTGAAAACTTTGCTCCTGCAATTTGGGAAACCGGTTTTGGAGCTTCTGGGTGTTTTGCAGCAGGCGCATATTGTGCAGGATAATCGATTTGGCGAAAAACCAGTCGGCGATCATCACTTTAACGAGGACGCCACGCCCGTCCGCGGTCAGTTCTTTGAGTACCAACGTGCCTTCGAAAGGGACGATGTTGCCCCCCGCCTCGTCGAAAAAGTCGGGGTACTCTTTCTTCAACCGGTTCTCTTCAGTTTGGTTCGAGAAGCGAGAGATTGTGCACCAGATCACCGAGCCGATCTCGTATTGGTCGATCGTGACACCGGCCATCGGGTCGAGAAGCGGGTAGAAGTCCGAGATCGAGAGGATATCTTTGCGGTCTGCGCCGAAAGAGCTGAGCATAACCTTCGTGTCCGCCGAAAGGCTCGCTTGCTCATAGATTTGAGAGAAGCTGGAAAAGTCGAGTGTGAAGCGCAGGATGATGTCGCTGGTCCAGTTTTGAAAGAGATCGTTCAACTCCGACCGAATCAGTTCGGTGTTCTTTTCTTCCGCCATCTTTGAAAACCGAAATCCTTGCGCACCCATACCGCCCATTTTTCGTATTTGAAGGCCGAGGTAAACGTTGAACTCCTTGGTCATCTCGACGATCTCCAGAGATCGTGAGGAGATACGAAGGTAGAGTTCGTTCAAGTAGTCTTTATACTCCGCGAAGGGCATTTCCAGAGGGGTTTTCTCGCGATCTACGTATTTACTCGGAAAACAGATGAACCGGTATTCCAAACCGCTATTGACCTTTCCGAAGAAATACCCCAAGAAATAATCGTCCGAAGTACGGTTTTCCGCTTGTATTTTTATCGCGTAAAAATCATAGTTCATAACGGGTTCTCCCCCCTCACGACATAAGACCGGAAAAAAGCGTTGTTTCGGAGTATTATAAACTAAAAATGCTATAATAGACTCCAAAAAGGGCAGATTTGTATCTGCAGAAGCGAGGTGTCTGGTTTGAAGCGTTTATCAAGCATCATCGACAGCGGCGCTGAAACGGTGCGAGAGGCCTTGGGAAAGCCAGCGAACGCCAAGGTGGGATTGGTCCTTGGCTCTGGACTTGGGTTTATGGCGGATCGGTTGGAAAAGAGCGTAAAAATCCCTTACCAAAAAATCCCCGGCTTTCTCGCTTCGACGGTGATCGGGCACGAGGGGAACCTGGTTTTTGGCGAGCTTTCAGGAGTCGAGGTCGTTGCGATGCAAGGGCGATTCCACTGTTATGAGGGGTACGACCCCGCCGACATCGTCACCCCCCTCTATCTGTTAAAAAGGATCGGCGTGGAGGGTTTGATCATTACGAACGCCTCCGGAGGCATCAACACGGACTATCAGGCCGGGGACCTCGTCGTGATCCGAGATATCATCAACTTCTCCTTTCATAACCCTTTGATTGGAGAGAACGACGATGCAATCGGGCCCCGATTTCCCGATATGTCGACGGTCTTGGATGTAGACTGGTACGATCGGGTGAAAAATCGCCTCAAAGAGAAGAACAAAGAGCTGAAAACCGGTACCTATGTGTTTGCGTTGGGACCGATGTACGAAACCCCGGCGGAGATTCGCGCTTTCCGTTATCTGGGGGCGGACTTGGTGGGGATGTCCACGGTTCCGGAGTTGATCGCCTGCCGACACTGTGGTATTCGCCCCTTCGGCATCTCTTGCGTGACGAATATGGCGGCCGGCGTGCTTATGCAAAAACTCTCGCATCAGGAAGTCATGGATACGGCCAATCGCGTGAAAGACACCTTTGCGAGCCTGGTTAAAGTGGTTGTCGAATCTTACGCATGATCATCGTAACCGTCCGGAGGCAGAAGGCTCCGAAGATTCGAAACCGTTACGGATGGGTTTTTGCCGATGAACTCGTCGACATCCAAGCGGATCGGGACCTAGGGATTGCGAACGTTTTCGAGGAAAACGGCGGCTTTCTCGGCAAGGGGTTATTCCTAAAAGGCGCCTCAAAAACAGTCAGAATGCTGACCCTCCGGGATGAGGAGATCGACGAGCCCTTTTTTTTGCGCCGTTTCCGTCGAGCGTTGTCCGTTCGTACCCGGATTAACCCCAACGTGGCTTATCGGTTGATCAACGCGGAATCCGAGGGGTTGCCCGGGTTGATCGTCGACCGTTACGGGGATTATTTGGTTGCCCAGATTCGCCACCCCGCTCTAGAAGAAAAGAAGCCGCAGATCATATCGGCCTTACGTGCGCTTTACGAAGGGGGCATTCGTGGCATCTTCGAACGCAGCGATTTCGAATCCACGCCGGAGTACCGCTTGAATAGACATTCGGGCGTGCTTTGGGGAGAGGTCCCGGAAGAGACCACGGTTTGGGTGGACGGTATCGCCTACCTCATCCGATTCAAAACGGGTCAGAAGACGGGACTGTTTCTTGACCAACAAGCGTCCAGGGCGAAAGCCCGACAATTGATACGGACCTATCATTTAGAGGGGCAACCGGCATTGGATCTGTTTTGTTATACCGGCGGCTTTTCTTTCACGATGGCGCAAGAAGGAATGACCACCCTTGGAGTCGACAAGTCAGCTCCTGATATCGAAACCGCGCAGCGTATGGCTGAGATCAACGGGTTGACCGGCCAGACCGGCTTCATTGTGGACGACGTTTTTTCCTGGCTGTTGAATCAAACGATGGAAAAGCCGCCGCTAGGAAAGCCCTACGGGTTGATCGTCATCGACCCGCCATCTTTAATTAAATCGCAACAGGAACGGCCTTATGGAAAACGCTTGCTCACCGAATTGGTGAGGTCTGTGTTACCGCTCTTGGCTCCAAACGGCCTTATCTGTTTGTGCAGTTGTTCTTACCATCTCGGGTGGGAAGAGATGATCGAATCAGTCCGAAGGGCGTCTGCCGATTGTGGCAAAGCGGTGATCGTCGTGGACCAAAACGTTCAATCTCCGGACCACCCTTGGTTGTTGCAGATGCCGGAAACGCTTTATTTGAAATGTTTGTGGATGACCGTGCCCGTCGAAGGGGAAACGGAGCGACGATGATGTTGGTGATGTGGATGATGTGGATAAAGAGGTGTATCGGTCTATGTTGAAGGAAATTTACGATTACTTGAAAAACAAAGCGAAAACGTCCAGCGGGTACTATGCGATTCCCTATTTGTGGGCTTCTCAGAGCGTGATCAACGCTATGATGCCCTCGGACCGTCCGGTCGGCGACGATCGGAAACCGCTCTTGGTGAACCCGCACAAATACTACAGCCGGATTCTTAGTGAGATTCTGGAACAAAAAAAGCCCGGAGTCCACTATGAACGTCCTTTTTCCGCTCTGAAAGAACAGGCGGGCCGCTCGGCTTTCACGGGAGAACGGGATTGGTTGCAGAGCCGTTATATGTACGGCTTCTTCGTGAGGGCGACGACGGCCTACAACCATAAAGGGTACTGGAAGTTCCAAGGTTCTCAGATCGGTCGTTACACCGAAGGCGGGACCTTTCTCAAAATGATTGCGCTTTTGCCCTATTTGAAAAAGATCGGAATCGACACGCTCTATTCCCTTCCGATCACCAAATACAGCCACCTTTACCAGAAAGGGGAGCTTCCCTCTCCGTACGCGGTCAAGAATTTTTTACAGATCGAACCATCGTACAAAGACGCCTTGCTCGCGGGCTTCACCGTAGAGGACGAGTTTTCGGCTTTCGTCGAGGCGGCGCATATGATGGGGATGCGGGTCATTTTAGACTTCGTCCCCAGAACCTGCGCGCGAGATAACGATCTCATCCTCGAGCATCCGGATTGGTTCTATTGGATTCGCGCCTCGAAAGAGGAGCAGTACAAGGCGCCGTCTATCGACGCTCTCGGCTTCTGCCAGCCCAGCGTCGAGAACCTCTCCACGATCTACGCGGCGGAAAAAACGAAAGAACTACTCGGTCTGTTCTCCCATAGCCCGGATCGCTTGGACCCGCAACGCTGGGAATACTTTAAGGAAGAACACCGAGGCAAAGAAGAAAGTTTCTTCGAAGACCTCGTGAAAACCTTCGGGGTGCTTCCCCCTCCGGGTTTTTCAGATTGGGTCAACGACACGCAGCCGGCGTGGACGGACGTTACGTTCTTGAAGCTGTTCCATCTTCCCCCAAACCCAAGTCGGGCGCTCGTGGGCGCCGAGCAACCCCCCTACGTGCTTTTCGATATCATCAAAGCGAGCAATTTCGAAAACGATAGCCCCAATCTACCCTTGTGGGAGTATTTGGTAAACGTGATTCCCAGTTATCAGAAACGGTTCGGAATCGACGGTGTGCGTTTGGATATGGGACACGCCCTACCCCGCCAGCTGGAGGAGGAGATCATCCGTAAGGCGCGCGACTTGGATCCGGGCTTCGTTTTCATCGCCGAAGAGCTGGAGATCACCAAAGACGAGAGGGCATTGGAACGCGGCTACGATGCTATTCTTGGAAACTCCTGGTGGATGGAACCTCGGGTGGACGAAGGAAAGTGTTTTGAGTTCTGTCAGCAACTGCTGCCGGCCTTAAAGCTCCCCGCCCTGGTGACGGCCGAAACGCCGGACACCCCGCGGGCCATCGCACGGAAATACCGGAAGAGGTTTTCTCAGTTCTCCTTTATCCTGAACCTGTTTCTGCCCAACGGCATCACCTTCATCAATTCCGGATTCGAGATTGGAGAGGTGCAACCGCTGAACTTGGGGCTAGACAACGATGAGAGAGGACGGTTCGCGCTGCCCGAACAAGACCCTTTGTATGGTAAGATCGCGTTTTTCGACCATTACGCCTATCACTGGGACCAGGCGGATTTGGAGCTGTTGCAACTGATGCAATCCGCGGCGACGTTGAAAGCCGAATGCGGCCCATGGTGCCGAGGGGAGAATCGATTGGAAGGGCTCTTCACCCCCTCCGAAAAAGTGATCGCGCATCTCTACAAGAATCCGGTCCAAAACCAGGCGTTGATCCTCCTGGCGAACACCGATTTCGTGAACGCCTCTTGGATATCGATCGACGTTTCGCATATACCGGATATGAGGGTTGGCGGTGTCAGACGGGAGTACGTGAATTATGCGAAAACACAACAGTATATGAATCTCGAAGACGGATACGTCCACGTCTTCCTGGAACCGGGAGAGGCGACCGTCTTAACCGTGCGTTGAAACACACGCGCATCGAGGTATTTTCCGGATGACCCTCATCCGGTAGAACATAGAGGATGGTTATGAAAGAGTATTTGGAAAAGATCGAAACGGTTTTACAACGATATACGGAGGTTATGAGGATACTATCCGATCCTGATGTGATCCACAACCGAGAACGGTTTCTGGAGTATTCTCGAGAACGAGCTCAACTGGAGGAGTTACAATCCCTATATGACAACTACCGCCGGGCTATGAAGGAGTATGAAGAAAACCAGGAGCTCCTACAGTCCGAGGACTCGGAGATTGCGGCGTTAGCGAACGAGGAGATTCCTTCTTTGGAAAAGCGGTTGAAAGAAGACGAACGCGCGTTGTTGGTCGGAATCCTACCGCCGGATCCGGCGGCTAAGAACAGCGCGATCGTCGAAATCCGTGCCGGAACCGGCGGGGAAGAAGCCGCTTTGTTCGCGGGAAGCCTATTTCGGATGTACAACCGTTACTCCGATATTCGCCATTGGAAGACCGAGATACTCGATAGTAATCCCACGGATCTAGGCGGATTCAAAGAAATCGTTTTCAAGATAAAGGGCAAGGGAGCCTACGGCGCGCTCAAGTACGAGGGGGGAGTCCATCGCGTGCAACGCGTGCCAGAAACCGAAGCGAGCGGAAGGATCCATACCTCTTCCGCTTCTGTGGTAGTCTTGCCCGAAATCACCGCGGATATGGAGATCGATATTTCTCCAGAGGATATCAAGATCGATGTCTATCGCGCTTCGGGGGCGGGGGGCCAACATGTCAATCGCACGGAGTCCGCGGTGCGGATCACCCACCTTCCGACCGGCATCGTCGTTACCTGTCAGAATGAGCGGTCACAACACCAAAACAAGCTGCAGGCCTTGGATGTCTTAAAGGCGAAACTCTATGAGATACGAATGTCGGAAGAACAGCAGAAACTCTCTCAAAAGCGGAAACATTTCATCGGAACGGGGAACCGAAACGAGAAGATACGGACCTACAATTATCCTCAAAGCCGATTGACAGACCATCGGGTCAATTACACGTCCTATCAGTTGCAAGCCTTTTTGGACGGAGATATCGATGAACTGCTGGCGATCCTTCAAGAAGAAGACACGATCGAGCGTCTTAAAGAAGTGTTCGGAGAGTGACCGATGCTTGTGGAAGTATTGAGTGGCCTGTGGCTTGCGGCGATACTGGTTTGTATCCTCTTATGCCAGCAAGGCTATATCTTGGAAAGAGCGCAGAGTAAAAACCTGGAACTGCAGCGTGTTTCCAACGGAAGACAGATGCTGTGTCTCTTTGAGGGAGATTTTTTCGCCCGCCGCGTCTCTCCGATCTACCGTTGCCAAAACAAAGCGGGCACGGGCTACGAGATCGCCTTTTGGGAACGAACGCAAGGCGTGGAGAAGTTCGTGATCTATTATTTTCAAACTCGGAAGAACTATGAAGTCTATTACGCCAAACGATGTGTCATAGACCTCGGTAACATACTCACCACTGAAGACCAAGCGTATATGAGAGGTTTAATCGCGAAGATCGAAGCCGGAACTTTCGCAATACCGGATCAACGCGTCGGGGGAACAAACCTGACGTCTCTGTGCGCCACCGCGATGCTGAAAAAGGAAGGGCCGCTCCTCTATTATCAAGATTTCGAAACTTGTTTCTTCTTTTAGCGCCGAAAGGAGAAAGTCGCTTGAAAGAATCCGCTCTTTTTTTAGGGGTTTTGATCTACCTCATAACGCTTTCTTTCGCCGCACCGACGATCGCGCCGAAACCACAAAGCGTCGTCATACCCAACACATTATGCCTTCAAACGGCGAAAAACAGCCTGTACGCCGGTTATTCCGATGGAAAGATCGCCTGCTGGAACCTCGCGACCGGAGAGTTGGAAACCCTCATACCGGCGCCGACCAACGGCTCGCCCGTGCTTTCGCTCGCCATCTCCCCGAACGGCCTATTACTGGCCGCGGGTCATCAAGACGGTACGTTGCGCCTTTGGAATCTCCAACCGGCACAGCTCTACGGTGAAGTCATCCGAGAAAACAACGCGATCTGGGCTTGCCTTTTTACCGAAGACAGCCGGTATGTTTATACCGGAAACGCGGACGGAAGGCTTCGAAAATGGAATGTGGAGAACAAGAACTTGGAAAACGTCTACACCCGGCATCGACGGTTGGTGAACTCGGCCGCCTTCTCGCCGGACGGTCGGTTTCTCGCCTCTGGGTCATCAGACAACACGCTCATACTGTGGAATATCGCCGCCGGGGAGGTGGAGCGCGATGTCATCGCGCACACGGATTGGGTGACCAGTCTTTGTTTCTCCCCGAACGGACATTTTTTAATCACGACCAGCATCGACAAGTACATAAAGGTTTGGGCGGTGGAACGGGGTTATCAGCTCCGGAATATTGGCCCTTTCGACAGCGCCGTTTGGAGTTCGGTCTACGTTTCGGAGGAGAAAGTGCTCTTCGGGTTGGCGAGCGGCAACCTGAGCCTGTGGAACGTGGAGACAGCCAAAGAGATACGACTGGAGCCTCAGGCCCATAGCGCGGCGATCCGCGCGCTGCGATTCTCGAAAAAAACGGGACAGGCGTACTCCGCGTCGAACGACGGTATGATCAGAATCTGGGATACCGAAAACCTGAATTTGATCGCCACGTTTTTAATGGTGGCCAACGGCGAATGGATATCCTATATGCCGCTGGGCAAGTATGTATCCAGCCTTAACGCTTTCGTTCGCCACGATTTTTTCGTGAAGGACGGAGATAAGGAATACGCCTTTGACCAATACCGCGACTTCCTTCAGAAAGTGGAACACCTCCCGATCGGGGACATCTTCGGCCCGGAGGTGATTCTGGCCGATCACACCGTCACACCGCGACAAACGACACTCACCCTCGAAATCAGCGATCCGGGGATCGTGGAAGAGGTGAACGAATTTGGTATCCAGTATCCAATTCACGAAAAACGGACCTCGTTACCGATCACCTTCGATATCTGGAAACGTCCGTCGTCTACGCTCGAAGTACAGGCGGTCGACTCTTTTGGAAACGTAAGCCAAACGACCTTTGGACTGACCTTTGCAGGCTTTCGCTTCTTTTTGAAAGAAGAGCATCCACCCTTGCCGAAAAACGCGCTGGTTTCCCTCGACGCTATCGTAGATAATCTATTCGTAGTCCTCTGGCAGGGGGAAAAAGTAACGGTTCCGAAAGACAAAGTGACCCAAACGCCGTACGCGCCTGAAATATCTATACAAATACAGGGAGAACCGCTTGTGATGAACCAAACGGAATCCCCTCAGCTCCGAGTTAAAATCACGATCGCCGATATCTTAGGGGTAAAAAGTGGCAAAGTCGGGGCTTGGCAGGAGATCCGATTCCGAGAACCGGTAAGGCGGTACGAACTCGATCAAATCATCCCGCTCGAGTTGGGAACCAATATCATCACGGCTATAGCCACCAACATCGAAGACATCTCCCAAGAGAGTAGCCTGACCGTTTTCCGAATCGAACGAGAACCCCCTCAGATCGTGATCTCGCCCGTGCCATCTCAAATATACGAAGACCAGTTCCCGCTCGGTATTCGGGTGTCCGACAACCACATGGTGGCCTTCGTGTCGGTAAACGGCCGCGAAGAACCGGTGATGCAAAGCCACAAAGACTTAACGGTCACCGTCCCGGTCGCGATAGGAGAGAACCGCGTGGTGGTGGAGGCCGTGGACGTCTTCAAAAACGCTGCGCGCACCCTCGTCCGATTCAACGGAGTCCGAACGATGTACGCGAAAAATGACGGCATCAAGGTCTCCGACGCGCAGGGAAACCTACTCCACATCTTGATGAAAGGGGATCCCGTCACCGTTTTCAGCCATACCCCTCCGCAAACTTGGGTCGAACTCAGCCGGGGTGTTCGCGGGGTTGTGGCCTCAAGCGATCTTCAACGGGAGGTGGTGGATATTTTACCTCCGGGTTTTTGGGACGTTCAAGCGAAGTTGGACGGGGACTCTGTATTAGTCACCGGCTTTGTCTACGATGACAAAGAAGTAGTCTCACTTTTCGTCGCAGGTCAACAGGTACAAGCGCTCACGCCCGTGAACATCACGATCCCGAAGGATGGCGCGAAAAAGGTGTACGCTTTTTCCATCACCCTGAAGCCGGCAGCCGTCGGCGCGCTCCCGGACGAGATAAAACCGATCGAATTGGCCGTGTATGATACCGTCGGGTTTTTTAGCACACTGATCGTCGTTCCGAAAGTCTATCGGTAGAAAAAGGGAGGAGAGCCCTATGGAGTGGATCGTGCCCATCCTTTCAACGCTCGTCGGCTTCGTTATCGGAAGCTTCTTGAATGTTGTGATCTTTCGTTTTAACCAACCGTCCCTGACCGTTTTCAAACCGAGCAGATCCATCTGTCTGAACTGCAAAAAGCCGATTCCGTGGTACGACAATATTCCAGTCCTCAGCTTCGTCTTTTTACAAGGTCGTTGTCGATACTGCCAAACGAAGTTGTCGTGGCGCTATCCTTTTATAGAAGCGCTGACTGCGGCCGGTTTTTTGGTTAACAGCCTGACCTTCGCCTTTACCCTCCCCTTCCCACTCGCGCTGGTAGGGGCGGATGTGTTAGCCGGCGCGTTGATCGTCCTGTTCTTCACCGATTTGGACACGATGCTGATCTCGGACGCCAACACCGCCTTCGTCATAGCCGGATGCGCGCTCCTCTATCTGGATCAAGGGTTACGGATCGATCACTCTATCTTCCTCATAAACCTCATCACAGCCCTTATCGCATTCTCCCTGATCTATATCCTCCGTTTATTGTTCAAGATCTTTGGGAATAAAGAGGCGATGGGAATGGTCGACATCGTTTTGATCAGCGCGCTCGCGTTGGCCCTCGGTCCGATGAAGGTCAACCTGGCGATTATCGTTGCCTGTTTCACCGGGATACTCGCCGCGCTTTTCTTTCGGAAAAAGCTTCGGGACAAAATTCCCTTCGGTCCATTCATCGCGGTAGGAGGATACACCGCTTTGATTGCGGGAGACGCGTTTTTGAACTTAATCGGCTTTATGCCTTATTTTTAGTTCTACAACCACACCTGTGAGCGCCGCACCTGTGAGCGCCGCGCCTGGGAGCGCCTAACTTTAGTTCGGCATGTTTCCTGGTTTCATGTTTGCTAGGAGCGCCGCACCTGGGAGCGCCGGACTTCGCTTCGGCAGGGTTTCTGGGAGCGCCGAACTTTAGTACGTCCAGGTAAGGCGGAAATGTTCAGCGGGAAGAAAGCAAGCCTGCCAGTGAAAAAGTCAGGACCTCGTAGTTTAGCCAACAAGCATCGAGGAAATGAACTGTCCGGAGCCTGTTGACAAAAGCAATCGAACGAATAAGGATAGTCGCCCCTCTGAAGGATAGTCGCCCCTCTGGTGAAAAGGGGCCATACAAACAGATACAGCTTCGTACGATAAGTGTCATACGGCAAGTACCAAAGCGTATCGCACCGTCCCGGAAAGAAGAAGCGCTTACGGTGAGATGACTACGAGGATCATCGCGGAGCAAGCAAAAAACCTCTTCGATGAGGTAAGGAGGAAACCTATGAAAAAGATGATGTGGGCGACGCTATTCGCCTGCTTGTATTTTGCTACCCTATTGGCCGGATCAGACCCGAAGGCTACAGCGAAGACCTATCTAGAGTCCTTTTTCAAGAGAGATTTCGAAACGATGTGGACCCTTCAGGATGAGACGATGCGGCGAGTATTCGGGAAACAAGCGATGGAACAATCTTCCAAAACGATCGAAGTAGCCTTCGGCGCCTTTGAAGCCATCCTCAGCATAGAAGAATCGGAAGTCCAAGGCTACCATGTGTTTCTCTTCTATACGAAGATGCAAAAGTCTTACGCGCAGATCACCGTCTCGGTAGACTCACAGAACCTTGTCGCCGGATTTTATGCGAAACCTGCGCCGTCACCTAGCGCTTTGACACCCCCCTACGCGGACACCCAGCGGTTCACAGAAGAGGAGGTTGTCTTCGGCTCCGAACAGTGGCCGGTTTACGGCGCGCTCACCCTCCCGAAAATAGACGCGCCTTATCCGCTCGTGATCCTGGTAGGTGGATCGGGGCCAACAGACAGAGATTCAACGATAGGGCCCAACAAGCCTTTTCGAGATCTCGCTTACGGGCTCAGTTCAGCAGGCGTGGCGGTGTTGCGATACGATAAGCGACCCGCCACACACGGAGAACGTATGCTCCTCTCAGAGACTTCAGAAAGAGGTGCCGTATGGGATGAGTATCTAGAAGATCTGGAAGCCGCAATCGCCTATGCAAGCGAACTAGAGAGTATCGGCCCGATCTATTTGGCTGGGCACAGTTTAGGGGGTCAGGCGGCGGCCTATGTAGCAATAGAATCAGAATGCCTTTCGGGACTAATACTACTTGCGGCTCCCGCACGCCGCTTCGCACAGATCAGTATCGACCAGAACCGGTACTTTTTCTCGTCCTCCGGGCTACCGCAAGAGCAACTGGATGCGGTCGTCTCGTTTTTCCAAAGCGTTCTCAATCGGGAATTACCTCCCGAAATAGAGATACAACCGGGATTGACGGTCGGTTATCTTTACGATTGGGATCGTTACCAGACGATGGACTCCCTAGAAAAGGTGCGCTTGCCGGTCATCGCGCTACAAGGTGAAGAGGATTTCCAAGCCACGATGGATGGAGACTTTCTTCCTTTAAAAGAGGCCTTCGGAGACAGCTCTCGATTCACTTTCAAATCCTTTCCGGGGTTGAACCATCTGTTTATGAGAACCGAGACCGACGTTTTCCATACGGTTGACGAATACCAAACCGAAGGATTCGTCGCCTATGAGGTCATCGACACGCTCCTCTCCTGGATACGACAAACACGATCGGAATGATCACGTATACGAACGATCTCTCCGGTGTTAAGGCGGAAACCTTCGTTGGATTTTTTGAGGGGTGGGTACAAAAACCGACACCGGAACAACACCTGGAAATTCTTCGCCACAGCGCGTTCTGTTGGCTCGCTTTCGCTGGGACCCGGTGCGTCGGGTTCATCAACGCGATATCCGACGGGTTTTTTTATGCCGCGATTCCCCTGTTGGAAGTGGTTCCAGAATACCGAGGTAAGGGGATCGGTGCCGAACTGATACGAAGAATGCGTCAAACGTTGAAAGACTTCTATGCGGTAGACCTGATCTGTGATGTGGATCCTGACTTTGTCACGGGAACACCCTCAAAACGGTATAAACAGCGAAAAAGAAAAAGCGAGCCTTGACATATTGCCACTGCTCGCTTTTTGATTGGTTTTTATCGATTAA
>MWEM01000021.1 GCA_002071085.1 Thermotogota bacterium ADurb.Bin062 | reverse complement strand
CAGGTCTGTACGATCTACCTGTTCGATACGATGGGAAGGGAGTATTTCCAACAATTGTCAGAACTGATGAAAACGGTATCGGAAGAAAGGAGCGAAAAGATGCAAACAATCGCGGATATGCTCAGACAAGAAGGAATGGAAAAGGGAATGGAAAAAGGCTTAGAAATGGGGATTATAAAAGGCAGAGAAGAAGGCTTAGAAAAAGGAATGGAAAAAGGAAGAGAAGAATTGCTTTGGAAACTAATATCCAAAAAGTTCCCTAAGATATCGCAAAAGTATTTCGAAAAGCTGAAGACCCTTACGATAGAGAAACTTGACTCCCTAGGACTTGAGCTAATCGATATGAAAAATGAGGAAGAGTTAAGGAAGCATTTAATGTAGAGAGTCCGACAAAGGGCTTGAACCCGATTTGATATATCATGTGCGCGAAGTTATTGCGGCTATTTCGAGGGTCTTTTTTCCCTCTCGTTTTTGTCTTTTTTCTTATTACACCCGGATATTATACCCACACTCTACCAGGTGTTGTTGACGGGTTAGTGCCACGAATCCGGCAGAGTGGGTCAAGCTATAGGGTGCAATCAAGAAGCAAGCCAGATACAATCGCACGATTTTTGTTCACGAAGTCAGCGCGGCGTATGCGCTTCTTTTTTTTGCGACAGCGCGATACGCTTATGTACAAGCCGATTACAGCGTAGCAGGAAGGGGTAAGGAGGGATCGCGGGGTCCCGTTGGTTACCCCGCGATGAACCTCTTAGTTATGTCATCTCATAGCGCGGCCCACACAATCTGTCGGGGTGTAGCCGGATTCGTGCTATAATCCTCCCGCGATTACCGAGATTCGCGAAAAGGGGGACAATCCTATGAAAACCTGCATATTATATGCCGGTAAATACGGAACGACAGAACACATCGCGAAAATGATCCAAAGCAAGCTGGGGAACGACGCGGTCCTGATCAACCTCACAGACCAGAAAAAACCTGACATTTCCGCCGCCGAGCGCGTTGTCATCGGCAGCGGCGTGTATATGGGAAAGGCGCGTAAAGAGGTGCGCCACTTTTGTAAAACCCGCGCGAGCGAACTCAGTAGCAAGCGCACGGCCCTCTACCTCTGCTGTATGGAGAACGTGGAAGCAGAGGTCGAGAAGTACTTTCAGAAAGCCTTCCCCGAGGCCGTCCTGTCGAAAGCGATCGTACACCGTCGATTTCCGGGGGCGCTGGTTCGTTCTCAAAAAGAGGGATGGATGACGCGCGCGATGTTCGAGCGTATGAGACAGACCAATGCCGAACGGAAAGAACCCGTCGAACAATGGGTCGCTGCCTTCGTCGAAACGATCACGAGATGAATACTGACCATAAGACCTTAGGAGGTGAAGGCGCAACGCCTTTTTGAATGCCTAAAAAAACGATTCTTGGACCCACATTCAACGAGATGCTACATCCGGAAACCATCCCGGAAAACTTCAGAAAAGCCGCGCTTCAGGCTAAGCACCGCGACCCGTTGGATCCGATCAATTTCTTCAACATCACGTGGAAGAACGAGAAGAACGAGATCCCCTACTTCGTCCTGCCGAAACAGATCACCGGAGTGCCCTGTCATATCGTTATCCTTTACGGAAAGGACTTCCCCACCGGTTCTCACAAAGTTGGGGCAACCTATTCGATCTTGATGGAAAAGGTCATACGTCACGAGGTCGATCCTTTCTATCATCGGCTCGTATGGCCATCCACCGGAAATTACGGGATCGGAGGCGCCTGGGTCGGGTGTCGGATGGGGTTCGACTCCCTCGTGATCCTTCCGGAACTGATGAGCCAAGAGCGGTTCGACATCATCCATTCGTACGGCGCGAAGGTGATCGCCACCGCCGGGTGCGAGTCCAATGTGAAAGAAATCTACGATAAATCGAAAGAATTGAAATGTGCAGACCCCGAAAAAGTGAGGGTGCTCAACCAATTCGAGGAGTTCGGCAACTACCGGTTTCACTACTATGTCACCGGTAACACGCTGATAGAACTGGCGGAACTGCTCAAAAAGGCCGGAATCGGAAACGGAGAGATCTCTTCTATCGTCTCTTCGATGGGTTCCTCTGGCACAATTGCCTGCGGTGATCGGCTGAAAGAAGTCTTCCCGCGTTGCTTAGTGGTGGGTTCCGAGCCCATACAATGTCCCACGTTGATGCAGAACGGGTACGGCGGCCACGATATACAAGGAATCGGCGACAAACACGTCACTTGGATCCACAACGTGATGAATATGGACGCGATGGTCGCCGTCGACGATATGGAATCCAAACTCGGACTGCAGCTGCTCACCGACCCCGCCGGAAAAGCCTATCTCCAATCCATCGGCGTCTTTTCCGAAGAGGTCGAAAAGATGGCCGCCATCTTCGGCATCTCCGGCGTATGCAACGTTCTCAGCGCAATCAAAGTGGCCAAATACTACGACCTCACCGAAGAAGACACAGTCGTGACGATCGCGACCGATGGCATCGACCGCTATCACACTGTGATGGACGCGTTGAATCAGCAGTTCGGCCCTATGGATCGGACCCGGGCCGCCGTACTTTTCGAGAAAACCTTTATGGGAGTGCGCACTGACTGGCTGCAAGAGGGGACTTACGAGGTTCGCAAACGGTGGCATAACCTCAAGTACTATACCTGGGTGGAGCAACAGGGTAAAACCGTCGAAGAGCTCAACGAAACGAGGAAGCCAAGTTTTTGGCGAAAACAGCAAGACATAATCGAGGAAACCGATCGCCTCATGCTCGAATACCGCACAAGAGGAGGGGCGCCCGTTTAGTTCTATTTCCGCCTGGTTTCTGCATCTGAACATCTGGGCGGATTCAACGGATTCCTTAGCTGCGTTTAGAGTTTAGATCCTATGCCCGTACTCTATACTTGGTGCGGGTATAATATTGAGGCGCACCAAAAAAAAGACAAGAGGAGGAGATCCGCCTTTTGTCCTTTTTATGCCGCGATGACTACGAGGATCATTCCGGGGTAAGTGGTTTTTACGACCCCGCGATCCGCCTTTTATGTTTTTTACGCCGCAATCAACACGCATAAAAACGTATCGCGCAGTCGCATAAAAAAGGGCGCTTTCGCCGCGATGACTACGTGGACGAAAAACCGTGCGATTGGTTCTGGCCTTGTTTCTTGGTCTCACCTCATAACTTGACCCACTCTATACTTGACGTCGACGTATTTATTTGGTACAATTAGGGAAACAATATACGAAGTTTGTTTCGAGGGCTGCGCCCTCGAAACTTTTTACTGGTGAAAAGAGGATGGAGAAGAAAGAGAGAGAAGAGATCATCCGAAAGCTCGTTCAGGAGGAAGGTTTTGAGCTATACGCCTATCGATATACTCCCGGAAAGAAGGGAGCGCGGCTCTACATCGCGATCGACCTCGTGGAGCGAAGGATCGATCTGTCCGATTGCGAAAGGGTATCCAAACGTTTAGGCGAGTATTTTGATCGCGAAAACTGGTTCGATTCCCCCTACACCTTGGAAGTCTCTTCTCCGGGAGCCGAACGAGAGCTCAGAACCCCGGAGGATTACCGGCGCTTCTCGGGAGAAACGGTAAAAATCGTTTTGAAAGAACCCCTCGAAAAGCGAAGCGTGTTCATCGGCCGCCTTTCCAAGGTATCTCTCGAGGAGCGGCGGATAGAGATCGTAGAGAGGGACTCCACCCGCAGCTTCACCATCGGATTCGACCAGATAAAAAAGGGGAACCTTTACCTGGAGGTATGATGGGATGAACATCCAACTGATTAACGCTCTGGAACAACTGCGGGAAGACCGTGGAATCTCGAAAGAAGAGGTGATCGACGCGCTGGAAAAGTCGCTCAAGGTCGCCTATAAAAAGTCCTTCGGGGAGGAGGAAAACGTCGAGGTGAAGATAGACCCACGCAACGGGGAAATCACGGTCTTTCGGGTTTTTGAGGTGGTGAAAGAGGAGTCGGAAGTGACCGACATCAACAAAATCCAGGTGGATGAAGCTCGGAAGATCGAACACTTGATCGCTCCGGGTGACATACTCCGGCAAAGGGTGAACGTTAAGAAATTCAACCGTATCGCGGCTCAAACGGCAAAACAGGTGCTCATACAAAAAATCCGGGAGCTGGAAAAAGAGAGTCTGTTCGCACAATATAAAGATATGAACGGGAAAATCGTCACCGCAGAGGTCATCCGGGAGACCCGCGACGGGTATGAATTACGCGTAGGGAAACTGGATACGACCATCCCTTTCGATCGTTTGTTACCGAATGACCGGTATAGAAACGGCGACCTCATGAAAGTCCTGGTCGAGTCGATCGATCGCCGGAGTAGAGCCGCCGCGATCAAGGTAGACCGGGTGTCCCCCCAATTCGTCCAACAACTGCTGACCTTGGAAGTGCCGGAACTGGAAAACGGGATCCTTCAAATCAAGGCCATAGCTCGCGAAGCAGGCGTGCGGACCAAGATCGCGCTGGTTTCCGAACACCCGCAGGTAGACCCGATCGGCGCCAGTATTGGAGAAAGCGGCGGTCGTATCGCCTCGGTCGTACGAGAATTGAAAGGAGAAAAGATCGACGTCTTCTATTGGTCCGACGACCCGAAAGAGCTCATCAAAAACGCGTTGGCGCCCGCAGACGTGTTGGAGGTGGAGATCGTCGACCCGGACAACCGCATCTCACGGGTGTGGGTGCCTCCGACGCAGCTGTCGCTAGCGATCGGAAAGGGCGGCCAAAATGCCCGATTGGCCGCAAAATTGACGGGCTGGAAAGTGGATATCAAACCGCTTCTGGAATGAAGATGGTGGCGGACGCATACCGGAGCGCGCAGACGTATGCCCCAGCATTCTCGAGATAGCCGCGCCATTTGAGCAACCTGACCGGCTTAGCCGCCGCGTTCTTCCTGACCACCGTTTGTGATTTCGTCGTTCCCTTTGTTATACTCGACCGAGAAAAATCGTGATGTTTTCATATCTTTGGAGGTGTATGAATGGCAACGAAAGTTATCATTATGGGCGCCGCCGGGCGCGATTTCCACAACTTCAACACGTTTTTTAGAGACAACGCGGACTATAAGGTCTGCGCCTTCACAGCCACCCAAATCCCGGGCATCGAAGGAAAGGTCTACCCCGCGGCTCTAGCCGGAAAACTCTATCCCAACGGCATTCCGATAGAGGCGGAAGAGGAACTCAAAGAACTCATCAAGAAACACGCGGTGGACCAAGTGGTTCTAGCCTACAGCGACCTTCCCTTTTCTTATGTGATGGAAAAGTCCGCGTTAGTCAACTCGTGCGGAGCCGACTTCGTCCTGATGGGCCCCAAGCGCACCATGCTCAAATCCAAAGTACCCGTGGTCGCGGTGGTCGCGATCAGAACCGGCTGCGGTAAAAGCCAAACCACACGCAGAGTCCTCGACATCCTGCGAAGCCACGGGAAGAAAGTGATCTCCATCCGTCATCCGATGCCTTACGGTGACCTCGTAAAGCAGAAAGTGCAGCGTTTCGCCAACTACTCCGATTTGGATACGCACGATTGCACCATCGAAGAACGTGAAGAGTACGAGCCCCATATCGATAGAAAATCGGTCATCTACGCCGGCGTCGACTACGAAGCCATCCTTCGAGAGGCAGAGAAAGAACAGCCCGACGTGATCCTTTGGGATGGCGGCAACAACGACTTTCCCTTCTATAAACCGGACCTTTGGATTACCGTTGTCGACCCCCACCGCGCGGGCCACGAATACTCCTATTACCCCGGCGCAGTCAACACCCTCGCGGGTGATGTCATCATCATCAATAAAGAAGAAACGGCCAACCCCGAAGACATCCAGCAAGTTCGTCTGCGGGTTCAGAGTTTGAATCCAAACGCGACCATCATCGATGCCGCGTCCCCAATTTTCGTGGAAAAGTATCAACAGATCAAAGGGAAAAAGGTGCTCGTGGTCGAAGACGGCCCTACCCTCACCCACGGGGGTATGAAATACGGTGCGGGCCTCGTGGCGGCGCAAAAATTCGGAGCGGGTGAGATCATCGACCCCAGGCCATACGCCAAAGGATCCCTCCTATCGACCTATAAAAAGTTCAATCACCTCGACAATATCCTACCCGCGATGGGTTACGGCGCTAAGCAGATGAAAGAGCTCGAAGAATCCATCAACGCCACGCCGGTCGATCTGGTCATCATCGGAACGCCAATCGACCTCACCCGAGTCATCAAAATCAACAAACCCGCGCTCCGAGTTCAATATGAACTTCAGGAGATCGGAAAGCCAGACCTGGAAGACGTTCTGCAAGATTTCATCCGGAAGCACAATATATAAGCGGCCGTTCGGCTCGACAAGGTGAGGGTATAATATCGGGGTACATAAAAATGGGAACGCCGGACTTTAGTCCGGCGTGTTTCTTTGCTTTTCTGAAAGCTCTCGAGAGCCCTTAAGCCCTTACGCCGCGATGGGCCAGTGGGGTTATCGCGGGGTAACCAGCGGGCTGACTTCGAAAGCCCACGAAGTCCCGCGATTCGCCCTGGGAACGCCGGACTTTAGTCCGGCATGTCTTTTCTTTTTCCGGGAGAACCCTGTCCCTTGCCAGTTTTTCCTCTGTGTTCTCCGTGCTCTCTGTGTGAGCTTTTTCCAAGACATGCCAACTTTAAAGTTGGCGTTCCCAGAGAGACGAGCCGGCTGGAAGTCGGCCCCACAAAAAGAAGGGGCGCTTACGCCGCGATGCTCGTGTGTTATCGCGGGGTAACCAGCGGGCTGACTTCGAAAGCCCACGAAGTCCCGCGATTCGCCCTGGGAACGCCGCATTTTAGTGTGGTATGGGTTCATTGTTATCTCCGTGCCCTCAGTTCCCTCCTTGCGAACCCTGTTTTCTGGGAACGCCGGACTTTAGTCCGGCATGTTTCTTTGCTTTTCTGAAAGCTCTCGAGAGCCCTTAAACCCTTACGGCGCGATGGGCCAGTGGGGTTATCGCGGGGTAAGTGGTTTTTACGACCCCGCGATCCGCCCTTTGCCTTTTAACCGCGATGGGCGCAGAAAAAATCGTATCGCGCCCTCGCGAAAAGAAGGGGCGCTTACGCCGCGATGCTCGTATGTGTTATCGCGGGGTAACCAGCGGGCTGACTTCGAAAGCCCACGAAGTCTCGCGATCCTGATGAAGCCCTACGATCAGCACGTATAAAAGCGTATCGCGCCGTCGCGAAAAGAAGGGGCGCTTACGCCGCGATGCTCGTGTGTTATCGCGGGGTAACCAGCGGGCTGACTTCGAAAGCCCACGAAGTCTCGCGATCCTGATGAAGCCCTACGATCAGCACGTATAAAAGCGTATCGCGCCGTCGCAAAAAGAAGGGGCGCTTACGCCGCGATGACTACGTGGGCGAAAAACCGCGCGATTGATTCTGGCCTCGTTTCTTGGTTACACCTCATAACTTGACACCCACACGGGGGGGATCCCCGATGATTTTCTTATGCTATAATCAAGAGGGGGATGACGATGAAAAAAAAGGGCTTATGGATAGTCGCGATCGGCGCCGTCGTTCTGTTTTGCTCCGGCTGCTTCATACAGGACACGATTTCGTATATACAAAGCGTTGAGGATATCGTCAACACGGTGTACGTGATCGGAATCGTGGGGTTTGTTGCCGGATGGTTGCTCTTCCACAAAGAGTAGTCGCGTTGTCTCGAGATTTCGTACTTCTATTTTTATCACGGGCTCCGACGCGAGCGCGCCCTCTTGCCACATTTCGTTTTAAGTCGTTATAGGACGACAGTCTTTGCTTTTTTGCTTGAAAGGAGCCGAAAATGTCAAAACGCGTTTTCCTCTTGTCTTTCTTAATCCTAATCACGGTCTCCGTGGGACTTTCCTTTTCAGTGTGGGTTTCCTGGGAAGGGGAAGACTGGTATCGGATGATCGCGAAAGCCTACACCGAGGCGACTCAGACACCGGTCGAGATCGTCCCGATACCGGCACCCGACCAAAAGCTTCTAGTGGCGTTAAAAACCCCGGACACCTTGCCCGACCTTTGCTTGATTAAAAGCGACGATTTTCCGCTGGCTGCGACGATCGCCCTTCCTATCGATTTGCCGCGGCTGCCCCAGTATGCGGATCGTTTCGCACAGATCGGGATACAGACCTACACTTCGGGCGGCGCGTTACGCGCGGTTCCTTTTTACGCCGATACCCAAGTGCTCTTTTTACAAACGGCCGTCTTCGAAAAGTATCGGATTCCTCTTCCTGAACCCGATTGGAACATCGGCGATTTCGAAGCGCTCCTGGCCCATTTACGCGCCGAAGGCGTGATGCCGATCGGCTGGGGATTCAATTCCCCGTACATCTTTCAGGGGTTGCAGGAAGGCTTTGGCCAGTCTTTCCTACCGGACGGTACCATCCGCGTCATCACAGAAGAAAACACCCGCTTGCTCAAGAGAATGCGCTCCTGGGTGACGAACGGTTGGTTCAAAGACTATCCGCAACGGCCGGGATTGGTCAAAGATTTCTCCGCCGGAAAGGTGGCGATGATGCCACAGGGCAGCTATCTCATTCCCGATTTGGATGAGATGGGGGTCCCTTATGCCCTCGCTCCACTACCCGAACCATGGCGGTCGGTCATCGACACGAAGGCCTGGGTGATCTTCAAAAACGAGACGCTCGTCTATCCCTTTCTTTCCTTTCTCTTCGAACGAATGGAAGGCCTGTGCGCGACGTATGCGAAACAAAGCTTGATCGAAGGGATTCCTTTCTCCGGAAACGCCGGGGGCGTATTGGAGAGAGCGTTAGAAAACGGCCTCGTCCAACCATCCACACGCGCGTATTCGGAAGGGTATTGGACCGCGATGAAAGCGTGTTTGGAGTTGTATTTACGCGGAGAAGGGGAACTGCAAGAACTCTTGTCCACCGCTCAAGCCTACATCGATCAGTTTCAATGACCTTTTTTCTCCCATTTTTTCTGCTCATCGCCGGAATGACCCTCTTTCCGGCCGTATTTTCGGCGATCGCCGGCCAAGCGCAGATACGATTCGACCTCTTTTGGACCTTGTTCCAAGACGGGGCTTTCCGAATTTCCGCTCAAGTATCCGCTCTGTACGCGTTCATCGCCACCCTATCGGTCTTCTTCTGCGGTACAACGCTCGCTTACCTCCTCATCCGATTGCGGAGGTTTTGGAGAAAAGCGGTGGCTCTGCTTCTGTTCGTGATATGGGCGCTTCCTTCTTTCGTTTCCCTGCCCATATTTCGAGCGCTTCTGCTCAATACGATCGAAAACCCCATCGCTTCGGAAATCCAAGCCTTCTGTTCCATCCTGGTCGGGCGTTTTTGGGTGGACCTTCCTGTCGTGGCCCTGATCGCACTGGCGCTATTCGAAGAGCTCCCTCCTTCGTATGAGGAAAGTATGCGGCTCGAAGGCGCCGGAACCGTCGACCGCTTTTTTTCCCTCTTCTTCCAGATCGCTCAAAAAAGCTTGGTCGGCTATCTCTGCGTTTCCTTTCTGGACCTTATGCGCGACGTCAATGTCCCGATGATGATCACCGAAGGCCGCCCTTTATCCTACGCGGGCTTCACGCCTTATGGGATTGCGGGTGCGACGACGACGCTGGGATTCTTTTTGAAAAACAACCTGCTAGACTTTGCTGCAACGGACTCTTGGACCTTCTTATGGTCGCAAAACGCTTTGGTCACCGTCACCCTCTTGGCCGGCTTCTGGTTCCTGAACCGGATGTTCAAGCGTCCGGAAAAGACCTTCGGGATTTGGCTCGGGTTGGAGATCGTGTGGAGTTTTTCCCTCGGATCCTTGTTGTTTTTACCCGCGTTTTTCTTCAGAGACTGGCATCGTCGAGGTCATCTACGCGCTTGCGCGATCATCGCCTTGGGGGCTTCTTTGATCCTTCGGCAGCTCTCTCCGTCCACCGTCATCCTCTGTTTTTATCTATTGTTTCGGCTTTTTCCGTTCCAAAGGGCCTTCGACCGACTCCTCTTTTTTTTCAATGTCGCGTTGGCCGTTCTATGGATAGCGATGAGCGGGGGCGCTTTAGGCTTCCTGGTTTGGCTTTCTTTTTCCCGATACCGGTATCTCCCCCCCTTTCCAGGGATCGCGGACGCCTTCAAGGGTCTCAGTTGGAACAACTACGTCTATCTCTTCGACTCGGGATTTCTCGTTAATCTGAAGAACAGCCTTTGGCTGGGTTTGGGAAGCGGGTTGTTGGGGGTGCTCGTTTTCTCGATGGCCGCATACGCGGCATTAAAGAACTCGAGGTATCACACCTTCGCGAAGGGGTTAATCGGCTTGACTCTGGTGATGGCGGGAATGAACACCTTCGTTCCTCTCGTGTTGACGCTGGACGCGTTAGGCGGCTTGAATCGGTTTCTACCGATCGTGTTGGCGATTTTGAATCAGAGCGCTCCCATCGCGTTTATGACCGCCTATGCTGCCTTTCGGCAAACGGATCCGACCTATGCCGAGTTGGGACAAATCGACGGGGCCTCGCGTTGGCAGCTCTTTTGGAAGATCGTGTTCCCGCTGGCGTTTCCCACAGTAGCAGTCTTGTTTCTGTATATATTTATCCGAGGGTGGTCGAGTTTCATCGCGCCGCTGTTGCTGATCTCGTCACCGGAAAAGTATCCCGTCTCCTTGCGTCTCTACGATTGGGCGGGCAATCCCGGCTTACACCACACCCGTTGGGGGCTTTTCGCCGCCGGGGCGCTCCTGACGGTGACGATGATGGCGGTGTGCTCCATCCCGTTGCCTGCGTTATGGCGCAAAAGGTGGTCGTCGGGTTGACGACAGACGACCACCCTTACAGGCCGAAGGGTCTATCTTAACACCCCTAGCTCTTTACCGACCTCTTCGAAGGCGCGGATGCCGTAATCGAGGTCTTCTTTACTGTGGGCCGCGCTCATAATGACCCGTATACGCGCTTTCCCTTTGGGAACCGTCGGGAATCCGAGCGATTGCGCAAAGACACCCTTTTCAAAGAGGGTTCGGCTGAATTGGCTGGCTAAAGGCGCCTCGTAGAGCATCACCGGCGTGATCGGGGTCTGCGTGTGGCCGGTATCGAATCCGAGGCGCGTCATATTCGACCGGAAATATTCGGCGTTCTCCCAAAGCTTTTTCACCAACTCGTCGCTTGACTCCAGGATTTTGACCGACTCGATTGCGGCCGCCGTATCCGCTGGGCTCAGAGAGCTGCTGAACAAAAAGGGACGCGCCTTCTGTTTCAAGTAATCGATCAGCGGTTTTTTCCCGGCGACGAACCCGCCGATCACTCCGAAGGCCTTCGAAAGCGTGCCGACTTCGATGTCCACCTCTCCGTGGAGATGGTAATGGTCGACGATGCCGCGCCCGTGTGAGCCCAACACCCCCTCGCCATGCGCGTCGTCAACCAACACGATCGCTTCGAACTCTTTCGCCAGAGCCACGATCTCCGGTAAGGGCGCGATATCGCCATCCATACTGAAAACACCGTCGGTGATGATGATCTTTCGCCTAGCACCTTCGAGCTGGGCCTTTCGCAACTGTTCGCGCAAGTCAACCATATCCTTATGCTTCCAAACGAAGCGCATCGCTTTCGTCAGACGCGTCCCATCGATAATGCTGGCGTGATTCAATTCATCCGACAACAGGGCGTCTTGGGCGCCGACCAAAGGAGCCAGCACGGCTTGATTGGCTGTAAAGCCGGATTGGAGCATAATGACGGCTTCTACCTTCTTAAACGCGGCCAGCCGCTCTTCGAGCTGGTTGTGCAAAGACATCGTCCCCGCGATCGTCCGAACCGCCCCCGGACCGACGCCCCAGTTTTGGATCGCTTCGATTGCCGCCTGTTTCATCGCCGGATGATTGGCTAACCCCAAATAGTTGTTCGAAGACAGGTTGAGCACTTTTTTCGACTGTATCGTCAACCAGGCGCCCTGTGGCCCCTCCAACGTCCGAATCCATGTGTATAACCCTTGCTCTTTCGCCTCTTCCATCTCATTCGTGAGTTCCATCCAATCCTGCATGATTCCAACTCCTTTCTACTTTTTTCCCCCGGACCACGGCCATCCTTCTTTTGTTTTCGTCCCCAAACCCTATGAACTCGCCGGATTGGAACATACACAGCTTTTTCGTTGTAATGCGATTCAGCGAAGACTTGATCATCTTCCCGTAAAACTGTATCGAGGATGGAGCGTCCGCGGTCTCACAATACGGTTCAAGACTATCTCGAACGGAGTAGTACAAAGTTTTTTTGGAAATCCAAAACTCCAGCTCCTCGGGATAACGGGATAGGTTTAGGATGCCGTTATCCGAAAGCCGAAGCGCCTTAGAAAAAAGCTTTCGGGCCTTTCCGGAGTCCACCCGCGCCACCGGTTCCATCCGCTCGTAGACGTGCAACAGTCGGAAGAGGTCGGTCTCGTCTCTTTCGTCCAGCGCTTTCATACACAAAGCCGTCACGGCCCCAGCCGTTTGGAAATAAATCTCCTCGCTTTCTAGAGAAACGCCGATCTTGAGTTCATTCACATCGATGAGCGAACACGCCTTCACAAAATGGCGGATGCTGGCATACGGGATTTGGGCTTTCAAAAAGCTGCCGTCTTCGAAGCGACGAATCGGAATCTCGCTATTGAAGAGCGCGAAGCTGTCCTGCTCCACGCTGACCACCGCAAACTGCCCGTCGTAATCGACCAAAAAAACCCGATCGAGCATAGGAAGAGAAATCGTCGCGAAGTCTATGCCGTTCATAAACGCCTTGAAAGGCACCGTACACAACGAATCCGGAAAGGACAAGTCTTCTATCCGCCTGTCCTGGCCCTGCCTTAATGACAATACTTCGTTATCGCAACGAAAGATCGCCGATTCTTCGCCTAGAAGAACGTTAACGTGCGTATCCACCGACCGTTCTTGCAAAAAGAGCTTCAACGGGCGTATCGGAAATTGGTAGGCGCGCTCGAAAGCCGGATACTCCCCCTTCGCCTGGAAGACCGTTCTCAAAGAACCATCCGTGACGAAAATCCGCAGCCCCTGATGGTGAAAGAGCCAAAAAAACCCGTATTTCTTCTCGGAGCCCGCGATCATCTCGCAATAGCTCACGATCTTCAATAGCCGCTCTTTTTCTATACTGAAAGCGGCGAGAGGCAACATCGCGCCACTTGAACGAACCACGGGAGTCGGACTCGGCCAGCTCATACGACATCCCCACGCGAAAACCGTGTTAAAGTCGCCCAACAGCCGGCGTCCCGACACAGGCTTTCATAACGCGCCAAGACCGACGGGTCAGTATCGGCCTTAAACACGACGTAATGAGCGGATCCAGAACCGCTCATCCGTTTGAGCAAGATCGCCGGGTCCCTATGCATCCCGTCTTCACCCAGACGAGAGAAAAAACTGTGAAAAACACGGTATTCCGGATAATACGTCAAAGCCACCTCTTCAAAGTCGTTGCGCGAAATCACCGGCAACTGTTGCGCCAAGGCCATATAGACATCCTGAGCGGTCTGTTGGTCCGACCTATCCTCCCTGAGCGGATGATTCGGGCTCCGTGAGACCATTTGATCGTACTGCTCGTACATTTTCGCGGTACTCATCGCGTACGGCGGTTGGACGAGCAACACCGGCAAGGCGGGCAACGGCGGTAACGGGGACAAGGCGCTCCCGTTTTCTTCACCTATCGCGGTACCGCATAGGAGAAAAAACGGAACATCGGCGCCAAGCCGTTTCGCTACGCTCCATTCGGTATGCGGGTCCAAACCGAACCGTCGACACAAAAACCGGAGCAACACCGCCGCATCGGCGCTGCCACCGCCGAGTCCCGATTGCGTTGGGATCGTTTTCTTTAGGTGGATCTTCCAATGCCCGCACGTATGACCGGCGGCGTTTTCTAACACTTCGAAGGCTTTGTACAGCAAATTGCGCCCATCCCAACGCAGTTCCGGTTGAAAAACGATGCTAGGATCGTGCTCCACAGAGAAGGAGGTGGGACTTTCCGTCTCCTCGAGTGTCAGCCTATCCGAGAGAGCGACCGTCTGGAACAGCGTCTGTATCGGGTGGTATCCGTCTTGCCCGCGAGAGAAGACCCGTAAAAAAAGATTGATCTTCGCCCGCGCCTCTAATACCGTGACCTGTCTCTTCGCGGAGGTTATTGTAAGGCCTCTATCCGTTTTTTTGCCTCCGAAACCCTCGAAGACGCGGGGTACTTCGCAACCAGGTCTTGGTATATTTTCAGGGCCTTGTCCCTCTCGCCGGACTTCTCGTAGCATAAGCCGATGTAGTAATAGGCGGTGTCGTTTTTGGAAAAATCCGGATAGGAGGTGATCAGCTTAAAAAACTGATTCTTCGCATTTGTGTAATCGTTCTTGTTATAGTAGTACAGGGCATAATCCTGTATCGCCCAGGGTGTTTTCGGGGATTGCGGGTACTGATCGATCAGCTGCTCGAAGGCCGCGCGCATCTCCCCTTCGTTCCCCTGAGAGGCGTAGTATTTCCCGCGTATATACAGGTACCCTCCCTTAGATCCCGCGGACAACCGATCGAAGCTTGCGTCCCTCAACGCTTCGAAAGCGGAAATGAGGTCGCCTTTTTTCAAATAGGCTTCGGCTCTCAGATACCTTAACTCCGCGCTGAGAGCAGAGTCCGACGTCACTTGAAGGGCCGCATCGATCTGCCGGGCGATTTCCAGCGGGTCCTGATTCGTATCCAACATCACCGTATACTTTTTCAGAGTCACCGTCTTATAGTACTTTTTCGAAACGTCGTTTCTCAAAATCCAATCGTACTCGTTCAACGCCGAAGCGGGCAGATTCCGCGCGATATAGGTTTCGGCCATATAGAACGCCGCGTCCAGCGCCGCGCTGAGGTCTTTCGTGATCTCTGTTTTCAAGGTTTCAAACTGCTTCTGCGCGGTCGCGTAGTCTTTGGCATTCAGCGCGACGATTCCGAGGTTCAGGATCGCTTGGCTTCTTTCCGCTTCGGAGGCGTTCTTCAAGGCATTTTCGTACGCGATCTTCGCCTTTTGATAATCGCCGGTCTGGAGGTAGAGATCGCCTTGGAAGGTATACCCTTGGAAGACAGCGGCTTGATTTCCCGAGCGGATAACCCGGTCGACGTAGTCTTGGGCCCGCTTCATATCTCCCGTCTTCTGGTAGAGTTGGGCGAGCGTGTAGTTCGCGTCCTGATAAAAAAGACCGGACGACAAGACACGCTGTAACAGAACCTCCGCTTCCGAGTACCGCCCCAAGGAGAGATACACTTTCGCGCTCTCCAGGTCCAAGGCCGTCCCTTGCGAAGGAAAGGTGGCCTTCATCTGGTTCAGATAGGACACCATCTTCGCCGAATCCCCCGTGTTACGTAAAACATTGATCGCCTGTTTCGCCACTTCGAAGGTTTCGATCGGATACTCCGCGGCGCCTACGCTGATCGCTTTGTTCCAGTTGGCCAAAGCGGTCTCGTAATTACCCGACTTGTAGGCGAGCCAACCCATCGCATTGTAGGCGTCGACCAAATCACGGGTGCTTTTGGCGTTTTCGATGATGTAATCGATATAGCGCGCGGCGTTGGCATATTCGCCCGTGCGATACAACAGTTCCACGTGCAGCATGAAGATCTCATCGCGATAGCGGGTTGTGGAATAGTTGCGAACCAAGTTCTCGGAGTAACTCAACGCCTCCCGATAATTCTGAAGGTTCATCATGGCGCGGATCGTCTGGTATATGCTGGCGGCCATCAGCTCCGGGCTCTGCCCGAACTGTTTCGCCCGCTCGAAAGCCATGATCGCCGAAGGGTAGTTCCCTTGCTCAAAGAAGATCAATCCTTTGTAGTAGCTGGCGAATCCTATGGCGCTCGGGTCGGTTACCGCGTCGAAACTGGAGGAAGCGGCGAGGTAATCGCCCTTCGCTTTCTGGATCATCCCTTTCAGCAAATAATAGTCCTGTTGGTATCCGGAAAAACTGACCAATTGCTCTAAAAGGATCAACGCCTGATTCAACAGAGAGTCGCGCTGGCTTTGGTGGGTCTCCATCGCCATATGATAGGTCGCGTAACACTTCGAATAGACCGCGTAAGGATAGTCTTGATCATCTTTACCGGTGTATTGCAGCGCTTTCTCGTAAGCTTCTATGGCCGTACTGTAATAGCCTTTGTAGAAGTAGGCGTCTCCCGTGAGCAAGTGAGCTTTCGAAAGGACGTAAGGGTCGGAACCTCGATCCAATATGATCTTCTGAAGATCAATGATCGCGGCATCCAACAAAGAATAGTCGTTGAGATCGTAAGCCAGTAGAATCTTGGATTGGACGCTTTTCAGCTCGAACAAATCTTGAGAAAAGGCCGTCAGCGTCAGGCAAATGCATAAGACAACCAGCGTGAGCGTCGTTTTCATCAAACCCCCCCATTTATCCGTCATTAAAATAAGCCTTTCTGAAGTCTTCCAGTTCATTTTCATCGATCTCCCTGATCTGCCCGGGAATTTCTATTCCTTCGAGGGTAAAGGGCCCGATTTGATCCCGCCGCAGGTACACCACCCGAGACCCGACCGATTCAAAGAGACGGCGTACCTGCCGCTTCTTCCCCTCGTGTATCGTGATCCGCCAGCACGGTCGGCCTGTAAAGCCTCTCTTTTCCAGACGCGTTTCGGACAGTTTTGCTTTCGCGGTCTTCACGCCGTCGATCACAACCCCGGATTCCAAGAGGAGTATTTGTTCGTGACCGATCTCACTCTGCAAGACCGCCAGGTAGACCTTCGGGATCTCGTGAGAGGGATGCGTGATCCGGTACGTGAAGTCCCCGTCATCCGTGAGAATGAGCAGCCCCTCGGTCTCCTTATCCAACCGACCCGTCGGATGCAGCGGCCCCGAAAGACCGTGAACGCGTCTGACGTAATCTATGACCGTAGGCCGTCCTTGAGGGTCCGATACCGTCGTGATGAGTCCGCTCGGTTTATGGAACAGGTAATAGCGATGACCCAGGGGCAACGCGCAAACCGCCCCGTCGACCGTGATGCGATCCTTCTCCGGGTCCACGGGCGCCCAAAAATCGCGAACGACGACTCCGTTCACCCTCACCCGTCCTCCCTCGATGATCGCATTGACCTTTCGCCGCGCGGCCAGTCCGCACCGATGGAGATAATACTGCAGCGTCATCTTAAAAGGGCTCGATGAGACAAACCGACAGCCCGATTTTCCGAGCGGATATCTCGATTTCCACGGTGAGATGGTCCCTGAACCGATGACGATCGCTTTCGATGAAAAATCGCGTCTTAAACTCGACGGTGCCCAACAACCAGTCCATTGTGTTCAAAGTATTCGGGCTTCGAATGATCGGAAACCCGATACCCAACTGAAACATCCACGGGTGAAGATAGTATTGGCCGTATAAACCAGCGCCCAACCAGTATCCGCTGTTTTGCCACACTTCCCAATTGGATAGGTCAGAGGAAGTTTCTGAAGGGTCCTTATAGGTGTCGTAAAAATTCCCAAACTCGAAGGTGCCGAACAAGCCGAAGCGGTACCCTTCTCTCGTTTCCCGCCGGCCTAACAACGGAATCATAACATCCACATCGAAATTGAGGTAGTTCGTAGGCGTGGCCTCTCGCTCTCCCGATTCGCTGAAAGAGAACTGAGGATGATAGGTGACATCGAGGGTGAGCATATCATTGAACTGGTTGAATAACCCCAAATCCAGGTTCCAGCCGTGGTTGGCGAAACTGAACGGTGCGAAGCGATAGCCCGTTCCGATCTCGAACAACATACCAAAGACCGATAGCCCGAAGAGCGATAAGAGAAGAAACGCGCAAAGTCGAGGTCTCATACGAACCCTTCTCGTCCGGGTAGGTATTGGGAGCCGATCTTCGTAACCAGCCCCTTAAGCGACAATCCTGTCAAGATGCGGTTCAGGGTCGACGCTTGATATCGGGTCCTCTCGGCTAGGCTATCGAACTGGTCACAGCCCTCTACGATGAGATCATAGACGGCTCTTTCCTCGGAAGCCAAGGAGGCGCTATCGGCGCCAGCTGCTGGACTCGCCAGGGTATCGGGGACCAACCAGGGGTATTCCTCGACGATATCCAGCGCGTCCGTCACCAACTTGGCTCCTTTCTTGATCAATCCGTTGGTGCCCTCTGACAAAGCGCTCTGTATCGACCCGGGGATGGCGAAGACATCCCGGTTCTGAGAGAGTGCGTGCTGGACCGTTATCAACGAACCGCTCGTCTTGGAGGCTTCGATGACCAAAACCCCTTGGCTTAACCCCGAGATGATCCGATTTCTTTCAGGGAAAAAGTAGACCTCCGGTTTTTGCCAAGGCAAGTATTCGCTGACCAGACAGCCCTGTTCTTCGACCTTCCTGAAGGCGACCGTGTTGGATGCGGGGTAGATGTGGTCCACACCGAAGCCCAATACGCCGATCGTGTGGGTGCCTTTCTCGATCGCCGTCAAATGGGCCATCACGTCTATTCCGTATGCGAGTCCGCTCACGATGGTCACCCGACGTTCGGCTAACTGACCGATGATCTTTTGAACTACGTACTTCCCGTATGATGACGGTTTTCGTGAGCCGACACACGCGATCTTCAGTTCCGGGCTGGATAGCCACTCCGCTTGCCCTTTGATGAACAAGACCTGGGGCATCGGATCGATCTCCCTGAGCAAAGGGGGATAACCCTCTTCTTCGGGAAAGAAGATCGTGAGGTCTTTGCGCCCTGAAACTTTCCGGCAACGATCGGCGATATCGGCGTTCCACATCTGCTCGACTCTTCGTTTCTTTCTTTCGAGCATAGGGGCGGTTTCGGATTTCAAGAACTCCGAAATCGAAGAAAAGGCTTCGACCGTATCGATTTCCGCGGGGGTGAAGATCTTCGAACCCCGGAGGGCCAATCGTTCTATCCGTTCCACGGGTTATCCCCTTTACAAAATGTAGGATGAGAGATCCTGGTCGGAGACGATCGGGCTCATAACCGAACGGACGTAGTCTCCGTCTATCATCCTATAGGTGTTATCGGTATCCGGCGCGTCATATGATATCTCTTCCAAAACCTTTTCTAGAACCGTGTATAGCCTTCTCGCGCCGATGTTTTCCAACCGTTCGTTGAGCTCGAAAGAAAGGTGCGCGATCTCGTGTATTCCCGTATCGTCGAAAACGAGGGTCACGCCGTCTGTTTCGAGCAAAGCTTTGTACTGTTTCACCAAGGAACATTCCGGTTCCAGCAAGATCCTCTCGAAATCCCGCTCGGTCAGGGGGTCCAATTCGACTCGGATGGGAAACCGTCCCTGCATTTCGGGAATGAGATCGGACGGTTTCGAGATGTGAAACGCTCCGGCAGCGATAAACAAGATATGATCCGTACGCACGATACCGTACTTGGTCATCACGGTCGTGCCGTCTATTATCGGGAGCAAGTCTCGCTGAACGCCCTCTCGGGACACGTCCGGCCCCGAAACCGACTTCGAGGAGGAAGCGATTTTGTCCATCTCGTCGATAAAGATGATCCCGTCATTTTGGGCCAACTCCAAGGCGTCGGAGGTGATTTTATCGGTGTCAATCAACTTCTCCGATTCTATAGGCATCAAGATTTTTCGGGCTTGGGCGACGGTCATCCGCTTTTTTATTTTTTTAGGTGGCATCAGATTGCTCAAAACGCCCTGCAAATCGATTTCCAGATCGCTCATATCCCCTCCGAGACCCATCACGCCGAGGGGGGGTTGCTGAGCCTTTTCGATCTCGATATCGATGAACTGGTCATCCAACTCGCCGTGACGATAGCGTTCGGCGAGGTCCATCGGGTGTGGGGGCGGCGTATCCTCCTCGAAGGTTTCCGCTTTCTGACTCGTCTGTCTGTCGCGGTCTCCGAAGGACTCCATCGTAATTTTCGAATCCAAAAAACGGCTGAAGAAGTCCCCGAGTTTCTTTTCCGGTTGCTTGACGGACGTTTTCGTGATCGCGTTGAGGATGATCTTCTCCACCTCTTTTTGCGCCAGAGCCACCACCTTCTGCATCTCTTCCTTTTTCAGAAAGTTGATCGCAGATTCCACCAGCTCTCGAACCATCGAGTCTACGCTCCGCCCCACGTAACCCACTTCGGTAAACTTCGTGGCCTCCACCTTCACAAACGGAGACCCGGAAAGAAAGGCCAGTCTCCTGGCGATCTCGGTTTTTCCGACACCCGTGGGGCCTATCATGAGTATATTTTTCGGAATGACCTCTTTCCTCAAAGGATCGAGTAGTTTTTGACGGCGAATCCGATTGCGCAATGCGATCGCCACGGCCTTTTTGGCAGCCGTTTGACCCACGATATACTTGTCCAAAATCGCCACGATGCTCTTGGGCGTCATCGAATCCGTTCGGTTCGGGATAGGCTCTTTCGAAACGATCTCATCCGACACCGTTTATTCTCCTTTCACGAACAACACGCCTTTCGGAGTGACTGTGATGGTATGTCCGTTAATCGCGATCTCAGAATCGCAGTTTGACAACAGGCCTTGTCTATATAGCTCTCCCACTCTTATATACAACTGCAAAGAAAAAAGCGAACGCCATTTTGCGATTTCCATCGAAACGAGCAGGTTTTCTTGGCTTTGAACATCGTCCAAGTACCACAGAAATGACACGGAAAAGACGAAGAGAACGAAAACGGTCAGCAGGATGAGGACACCGCTACGTTTCCACGTCATGCCTAACGTATCCGATGAAGGGAAGGTTCCGGAATCGTTGATTGTAATCGAGCCCGTACCCCAGCAAAAAGTAGTCTGGAGCGTTGAACCCCACGTATTTGGCTTTTATCCCGTAATGGTCTTTGGATACTTTGTCGACCAGGGTCGCCACCTCCAAAGTTTCTGGGTGATACTTGGACAAGTAATTCAGGACGTACTTCAGCGTCTTTCCCGAGTCCAATATGTCTTCCACCACGATGACGTGTTTCCCTTGCACCGACTCTTCAATCCAAGATTTTACCACGATTTGTCCGGTAGAGGAAGAGCCGGTGTAACTGGCTATCTGAATGAACATATAATGAACGTCAATAGGAATATTCAGCAGAAGGTCGGAAAAGAAGTGGGTCGACCCTTTCAACACGCAGACCATATACAAAGTATCGGTCACAGGCGCGTAATCCCGCGCGATTTCCCTCCCGAGTTCAGCGACCCTATTCTGGATCGTCTGTCGGTCATAGAGCACTTCGATCGATTCTCTTTTAATTTCCATTCGCCGATTACTCCCGATTCTGCTGGTCTTTTAATGAGGGGTCAGCCGTTGTCAGGGATGCCAACATCCCGGAAGCGGCCCGGGTGATCTCGGTTTTAAGGGTGTGGTAGCGCCCTTCGCATTCTTCCTGGGTTTTTCCAACAGCGGACAAATAGATCTTGAGCTTCGTTTCGGTTCCGGAAGGGCGAAAGATCGCCTTCATCCCCTGATTGAACCGGACGAGAAACACGTCCGCCCTCCATAGGGGGTCGACCTCCACGTTATAGTCTCTGACCGCTTCCACGGGCAATGAAAACAAACGATGTGGGTCGGCCGCTCGCAGAGCACTCATAAACTCTTCGATCCGACGGGCACCTTCCGACCCCTCGAATCGCTGTGTCTCCGCGCTATCACGATAGAAACCGAATTCTCGATAGATTTCCTGCAGTCGATCTATCATTCTCGACGCGCTCCCCAGGTTCCTCAACAGCAAGCCTAACAGGAGCGCGGTGGAAAGGGCGTCTTTGTCCCGGGCGTGATCTCCGTGCAAAAAGCCGTAGCTCTCTTCGTAAGCGGCCAAAAATTCCTTGTTTTCGCCGTTTATGGCTTCTATTCGATCTCCCAGGAACTTGAAACCGGTCAGCGTTTCGATCACCTCTATACGGTTCTTGAGCGCGTAGGGTTTCACGCTGTCCGACGTCACGATGGTTTTGAGGAGGACTCGGGTTCGGTCTTCAGTTCTTTCGGGGTGGGTGGGCGTGGCGCGCACTAAAAAATCGGTCAGGAGCAACCCGATCTCGTTCCCGCTTAAGGGGCGGTAGGAATCGTTCTCTAAAAGGTAGACCCCGATTCTGTCGGCATCGGGATCGGTCGCCAAGATCATTTCCGGCATCGGGTGCATGCCTTTGGCTTGTGTAAGCGCCAACCCGAAAGCCTCCGGATCCTCCGGATTCGGATATCTCACCGTGGAGAAGGTGGGATCCGCCCGACTCTGTTTCTCGACCACTCGGCAATCGAAACCGAAGCGATCCAGCAGGGGAGGAATGTAGGCGCCGCCCGTTCCGTGCAACGGCGTGTACAAAATCAGATGCCTTCGCCCGTCGGGTAGGTCGAACGGCGCGTTTTCCCGGCTCACCTCTTTCAGGTATTCGGTTTTGATCTCCTCCCCGAGGAAGTCGTAGGCATAGGCTTCCGGGACTCTCTCGAAGAAACCGAAGGACTCGAGATGCGTTTTTAGGGTTTCAATCCGGCTCGGGACCATTTGCACCCCACGATTATCGTAGACCTTGATGCCGTTGTACGCCGGTTCGTTATGGCTGGCGGTGATGACCAAGCCCGACTGGGTTTTCAACCGTCTGATGGCGAAAGAAAGGACAGGCGTCGGCGCCGGCTCGTCGAACACGAGAACTCTGACTCCTTGCGCCGCCAAGGTCCTAGCGGCCAGCAAAGCGAAATAGCGCGAACGGTGCCTGGTGTCATAGGCGATGATCGCGCTTTTCACCATCCGAGAAAGCCCCAAAGAAACCCGTATGACCCAGGGGTCATTCAGCCCGTTCGTGCCGGCGCGAACGATCTGCCGAATCCCGCCCGTGCCGAAGTCGGCGAGAAGGCCAAACCGCTCGCGAAGCTGCTCTTCGAAGTCCCGGGAGGGTAAGAACTTCAACGATTCCAAATCCTCGCGAACCCAACCCGCGCTCTTTTCAAGCCATTCTTGATACCGAAGCAAATAGTCGTTCACACACCGCGCCCCCTGACGAAAAAGAACTGCCTGTGCCTTTGTATAAGCCTTGCGGTATTATACCATAAAGGTATGGCGGGCTTCAGAAGGGATGTGTGTCAAGTTATGGGGTGTACTCAAGAAACAAGACCAGAATCGATCGCGCGATTGTTAGTCCACGTAGTCATCGCGGCGTAAGCGCCCCTTCTTTATGCGACGGCGCGATACGCTTGGGAACGCCAACTTTTAAGTTGGCATGTCTTAAAGATAAGGCCGGGCTCACACGGAGGGCACGGAGGTCACAAAGAAGAAGTGTGTTTTCGAGAGTCAACACCAGGTTTATGTTTCCATTGTGTTCTCTGCGTTCTCTGTGCGAAACCATCTTTTACTTTTCTAAAACATGCCGAACTAAAGTTCGGCGTTCCCAGGCGCACCATCGCGGCGTAAGCGGCCCTTCTTCTCACGACGGCGCGATACGCTTGGGAACGCCAACTTTTAAGTTGGCATGTCTTAAAGATAAGGCCGGGCTCACACGCAGGGCACGGAGGTCACAAAGAAGAAGTGTGTTTTCGAGAGTCAACACCAGGTTTATGTTTCCATTGTGTTCTCTGCGTTCTCTGTGCGAAACCATCTTTTACTTTTCTAAAACATGCCGAACTAAAGTTCGGCGTTCCCAGGCGCACCATCGCGGCGTAAGCGCTTCTTCTTTCAGCAACTGCGCGATACGCTTTTATACATGTTTTGAAAAACAGGGTCACACTGAGGGCACAGAGGGCACGGAGAAAAGATTCTTGTGAACCCCCTGGGAACGCCTCGATATTATTCCCACACGTTTTGGATATAGAAAAACGTAAAAAATGGTATAATTCGCCGAGTCTCATTTTTAAGAATACAGGGGTTAAGAGTCAGTGCACTTCATACTATAAGGGGGTACGTAAGATGGAGCATTATGGCATTCTGGGACTTCTGCCGCCTTTGATCACGATCGTATTGGCGCTTCTAAGCAAAGATGTCATCCTTTCTCTGTTCTTGGGCATCTTCTCTGGAACCCTGATCTTGGCGGGCGGAAATCCGATCATCGCAATCATGAAACTCACGGATGGTATCGCGAATTCTTTAGCCGATGGATGGAACATCCGCATCCTGTTGTTCTGCGCGTTGTTGGGCGCCTTGATCGGGCTGTTGGCGAAGACCGGGGCGGCGCGAGCGTTTGGGCTATGGGCCTCGTCGAAGGTCAAAACGAAAACCGGAGTCTTGCTTTTGACGTGGGTTTTCGGACTTCTGATCTTCATCGACGACTACTTCAACTCCTTGACCATCGGAACCGTGATGAAACCGGTATCCGACGAAAAAAAGGTGTCGCGCGCGAAGTTGGCTTATATCCTCGATTCGACCGCCGCGCCAGTGTGTATCTTAGCCCCCATTTCCAGCTGGGTTGTCACCGTGATGAGCTTGGTCCGAGATTCCGACGGATTCGGCTCATTAGGGGTCTCGGAATTCTCGTTCTTCATCCAATCGATTCCGTTTAACCTGTACGCGATTTTGACATTGGTGATGGTGGCCCTCATCGCCGTCACCAAGCGCGATTTCGGGCCTATGCTGCGTAGCGAGCTGCGTGCGGAAAAAGGGAAGGGGCTCTACGACGAAAAGACGTACGGACCCGTCTCGGGGAACGTGGAAGAAGAGGTGGGAAAACTCGCCTCCAAACCGATGGATATGCTCTTTCCTATCATCGTGTTGATCGTGTTGGCCATAGTCTTCTTCCCGGTCACGACGTATATGAGCGCGATCGACGGCGAAACGATCACGACCTTTGGACAGGCCGTCGGGTCGATGACCCTCGGGGAAGCCTTTAACAACACGGACGCTTCCGTCGCCCTTTTCTACGCCGTTGTCGCCACCTTGTTCATCACGTACGTCTATTTCGCCATCCGCAAACTTTTGAACATCAAAACGGCCGCCGATGGCATCGTAGACGGTATCAAATCGATGGTGCCGGCGATCGTTATTTTGGCGATGGCTTGGACGATCGGTAGCCTAATTAAAAATGCTCCGGCGGATGACGGTTTAGGCCTTTCCACCTATCTGTCCGAAGTCGTCGTGAATGGAGGATTCCCCTTGGCGTTGCTCCCGTTGATCGTCTTCGCCCTCTCTTGCCTTATCTCCTTCTCCACCGGTACCAGCTGGGGAACCTTCGCGATCATGATACCTATCACTATGCCGATCGCCGTATCCTTAGCCCAAAACCTCGGAATGACAGGAGCTGCGTTGATGAACGCGGCGTTGATCAGCGTCGGAGGCGTTCTGGCGGGAGCGATCTTCGGTGATCACTGTTCCCCGATCTCCGACACGACGATTCTGTCCTCTATCGGCGCCTCTTGCCCCCATCTCGAACACGTAGCCACGCAAATCCCCTATGCCGTGTTCATCGCCGCCTGCGCAGGTGTGGGCTTCCTGTTCGCGGGGCTGACGAACAATATGATTTTCGGTTGGGCCGCCGCACTGGTCATTTTTATCGGCGGGATGTTCTTACTGCCAAAGGTTCTTGGCGCCAATCGCTATTCGCTGGACTAACGCGTTAGGACATTCATAAGAGTACGACATAGAATAGAGGCGCCTCGGCGCCTCTATTCTTATTTCATAGAGAACGCTTCGGATTCTCGCTCGTTAGGGAAACCGGCATCTCTCGGTGAACGAGTTCGATACCTTCTCCCTCGACCAGCTCATAGGTCACCGCTGAAAAGCGCGCGCGGACTTCCAGTATGGCGCGACGGTAGTACAATCTGAACGCATATCCGCTCCAAGCTGGAGGAACGGTCGGGTGAAAGCGAAGTTTGCCTTCGTTGACTCGCAACCCACCGAAGCCGAAAACCAGAGCCATCCAAGAACCGGCCATCGCTGCCATATGCGCGCCGTCCACAGTATTACAGTGGAGGTCGTGCATATCTAAGAATACGGTTCGATAGAAATAGTCTTGGGCTTTGTTTGGATATCCGACTTCAGAGGCCAATATCGAGTAAATACAAGGAGAAAGGGAGGAGTCGTGCGTGGTTAAGGGCTCGTAGTAATCGAAGTCGCGTCGCTTCTGCTCCACGCTCACCCTTTCCCCGGCCAGTAGGTGCGTCAACACCACATCCGCCTGCTTGCAGACCTGATGCCGATAGATCACGAGCGGGTGGTAGTGTAACAGCAAGGGGTAGTTCTCCGTCGGCGTCCCCGAAAAATCCCATCGCCGTTTGGCGAGGAAACTGTCATCTTGAGGTGTGACTCCTCGACTGTCTATGGGAGGAAAATACATCCGTCGGCCTTTCTCACGCCAATCGCGCGGTTCTTCCTCCGACATCCCCAGGACACGTGTCAGACGCTCGTACTCCGAAGGGAACCGCCGTTCCAGCCAATCCGCCGTCTGCGCGGCGAACAAGAGGTGCGTCTGCGCCATACGGTTGGTGTAGTAGTTGTTGTCCACGACGGCGGTGTATTCATCGGGACCGGTCACGCCCTCGATAGTGAACTGGCCGCCCCTTTCCGGGTTGAAATGCCCGAGATCGCTCCATAACCGGGCGGTTTCGAAGAGAATCTCCGCGCCTTTCTTGACGAGGAAGTCGTCGTCGCCAGTCACTTCCCAATACTGCCGAATTGCGTAGGCGATGTCGGCATTGATATGATACTGCGCTGTGCCTGCCGGATAATAGGCAGAGCACTCTTCTCCGGCGATCGTTCGCCACGGATACAGGGCGCCTTGTCGATGCCCCAAGGTACGCGCGCGCTCCCGAGCGAAGGGAAGAAGGCCGTGGCGGTACTCCAAGAGCTTTCGGGCGATTTTTGGCTCACGAAAAATAAAAAACGGGATCATATAGATCTCCGTGTCCCAGAAGGTATGACCCCCATATCCCTCGCCGGTCAGCCCCTTCGAAGCGACGTTCCTTTTTCCGTCCTTCCCCGTGGATTGGTACAGGTGAAACTGATTCAGAGCCATGGCCTTCTCGACCTCAGGCTGATTTTCAATCTTCACCTCGGCAACACGCCAGTAACGGGACAGGATTTCGCCTTGAGAAGCCGCGTACGCGTCAAATCCTTCTTGGAGCGCGTGGGCTCCCTTCTGCCGCAAAAACCGGTCGATCTCTTCGACCGGCGTCTCCTGTGAGGTGGTGTAGCACGCGAATTTCGTCAACGACGCTTCTTGCTCTGGATCGAGGAGCAGGACATATCGGATGGCGGCTTGCCGATTCTCGCACGTGACCTCGGGAGCCTCAGCCGGTTCTCGAGACAACAGATGGTGGATGGAACAGCCTAAGGTGAGGTTCGAGTGGCGCGTTCGAAACACAGAGATGGCCAAGCCCTCTTTCGCGTAGCCGGCCGATGAAATCGGTTCTAAGAAAAGCCCCTCTGACTGGCTTCCCACACGGGGATCATCTTCGTTCTGTATATTCCGGACGTTTCCGTCGATGAGAGAAACGAGTTCTATCGCCCCGGAAAAGTTGATCGGTGTCAGCGTCAGATGCATCGCCAGCAGGTGAGGGTCCTGCAAGGATACGAACCGACGAAAGCGGAAGAGAACCCGTTTTCCTAGAGGCGACTCCCAGTCCATTGTTCGAGTTAGTACCCCATCCGCCAGAGACAACACTCGCTTGTAGGCCCATAGCCGCCCTGTGTCGATGAAGACGGGTTCACCATCCACCGTCAAACGAAGGCGTGTGGCATCCGGAATATGGAGCATAATCTGATTCGTTTTCGCGAATCCAAAAGCGGACTCCCCGTAAAGGATCTTTTCATTCTCATAAAACCCGTTGATATAGGTTCCACGGACGCTTTTGGGAGAAGGCCCCGCGAACCCTTCCTCAAAACTCCCTCTGATCCCCAAGTATCCGTTCGCTTGCGCGAAAAGCGTTTCGTGCAACGGATAAATTGACGGATCCCAGTGGTCTTCGGTAAAGACGATCTCATTCATCTGACGATCCCCCTCTGTTTTAAGAGATAGATGTGCGAAGGAGAGAAATCGGGAATCACCAAATCCGCCTCTCCGAGGTGCTCGGGAGACCCCACACCGACAGCGGTCATCTCTGCCGCTTTTGCCGCCTCTATCCCGTTTTGGGCGTCTTCAAAAACGACGCACTCAGAGGCGCGAATTCCCAGCGCTTGGGCGGCTTTGATAAATATCTCGGGGTCTGGTTTGGTCTTTTCGATCATCGAACCGTCTATCACCGCATCGAACAGCGAGGCGATCTCCAGCAGAGAGATGACCCGCCGGGCGTTTTTGCTCGCGGAGGCCAGTGCGACGGGCCTGTGGGCTTCCTTAAGAGACCGGAGGAAGTCGGCGATGCCGGGTAAGGTGTCCGAAGGCCGAAGGGTGTCGACCCACTCCAGGTAACGTGTATTCTTCTTCTCGGTGAAAGCCCATTTACGCTCTTCGTCCAAATGAATGCCGGCCAATCGGAGGATGATCTCGAGCGATTCCATCCGACTCACCCCTTTTAGCCGCTCGTTATCGCGCTCGGTCAGTTCAAACCCCAATTCTCGCGCGGTTTCTCTCCAAGCTAAAAAATGAAAACGGGCCGTATCAACGATGACCCCGTCCAAATCGAATATGTAACCCTTAATGTCAAACATAGCCCCTCCGATGCGCTCATCAATAAAAAATTATAACACGAACCTCGTAAAAGAGCGCCTGAGAACGCCGAACTTTAGTTCGGCAGGGTTTTTTTCGTTTGCTAGAGCACCTCAGAACGCCACTCTGGGAACGCCGAACTTTAGTTCGGCATGTTTTTTGCTTTTTTTGAAGCTTCCAAGAACCCTTAAACGCTTACGCCGGGATAACTACAAGGTTCATCGCGGGGTAAGTGTAGTTTACGAACTTGCGAAGACAACGACGTTTATCGCGGGGTAACCAGCGGGCTGACTTCGGAAACCCACGAAGTCTCGCGAAACTAATGAAGCCTCGCGATTAGCCCGTACAAAAGCGTATCGCGCCGTCGCGAAAAGAAGAAGCGCTTACGCCGCGATGCCCGTGCGGGGTAAGCGCGGGATAACCAGCGGGCTGACTTCGGAAACCCACGAAGTCTCGCGATACTGATGAAGCCTCGCGATTAGCCCGTACAAAAGCGTATCGCGCCATCGCGAAAAGAAGAAGCGCTTACGCCGCGATGACCATCGGGGCACCGCAATGAGCCTGTGGGGTTATCGCAAGGTAAGTGTAGTTTGCGACCCCGCGATGCGCTCTGGGAACGCCGAACTTTAGTTCGGCATGGTTTAAAGCCGGGGTTTCGCACAGAGGACACAGAGAGCGCAGAGAAAATATAAACCTGGTGTTGACTCTTGCAAACATCTCTCTCCTATAAGCCCTCCGCCGTCTCCGTATGAACTTTTTTCAAGACATGCCAACTTAAAAGTTGGCGTTCCCAGCCCACGAAGCCGCGCGATCCGCCCTGGGAACGCCGAACTTTAGTTCGGCATGTTTTTTTGCTTTTCTGGAAGCTTCCGAGAACCCTTAAACGCTTACGCTGCGATGGCTTTATGGACTAAAAATCGCGCGAGCGATTCTGGCCTTGTTTCTTGATGGCGCCTCATAACTTGACCCTCACTGCCCCCTATTGACTCGGAAATCTATGGTATAATTCGCGTACACGCGTTCACGCGTACGAATACGCGCCACGCTTTCGAAGGAGGCTATTCGGATGAGTCGGGTTTTGTTCTCTTTTATTGTCGGCCTATTTGTGTGTACTTCTCTCTTAGCGTTGCAATTCCAGGATTACGCGGTGTACAACGAGATCGAAAACGGGCTGAAGGTCGCCGCGTTAACTCAGAAGGGGGTCGTGTTGATCTTTACGCGCCCCAGCTGTCCTTCTTGCACCCAATTGAAGGCGGAAGGCCTGGCGACTCTGGAATTAGCGAACTTGTTGCGGTTGAATCACATCGTCATCGTTGCGGAGGCGGAAAAAGATTTCTATGCCCGCTTTCCTTTCGATGTATTTTTAAACCCGGATATTACGCAGTACGAGACGTTGAGCTACTACGATATCGCGGCGAAAAAATTCCACGTCTCTGCGATTCCGCGAACCTTTCTGCTGGATTCCCAATTTCAAACCGTCGGTTCGGTTGAACGGTATCTGAGCTATGAGTCGTACGTGACTTCGTTGCGCTCGGTAATGAACCCCGCGATGTCCCAACCGGTTCGGCTGATTCGATCGGTCACGTCTAAGGAAGCGACGCTGCTGACGGCTACGTTACCGAATGTTCGGACGGTGACCTTCAGCGAGTTCGCCAA
Source organism: Thermotogota bacterium ADurb.Bin062 (assembly GCA_002071085.1). GTDB lineage: Bacteria > Thermotogota > Thermotogae > MWEM01 > MWEM01 > MWEM01. Next base: position 13,077 of record MWEM01000021.1, on the reverse strand, counting down.
ACTCTTTCCCACATACGACTGGATGGGTTATTATATCCTGTTGAATACCAGTGTCCAGGAGGTTCAGGAGTTTGCGGCCGCGAATCCCACAGTCCCGCTCAATTTACTCGTTAAAGCGCCTTAAACCCTACCTCGCGGCCCTATGGGTCATTCTGTTCTTATCGTTCGCATCTTTGTCTTTCTGCCTCGGGCAAATCGAGGATCCGTGCGCGGAAGAATCCGGGGGATGCAGTCTCCTCGATATTCTGGGGGAAGGGCTCGATGTCCATACGGACTCAACAGTTCAAATTCGGCGAGAGCCGGAGAACGGGCGGGTATTTTTATACCTTTTTTACGGTGACGATTGTCGTCACTGCCAAGAGCTCCGAGCGTTTTTGAACACGCTGGTCGACTCGGACGCCTATGAGGAGTTCGAAGGGTACACGGTCAACCGGGCGCTCTATGACCAATACCAATCCGTTGATCCCCGTCTTTTAATGAACGCCTACGAAATCAGCCGTGACGCCGCCAACGCTTCCATCCTCGAATCCTTTTTCGCTGCTTACGATACCCGGTTCACCGGAATTCCCATTCTTTTCGTAGGCCGGGAGGCCTTTTCGGGGTTTGACCGCACGACAATGCCAGACGAAATCCTCAGAGCCATCATCACCGCCTATGGTGTCGCTCCAGTCTCGTCCGACAACACCATCACGCTTCCCCTGTTTGGCAAGATCGACCGGAGCTCGCCTTTGTTCTTCCTGACCATCCTGATCGGTCTGCTCGACGGCTTCAACCCCTGCGCTTTCTGGGTGTTGATGTTCCTGCTCAGCCTGCTTTCCACGGCTAAATCGCGCAAGCGAATGCTTCTGATCGGTTCGGTCTTCGTCATCGCCTCCGGTGTCGTTTACTTCGGCTTTATGTCCGCCTGGTTCAACTTCTTCTCCCTCATCGGGATGCACCGGATCATCACCTGGATCCTCTCGGTGGTAGCGATCGGTATGGGGCTCATCAATTTGAAAGAGGTCTTCTTCTTCAAAAAAGGGGTCTCTCTGATGATCTCCGAAAAACAGAAGCCGAAGCTGTATCAACGCGTGCGAAAGATCATCCAAACACGAAGCACGCTGCTGGCGATCGCGCTGACCGTTGCTTTAGCCCTATTCGTCAATTTGATCGAACTCACCTGTACGATGGGGTTACCGGCGTTATTCTCGAAAATACTGACAGAACGGAAAATCGCCATCGGCGCGAAGTATTTCTACCTCGTTCTCTACAATATCGCCTACATCTTTCCTTTGTGGCTGATCGTCGTCGGGTTTTCGGTGACGTTGGGGAAGTATAAGATGACCGAAAAGAGCGCCAAAGTTTTCAAAGCAATCAGCGGTCTTCTGATGATCGCCTTGGGTATCTGGCTATGGTTTGCGTAAGACAGAATACCTTTCGAACGCGTAATTTTCAGCTGACTTCCAAAATCGCCGCCTCGTAAGGCTCCAAAGAGGTGGAAGCTGCGTTGAAGCGCTCGGGGCGCGATGTTGTGCCTCCTATGTAACGCCGAACCTCGACACCAAAGCCTTTCAAATTCAATACGACCTTGCGGTCTTCGAAATTGAGGAGAACTAAGACCCGTTCCGACTCGCCGATCCTGAAGAAGCCCATCAACGCCGGATCTTTCGTGTCCAGGAGCTCCAGCCGACCGAATCGCAGCGCCTCGGATTCTTTCCGGATACGTATGAGTTGCTTATAATAATGGAACATCGAACCCGGTTCCGCTTTCTGCCGTTCGACGTTCACTTCCCGCGCGTCTTCTCCGATGGGGAGCCAAGGCTCAGTCTGAGAGAACCCCGCATGGGGAGAGGCGTTCCAGGGCATAGGTGTTCGGCATCCATCTCGACCGACGTTGTTCGGCCACAGGTTTTTGCCTTGCGGATCGACGATCTTTTCGTACGGGATCACGGCTTCGCGCATTCCTATCTCTTCACCGTAATAAACGAACGGCGTTCCCCTCAGCGTCAGAAGTAGAGCGGCGAGGACCTTCGCCTTACGCACGGCGTCTTCGCCTTCACCCAATTTGGACAGAAACCGTTTTGAGTCATGGTTACCCAGCACGTAACTCGGCCAGGCAAAGTCCCGAAACACCGCCTCGTTGAGCTTGATGTGTTCGACATAAGTCTTGGCCGCGAAGGGCCGCAGCTCTTTGAAATCGAAATTGAAGGCCAGGTTCAAGCGATTCGGCCGTGTATAAGCGAAGTACTGCGCCTGCCCCAGCTCGGTTGCCACCTCACCGATAGAAACCCGGTCTTTATAGCGGTCCATCAGCTCCCGTATCTCCTCGATCGCGCCCTCCGTCTCCGGCCTGTCGCGCGTGTAGAGATGATGATGACGATTAAACGCGATCGGTTCGTCCGGATATTTTGTCGGATTGTCTCGCAACCGCTCGTCTTTGTAGTACAGGTTGACCACATCGAATCGAAAGCCGTCCACCCCTTTGTCCAGCCAGAACCGGATGCTATCCATCACCTGTTTCCGGACATCGGGATGACGCCAATTCAGATCCGGTTGCTCTTTCACGAAGAGGTGCAAATAGTACTGTTGACGCGCTTCCTCCCATTCCCACGCCCCTCCGCCGAAGTAGGAAAGCCAGTTGTTCGGCGCTTGCCCCTTCTCTCCATCCACCCAAATGTACCAATCGGCTTTTGGATTATCTCTCGAAGCGCGCGATTCCACAAACCACGGGTGCCGATCGGAGGTGTGGTTGTAGACTTGGTCCAGGATCACCTTGATCCCGCGTTCGTGCGCCGCATCCAACAGACGGTCGAAATCGGCCATCGTTCCGAAGATCGGATCGATCTCCAGATAGTCGCTGATGTCATAACCGAAGTCCTTCATCGGGGATTTGAAGATCGGAGAAAGCCAAATGGCGTCCACCCCTAATTCTTGGATATAATCCAACTCTTCGGTTATGCCCTTGAGATCGCCGATCCCATCTTGATTCGCATCTTTGAAACTCCTCGGATAGATTTGATAGATAACCGCTCCCTTCCACCAGGGCTTGTCCATCTCGGGCTCTCCTTTCGTCAATCTTTGACTCCGCCGGCCGTTAACCCGGCGACGATCCATTTCTGAAGCAATAGTACCATCACGATCAAGGGTAAGGTGATCACCACGCTCGCCGCGGCTATCAATTGCCACGAGGAGGTGTACTGACCTGAAAAGAGTGTCAACGCGCGGGGAACGGTGAACTTTCGATAGTCGGTGATGAAGATCGAAGCGAAGAGCAGCTCGTTCCACGCGCCGATAAACGTGAGGATGAAGGCGGTGAAGATGCCGGGGGCTGCCAACGGGAAGAGGATTTGGAATAGCGTACGCATCGGGCCCGCCCCGTCAATGACAGACGCTTCGGTTAAGGCATCGGGGATTTGCTTGAAAAAGGATTGGAGAATCCATATAGTCATCGGCAATGAAAAGGTCAGGTAGGGCAAGATCAGCGCCCAATAGGTGTTGATGATCTTCAAGTCCGAAAATTGCATATAGAGCGGCGAGACGACGACGATTCCGGGAAACATCGAAACCGCCAAGACGATGCCCAAGATGAGGCTTTTAAAACGCATACGGAACTTGGCCAACGCGTAGGCCGCCCAGCTCCCGATCAACACGCTGATGAGCGTGGTAGAAAAGGCGATCACGAAAGAGTTCTGCAGGTTCTGACCGAGATTGTGGTCGGTGAAGATCGTTTTATAGTTATCCCAGCGCGGATTCTTCGCGATCCAGTCCGGCGGCATTTTATAGAGATCGAGATCCCCTTTCAGAGACATGATGAACAGCCAATAGAAAGGGAAAAACATGAAGACGATGATCACGATCACGGCCAAGGTCAGCAATAAACGGGGGATCCACCGCTTCTTCATTTCAATTCCCTTCCCTTTGAGGCGTAAGGATCGGCGCCGAGGACTTTAATGAAAAAGACGGCAATCAGCATCGTAAAGACGAACAGCATAATCGCCACCGCGCTCCCACGGCCGTGCTGCCCTTGTTGGATCATCAATTTATAGTTGAAAAGGGACAACAATTCCGTTCCGGAAGCCGGTCCCCCTCCGGTCAACACCTGCGCGATATCGAAGGCCTTAAAGGTGTCGAGGGTCCGAAAGATCAAAGCGACCAGTAAACTGGGTTTGAGCATCGGGAGCGTAATACTGAAGAACTGCCGCCACTTCGAAGCGCCGTCGACCCGCGCGGCTTCATACAGTTGCAAAGGGATCGTCTGTAGGCCCGCCAAAAGCAGAAGCGCCATAAACGGGGTGGTTTTCCAGGCATCGGCGGTGACCATCGACCAAAAAGCCGTCGTCGTACTGTCTCCTAGAAAATTCACATAGTCGGTGATCAAACCCAGTTTTTTCGCTATATCGTTGATCACCCCACCCTGACTGGAAAACATCATCCGCCACATCTGAGCCGAGGCGACTGTCGGAATCGCCCACGGAACCAAGGTCGCTGTGCGCACCAACCCTCTACCCCGGAATTCGCGGTTGATGATCAGGGCGATCAACAGCCCCAGCACCGTTTCTATCGATACCGCAACCACCGTGAACAGGAAGGTGACCCAGGCGGAATGCCAGAAACTGACGGTCCAGCTGAGCGCTTCGTCCGGATTGACCAAGCCTTGGAATATTGCAGTGTAGTTGGTGAGTCCCGTAAAGTATTGTCTGCTTTCGAATTTGATATCCCAGCGGAACAGGGAGCGATAGAAGGTTTGGCCGATCGGGAGGAAGGTAATCAGAACGATGACGATCAGCGACGGAAGCAAGAAGAGCAAGCCCATCCGCGTTTCTTGTTTTTCTCTAGAATAGCGTTTTCTCAAGGTCCAAACACCTCCGAAAAAAATCCGGCCCTCTCAAGGGCCGGAAAAAACGTAATGTACAGACTACTCGTAGATCTCTTTGATCTTTCTTTCTAAGGCTTTGACCGCATCGGCGGCGGTTTTCTTGCCGGTCAGGACGGCGTGGAACTCTTCCTGAAGCGCGTTGCTGACTTGGGCGTAGAACGGAGTAACCGGTCGCGGAACGGCGTTGATCATAATCGGATACAGAGTTTCGACGATCGCGTTGGCTCTCAGTACCGTGGGATTCGAGTAGACGGCGATGCGGGTGGGCGCGTTGCCGGCCACCAAATTCCGTATGATCTGCGCGGATTCCGACGTGATGAACTTCGCGAACTGCACGCCAGCGGCCTGTTCTGCCTTCGAAGCGAACGGGTTCACGAAGAGCATCCAACCGCCAAGCGTCGCGGCGCCTCCGGATCCTTTCGGACCTTTCGGCATCGGGATCATTCCGTATTTTCCTTTAACCGCAGATTGGTCTCCAGCCATATTGGAAGGAGAGTGGCAGTAAGGCCAGTTTCTCATAAAGACCGCGTTCCCTTGCTGGAAGGCCATACGGGCGTCTTCTTCCATAAAGGTAAACACTTTGTCGGGGGCAGCGCCGGAAGTGATCAGTTCTCTCATGAACTCCAACGCCTGGATGACTTCGGGGCTATTCACTTTCACGTTCCCGTTGCCATCGATGACCTCCCCGCCATTCGCGGCGATGAACTCGACGGCGTCACAGACCAAGCCTTCATACTGGGCGCCTTGGAAGACGAAGCCATCGATGCCTTCCTTCTTCGCGATGGTCGCCGCGATCGTTTTCAGCTCTTCCCAGGTGGTCGGCGGTTTATAACCGTATTTTTCCAACAGGTCGGTGCGGTAGTACAGCAGACCGCCATCGGTGAAACTGGGAATCGCGTAAATCTTACCAAGGTAGGTCGCCGATTTGATCGTTCCCGGCAGGAACTTATCCTGTTCGGACTTCGGAAAATAAGGGGTCAGGTCCAACGCCCATCCGGCTGCGGCAAACTCTGCGGGCCAAATGACGTCACCCAAGTAGACGGTCGGATTGGGGTCTTTTGCCCCAAAGCGGGTGACGAGCGCGGTGTGTTTGTCGTCTGTAGACCAGGACTGCAGCAGGAATTCGACTTCGATTTCATCTTGAGAGCTGTTGAACAGCCTTGTCAAAATGGCCTCAGCCGAATTCGGGTCGTTGTCCCCGAAGTAGGTAATTTTGGTCTTCGCCATACCTATCGCAGAAAAGACGAGGACCGTGACGAGTAACGTGATCCATACTTTCTTCATACTGACACCTCCAAAATGGGATTGATTCCTAAAAGAATAAAGGATTATTTCTCTAAAAATCATAGCGCCCCGAGCGCCTAAGGCACATTTCAAACGGTGACGCACAAAAACAGGTATGACTAAGCAGCTCGACACTTCTGGCCGAATCTTTCCGGCTGTTGGATAAGAGAAGTTGACCCCACACAAAAGACGACTGAACAGAAGAAATAAGAATGGAATCACAATGGCATTTTGCGTTTCCCGCTCTTAATTATATACCAAAACTCGAGAAATACAAAAAAGACGTGCCTGTCAAGTTATGGGGTGCTATCAAGAAACAAGGTTGGAATCAATCGCGCGATTTTTCGCGACGTCGCGATACATTTTTGAGAAGGGCAAAAGGCGAATCGCGGGGTCCCGTTGGTTACCCCGCGATAACCCACCTGAGCATCGCGGCGTGAACGTCCCTTCTTCTCGCGACGGCGCGATACCCCGTTCATTCGTTTCCGAAGATCAAAAAACAGGGTTCGCACAGAGGGCACGGAGAACACAGAGGAAAAAATGGCAAAGGGTGGGGATCGCGGGGTCGTAAAAACCACTTACCCCGCGATAACCTTGTAGGCATCGCGGCGTAAGCGTCCTTTCTTTTCGCGACGGCGCGATACCCTCTTTAGAAGAGCGAAGAAGGGATCGCGGGGTCCCGTTGGTTACCCCGCGATAACTCACCTGAGCATCGCGGCGTAAGCGCCCCTTTTTTTCTCGAGGCGCGATACGTTTTTGATTCGGTTATCGAGGGCTCGAATGTTAAGGTTTGACCATTTCTCGAAAACGGAATATCCCTGCGGAAAAGAGGCAAAACGCGAAGAGGAGAAGGATGAGGGTGTTTGGTACAACTGAGAGGAATCCTTCGGCGCGGTTCAAGCGTTCTATGCCATTGATAACCCAATACTGCGGCGCTAAAACCGCCAGTTTGTAGACCGCTTCCGGCAGGAACTCTTTTGGGACGAACGTACCGCTGATCACCCCTGTGGGGATGATGATCAGGTTGGAAACGATTGAAATCATCGACGGACGTCGGCAGATTCGGCCGATCAACACCCCGAGGCTGAGCGTGACCAGCAGGAAAGAACCGAGGAGCATCACCCCTCCCAAGAGATCGTTCTGGATCAATGGGGCGGGTGAAAAAACCGATCCAACGATGAACAACAGGAGGGTATGCAACGCAACCAAAGCGAGCATCGATCCAAGAATCGAAAGCGCGATACCCGTGGGTGAGTTCGGTGTCGCGTAAAATCGAAACAACAGGTTCTTTTGTCGGAGTTGGAGGAGATCCGACGCGATAAAGGTAGCCGAAAACATCATAATGAAAATGATAATGTTCAGGACGATCGTATTCGTCGAGCCTTTCTCGGGTTCGGGCGTCACCAACGCGATCGGGCTGTCAGAAACCGCGGAGTCGAGGTCCGGGCGCGGCGTATCGCCTCGGAGCCAGTCATCCCGAACTGCCTGACGTAAACCGTCTTGCAGGCTAGCCTCGATCATTCCGGAGGGGATGGTCGGCAGCACACTGAACAGGATCTCTTTGGGCGTTTCCGTACGAAAGCTTGCGGTGAAGCCTTCCGGTATGGTGATAAGCGCCCCAAGCCGCCGGTTTTCGAAAAGCGTTTGCCCTTGGTCCGCCGCGTAGAGTGAGACTTCGTAATTCTTATCGGTTTTTAACCTGTCTATCAGGTGTTCTGAGAGGGGGGTTCTCTCCAAGTCGATCACGCCAACAGGAACCTGCTGGATGACCTCACCACCGTGCACCAAGAGGGACAGGATGAGAATTCCGATAAGCGGAAGGGAAAATATCGTGAGTATGAGTATCGGGTCCTTGATCACCCGCCGGAAGTTTCCATACAGTACGTGAAGTCGCATTCTATAACACCTCGCTTTTTTTGAAAACGAACCAACCGACGAGGGCCATCACCGCCGACTGGGCGAAAAGGATCCCCAAACGCGTCGCGTCGAGGCCAGGATGTCCTAAAACAAGGCCCTCGTAGAGTTTGAACAGCTGAAAGTTTGGCATAAACTCTGCGATCCTTTCCAAAGCCATTACCTCCACCGGAAAAAAGGCGCCGCCTAAATACAGCATCGTGAATAAGGCCAGGAGGCTAATGACGAGTTCGACTTTCCGATTTTTACACACTCCGCCCAACAACGATTGGAAGGCGGATACGACCATAGCCTGTACGATAACCGCGCCAAAAAAAGGCCCCAACGGGACAGGAATTCGAAGGAATATCCCGAAAACGATCGTGAAGTACACAAGAGCTACTGCAAAAACCAATACGAAGTTCGACAGGAAATTCGACCAGTAGAGCGTCGACTTCCTTATACCCGCGGTAAACGAACGCGCTATCAACCTTTGTTCTCGATCTCGGACGAACTCTGTCGTAAATAGAATACAGAAGCCCGTGAACAACGAGATCAGATAGTACTCAAGCGACGACAGCACCCGGATGTCTTCCCGAGGAACCTCGCGTATGAGGGGGCGGGCGGCGAGGATCTCCCACTCGGTCATAAAATCCGCAGCTCGGGGCCCGAGAATCGCGTAGGTCCTCGTATGCCATAGCGCCTCTTCTACCCCCTTTTCGATTGCCTGGAAAAGAATGTTCTTCTCTATGCTCTTCTCACCGACAGAGCGCCAATAGATCTTGGTCTGCCCTTCCTCCTCTTTGATCAAAAGCCCGACCGCATTTTTCTGATTTGCCAATCCTTCCTCGAAGTCGAGACTGGAAAAGGCCTTATGAAGCTCGATAAAAGGAAACCGATCTGGGCTCAGCAGGTCTTCGGCGAAGCCGGGCTCTGAACTTCCTGTCTCATCGAAGATGAAAACGGGCAAGGGTGTCCAGTGGATATTTTGATCGAAAACGTTCTGATACATCAATCCATATAGTAAGCCTAACGCCAAAAGAAAGAGAAAGAGGAGGAGCGTCGAAAACCCCTGGCTTTTAATCACTTTGAAGTCTTTAGAAAAGATAGCGCCCGTTGCTTTCCATACGCTGTCGAACATATGCGTCCCCCCTAATCCCTTAATGCCTTCCCGGTGATGCTCAGAAAGACCGTTTCTAAGGTGGGGTTGTCTACTGAAAGGTTGCGGACCTTGACCTCTAACCCATCGAGAAGCCGAACGGCCTTTTCGACGATAGGATCGCTCGAATCAACGATCAAATGTATTTTTCCGTCCCTGACAGATGCTTTTTTCACACCCGGCACCTCCTGAAAGGCCTCTGTGATGCCGGTTGGAAGGTAATCCGTCAAGATTTCGACCACCGATTCGTTCGTCACCGTTCTGATGATCTCGGTTTTGGTGCCCTGTACGAGTTCTTTTCCCAGGTCGAGGATCATCAGTCGGTCACAGAGCGCTTCCGCCTCTTCCATATAGTGAGAAGTGTACAGAACGGTCATTTTCTGCGTGCGGTTCATTTCTCGGATGGCTTCGAGGATATGGTTCCGAGACTGGGGATCCACTCCGACCGTTGGTTCGTCCAGTACCAGGATCTTGGGGTCGTGTAGGATCGCGCACGCGATGTTCAGCCGACGTTTCATCCCGCCGGACATCTTCTTCACCTTCTGCTTGTGGTGGTCTTTCAACCCGGTGATCGCGAGCGCAGATTGTATCTTCTCTTTCAATCGGGTTCCGGAGAGGTGGTACAGCCGCCCGAAGTACTCCAGATTATCCTTCACGGTAAGTGTGTCGAAGAGGACGATCTCCTGGGGGACGTAGCCGATCAACGCTTTGAGTTTTTCCGGCGATTTTTTCATCGACCGACCTCCGATCAGGATATCCCCGCTGTCCATCCCGATCAGTCCACATAGCAGATGGATCAAGGTCGTCTTCCCCGCGCCGTTCGGGCCCAACAACCCGAAAATCTCGCCCTCCTCGATGCGCAAGGACACGTTGTCCAGAGCCAATTGATCGTCGTATCGCTTGGTCACGTTCTGTATAGAAATCTCGTACATCGTGAAAACCTCCTTTTGTGTCAATCTTTTACCGCATTATAGAGGGTTTCACACAGAATGGGAAGTAGCCTAGGGCATCGTTCGCGGGATATGGAAGTGACTTAGGTCATCACCAGAGGTCACGATTGGGCTATGACTCTACCAGATGGTTTTGGAAGGCGAAGATGATCATCTGGGTGCGGTCACGCAGGTTCAGCTTGGAAAGGATCTTTCCAATGTTGTTCTTCACTGTTCCTTCGGTGAGGAACAGCTTTTCACCGATCTCTTTATTGGATAGCCCCTGGCAGACGAACCCGATGAGCTCGAGCTCTTTGTCGGTCAATTGATAAGCTTTTTTGATCTTATCTTTCGCTAACGGCGTTTCCTTCGCGCTGACCATACGCTTCACGATTTCGGGATGCACGGCCACGTTCCCAAAATGCGCACTCCGTATGGCTTCGTAGATCCGATCGCTGGAACTGTCTTTCAGCAAGTACCCGCTTGCTCCGAGCGACAAGGCGGAGTAGATGTACTCCTCGTCTTGGAATGTCGTCAGAATGACCACCTTGATAGCCGGATTCGCCTCTTTGATCAAGCGGGTCCCTTCGACCCCATCGCATTTTTCCATCCGGATATCCATCAGAACGACATCCACCGGGTTCTGCCGGCAGAAACGCAGCGCTTCCAAACCGTTCCCGCAGGTCCCGACGACCTGAATATCCTCATACACCCCCATCAGCACCCGTAACCCCTCGCAGATCAGCTTTTCATCGTCCACAATCAGAAGTCGAATCATCTCACTCCACCTTTGACGCGGGCATAGACGGCCGTTTCGGTAGTTCGACCACGAGCTCGAACCCTTTCCCCGGTGTCGAAAAGGCGCGCATCTCTCCACCCAGCGACATCGTTCGCTCTCGTATTCCCTTGAGTCCCATCCCGAAAACGATTTGGGCGCATCCCTCTCCGTCATCTTTGATCTGGGAATAGATGCGGTCTTCCAAAAATTGGAGCGCGATGGTGATGTGGCGGGCTTTCCCGTGACGCATACTGTTGCTCAGGCTTTCTTTGACGATCTGATAGAGTTGGAGGCTTTGGTCGGAGTTCATCGGGTAGCGGTTTTGCGATAGGAGAAGACGGGTGTCGATCCCCGTGAGTTTGCTGAAGTTGCGCGCCAACTCTTCGATGGCGAAGATCCCTTCGAACGCCTCAAATTCTATAGGTCGCAGCTCCCGAACGGCGCGTCGAACGTTTTCCAACGCGTTGTGTGCAAATTGCCCGAGTTCGTCCAGCATACTCTTCGCTTTCGGGGCATCCTTCTCCACGATGGTTTGGATCGCCCTCAGCTGGAGTGACAGGGTGGAGAGGGCATGGCCGACACTATCGTGTAGCTCGCGAGAGATGCGCGCGCGCTCTCGCAGCAAGGTCAATTCTTCGATCGTGCTCGAATATTGTTCTAGCGCACCAATCGCATCCTTCAAGCGGTCTTCGGACTTCCTCAGCTGATCGTACAACTCCTGGGCGACAACCTTTCGACTCTTCTCTTCCTGGAGAAAGAGCAAGAACCCGGCAAAAAAAAGGAGCAAGACAAGATCTGCAATCGCCAACGACAAGGTGAAAGCCTCTTGTGATGGAAAAAACCGATAATAAACCGCGAAGAACAAGCCCACCGCGGCCAAGCTGGGAAGGACCCGACGGTGATGACGGAACGCGGAGGTCGTGTCCATCAATGCCGAAAAGAGATAGATCGAAAGGAAACCGCCATATCGGTGAAAGAGGTAAACGCAGAACGCGACTTCCGCCACAGCTGTGACCCAAAACAGGAACGGTCGCGCCGTGAGGTAGTTGCTTCGCCATTGCGATACCGAGATGAAGACCAGCAATAAAACCAGCGCCAACGCCGCCGAACCACCCGGTTGGAATTCGACGGTGAGAATTCGATAGCCCACAAACCCATAAGCGAGCGCTTTCAGCCATTTCGGATTCAATGCGATCTCTCCACTTGGATTTGATTGAAGTATAGCACGTTTTTTCCGTGTGTGGGTTTAATGGCTGAAGTAAAGGAAAAAAAGAGAAAAAAAGACCCTCGAAGGGGTCCATTAGATTGACGAGAATAGCAATTGATTGTACCATAAAAGGCGGGAAGTATGCAAGTGCGTGCGGGTCAAGTTATGAGGCGCCATCAAGAAACAAGGCCAGAATCGATAGCGCGATTTTTGGTCCACGTAGTCATCGCGGCGTAAGCGCCCCTGCTTTTCGCGACGGCGCGATACACTTTTGTACGGGCTCATCGCGGCGTAAGCGCTTCTTCTTTTCGCGACGGCGCGATACTTCGTGAGCTGGGAACGCCAACTTTTAAGTTGGCATGTCTTGAAAAAAAGCTCACACGGAGGCCACGAAGGTTATAAAGAAGAGAGGTGCTTAGGAGCGCTAACGCCAGGTTTATGTTTCCACTGTGTTCTCTGCGTTCTCCGTGCGAAACCATCATTTACTCTTCTAAAACATGCCGAACTAAAGTTCGGCGTTCCCAGGCGCACCATCGCGGCGTATATAAATCAAAAGACGGATCGTGGGGTCGTAAAAACCACTTACCCCGCGATAACCCACACGGGCATCGTGGCGTAAGAAGGACAATAGGCGGAGCTCCTCCTCTTTCTATTTTTTGTTGCACCTCGATATTATACGCACTTTACCTTTTCGAAAATCCCGCCTTTACGGTATAATCCGATGAGACTTTATTCTGGAGGGATACCCGTGGAGAAGATAAATAAACCGCACGACAAATTGTTTAAAGAAGTTATGGGAGATATCGAAACGGCGAAGTCCTTCATCCAGCACTATCTGCCTCCGAAGATCGTCCGGTTAATCGATCCCGAATCGATAACGATAGAAACAGACAGTTACATCGAGAAAGACCTCTCGGAATACTTTTTCGATCTGCTCTTTCGGGTGAAGATGCAACAGGAAGAGGGGTATGT